>NZ_JAWJYQ010000052.1:0-1636 GCF_032971465.1 Pseudomonas sp. LSJ-87 | reverse complement strand
CATGGCGATGTGGATGGCTTTGCTGATGCTCATCAGGAGTTCCTTTTCCAGTGATTTGACGCAACGGCCAAAACACTAGCGAGGAACGCCTTCGCGGGGGAGCAATGGGCTTCCTAAAACGTTGTAGGATTTTTCGCTTTAGTGCCCTGTAGGAGGACCTTGCGTCGCGACGGGCTGCGCAGCAGCCCCCAGGATCTTGCAGGCGATAAAGGCCTATTGCCCCAACATCTGCCGCACCAGCCACTGCCCCGCCGGCCCGAGCGCGCGCCGGCTCGACCAGGCCACATCCATGTCAACCCGTCGCGGGTACCCGGCCACCTGCAGCTCCACCAGCCCATTGCCAAACCGTGCCACCAGTGCCCTGGGCAGTTCGGCCCAGCCGAACCCGCGCACGGCGAACTCCAGCAGGGTGAGGTAGTCCGGTGCCGACCAGGCCTGGCCACGACCGTGGTGCAAGCTGGGGGCATAGGTCTTGATATACAGCTGCCGGACGTTCTCCAGGTGCTGCGTCTGCACCTGGGGCAAAGCCGCCAACGGATGCCCGCTGGCCACGTACACCCCAAACTCTGCCTGCTCGGGCAAGCGTGCCACGGCAACGTCAGCGGGGTAGCTGGGCTGGGTGGCAAGAATGCCGACATGTGCCAGGCCCTGCTGGATCAGCTCGATCACATCGGCATCTTCCGACGGGCCGCAGCGCAGCTCGGTATGTGGGTAGTGCTGGGCGAAGCGGGCCATCACCGCGCCCTGGAAGGTCACGCTGTAGCTGTCCGACATCACCACCGAGACCAGAGCCTCGACGTTTTCCGCCAACCGCACCGCCAGGGCATCGAGCTGGGCGCTGGCATCGAGAATTGCCTCGACATGGCTCAGCACCTGCCGCCCAGCCTCGTTCAGCGTGGGGTGACGACCGCCACGCTCGAACAACGGGCAACCCACATCGGCCTCGAAATTGGCGATGGCGATGCTGATGGTGGACTGGCTTTTGCGCAACTTGCGCGCCGCAGCGGAAAACGAACCCAGCGATGCAGCTTCGACAAAGGCGACCAGAGCTTCGGGTGAGTAGCGCATGGTATTGATAAAATCGATGGTAGCTATGTCGCGAGTATCAGTTCTATCAAAGAAAATAGGAAGCACGACTCACGCAATGGATGGAATTTGCAATGAAAAACGTCTCTTTCACCGAACGCCTGGTTCACGCCGTCGGTTATGAAATGTTCGCCGTGCTGCTGTGTGCGCCGCTGTTGTCCTGGGTCATGGGCAAGTCGCTGGCGACGGCGGGGGCGCTGGCGGTGACCCTGTCGGTGATCGCCATGCTGTGGAACATGGTCTACAACGCGCTGGTCGATCGCTACGTGCGGGTCGAGCGCATCCACTGGAAGGCCGGCGCACGCTTTGTGCACGGCCTGGGCTTCGAAGCCGGACTGGTGGTGTGGTGCCTGCCGGTGGCGGCGTGGATGCTGGAGATTTCGTTGCTGCAGGCGTTCATGGTGGAGTTGGGCTTCTTCGTGATCATCCTGCCCTACACCGTGCTGTACAACTGGGCCTTCGACAAAGCCCGGCACCTGCTGATGCAGCGTCGCCTTGCGTGAGCGCGTCCTTGTAGGAGCAGCTTTCTTGCTCAAATTCTAAAAAGGTG
>NZ_JAWJYQ010000051.1:0-49196 GCF_032971465.1 Pseudomonas sp. LSJ-87 | reverse complement strand
GCAGCTTTCTTGCTCAAATTCTAAAAAGGTGGCGCGATCCCTGTGGGAGCGGGCTTGCCCGCGAACACGGGCAAAGCCCGTGCCATCCACTGTTGTGCCAGGGACATGCTTTCGAGCATAAGTTCGCAAAAAAAAACGGGGCATGCCATCGCTGGCATGCCCCGTTTTTCAAACCGTTAAAGCGCCTCAGGCAACCTTGACGATCCAGCCAGCCGGTGCCTCCACGTCACCGCTCTGGATACCGGTCAGCTCGTTGTAGAGCTTCTGGGTAACCGGGCCGACCTTTTCCAGGTCGTGGAACACGTGCAGCTTGCCGTTGTACTCGATGCCGCCGATCGGGGTGATCACCGCAGCGGTACCGCAGGCGCCGGCTTCGATGAAGCGGTCCAGCTTGTTGATTTCCACATCGCCTTCGATCACGGTCAGGCCCAGGCGCGATTGCGCCAGTTCCATCAGCGACAGGCGGGTGATGCCTGGCAGCACCGAAGCCGATTTCGGGGTGACGAACTCGTTGTTGGCAGTGATGCCGAAGAAGTTGGCCGAACCGACTTCCTCGATCTTGGTGTGGGTCAGCGGGTCGAGGTAGATGGCGTCGGCGAAGTTGGCTTTCTTCGCTTCTGCACCCGGCTGCAGGCTGGCGGCGTAGTTGCCACCGACCTTGGCCGCGCCAGTGCCTTGCGGGGCTGCGCGGTCGAAGCTGGAGATCTGGAAGTTGTGCGGCTTCATGCCGCCCTTGAAGTACGAGCCAACCGGGATGGCGAAGATCGAGAAGATGAACTCGGGGGCGGTGCGCACGCCAATGTTGTCACCGGTGCCGATCACGAACGGACGCAGGTAGAGGGCGCCTTTACCATGCGGTGGCACGAACTTCTCGTTGGCCTTGACCACTTGCTTGCACGCCTCGATGAACACATCGGTCGGCACCTGCGGCATCAGCAGGCGGGCGCAGCTGCGCTGCATGCGGGCGGCGTTCTGGTCCGGGCGGAACAGGTTGATCGAACCGTCCTTGCAACGGTAGGCCTTGAGGCCTTCGAAGCACTGCTGGCCGTAGTGCAGGGCCGTGGAGCCTTCACTGATGTGCAGTACGTTGTCTTCGGTCAGGGTGCCTTTGTCCCACTCGCCATTGCGCCATACGGACAGGTAGCGTTTGTCGGTCTTGATGTAGTCGAAACCCAGCTTGTCCCAATTAATGCTTTCGTTGCTCATGACACCCTCATTGTCTTGCAAGTGCCCGATTGCTCGGGCTGCTGTTATATGCGCACCACGCCACCATAATACATCCGTGGCAGATCGGGAACGGCCAGTCACGAATTGATAGCCTGCAATGCATTCATTGCGGCTTCTACAGGTGCAGGTACTCGTCCAGCGCCAGCTGGTCGAGCAGTACCTGGTCGTGGGACGCCACCACCAGCGCCCCGCGAAACTGCCCGAGCATGTGTTCCAGTGCGGCCAGTGACGGCAGGTCCAGGTGGTTGCCGGGTTCGTCCAGCAGCAACAGGTCGAGCGGCCGTTCGCGGTATAGCACGGCGGCCAGTGCTGCCTTCATCCGCTCACCGCCGCTGAGCAGGCCGCTGGGCAGTTCGATGCGGGCCGCATCCAGGCCCAGTTGCGCCAGGCGGCTGCGCAAGTCGCCCTGGGCCAGTGACGGGTTTGCCTGGCGCAGGTGGTCGAGCACGCTGGTGTGGCCTGGTAGTGCGCTGCAGTGCTGATCGAGCAGGGCGGTTTCACCACTGAGGCGCAGGCTGTCGGGCGGTGCTGGCAACTCACCGTTCATCAGCCTGAGCAGGGTGGACTTGCCACTGCCATTGGCGCCGACCAGGCCCACCCGCTGGCCCAGGCACAAGCGCAGGTTCAGTGGTTTGCGCGTGCCGCGGGGGAGGTGCAGCGCCTGCAAGGCAAGCACTTCGCGGCCCGGATGGCGCTGCGGCGTGGGTGCATGCAGGGTAATGGCGCTGTCCTGCTCGACTTCGCGGGCGGCGTCACGCACTTTGCCCTGCAGCGCCTGGCGGGCGTCGCGATGGTCGCGGCGCTGCTTGCCCGCAGTGGCCTGGCTGCGTTCCTGCTGGCGGTCGACCAGGATCTTGGCCTGGTTGGCGTGCCTGGCGTTGCGCCCGGCGCGGGCCTGATGACGTTCCAGGTCTTCGCGCTGGCGCTGCAGTTCGCGCGCCTGGCGTTGCTGCTCCTGTTTCAGCCGGGCAAGTTGCTGTTGGGCCTGCGCTGTCTGGCTGGCTTTTTGGGCCGAATAGAAGCTGTAGTTGCCGCCATAGGCCTGCAAGCCCAGGCTGGACAATTCGACGATGCGCGTCATGTGCGCGAGCAGGCTGCGATCATGGCTGATCACCAGCAAGCCCCGGTCCCAGGCTTCGATCATGCTCAGCAGTTGGGCGCGGGCGTTGCTGTCCAGGTGATTGCTCGGTTCGTCGAGGATCAGGTAGTCCGCTTCGCTGAGCCAGGCGCCGACCAGCGCCACGCGCATGGCCTGGCCACCGCTCAGGCTATGGGCGGGCTGGTGCAAGTCGAGCTGGCCCAGGCCGTGGCGTTGCAGGTGCCCCTGCAATTGCTCGCGGATATCCCAGCGTTCGCCGACAGTGTCGAAGTCACTGGGTGCGACGCTGCCTTGCTCGATGCGCTCCAGCGCAGCGAGCACCGCGCCCACCTGGGCCAGGTCGGCGACCGTGGCGCTACGCTCGATCACCTGCTGGTCCAGAAGATGGATGCGCCCAAGGCGCCGACACTGGCCGCTGCTTGGTTCGCGTTGGCCGGCAAGTATCTGCCCGAGCAGGCTCTTGCCCACACCGTTGCGCCCGACCAGGCCGGTGCGGCGTTGGTCGAAGGTTTCGCTGAGGTCGGTAAATAACAGCCTGCCGTCAGGCAAGGCCAAGGAGACGCTGTCCAGCGTCAGGATCGACGTGTTCGTCATGCACAACTCCACAAATGCCGCGACATCTCCGGAGCGAACCGGAGGCTGAAGACTGGCCGTCGAAGGGACGGCGGCATCAATGGCGCATTGGACGAATACCTCGTGAAAGGGGAATGCGCAGCCTAACGGATAGAGGCATCGTTGTCGCGGGAAAACAGATTCCGCGAGTGCGCCGCGTGCCCTGTAGGAGCGGGTTCACCCGCGAAACAGGCGACGCGGTGGATGGCACGGGCTTCGCCCGTGTTCGCGGGTAAACCCGCTCCCACATGGCCGGCGTCGCCCTTAAGGCGTGCACTGGACCTGTAGGACCGCGCATGCCCCTGGTTCAGCGCCCCATCAAGCGCTTGCTCCAGTTGCCCCCGTGGCTCTGCTGGCAGGCCTCTTCACTGTCAAACCGCACATGCCAGGCCGGATGATCCAGCTGAATGCCAGCCTGTTCCAAAGCCAGGCCGGTCAGCGCCAGCATGCGTACCTTCGCGTCGCCCGCCACGGCGGCGGCCTTGTCGGCCTCTCGCTCGAACACCCAGGTAATGCGCAGGCTGGCCGGAAAATCCTCGGGAGCCAGACGATGGGTCAGCCAGCTGAAACCGACGATCTCCGCCTTGGCGGTTTCGCAGGCTTCGGTCAGGCAAACCACCAGTTCACGCTCCAGGCGTGCCATATCGCGCTTGTTCAGGGGTTTCACCGGTGGGCCTCGCTGCTCAAAGCCACCACTGTAACGCAGTTGCGCCACTTGTTGTCGGCCAGCCCGACTGCAATGGTTGACCACCCGCCAGCCACTGCGTAGCCTTGCCACTTCGAGGTTCTTCGGCCAGGCCGAAGCTAAGACGGGAACGCGGTACAAGCCGCGGCTGCCCCCGCAACTGTAAGCACCGACAACGGATCGACACAGCCACTGCGCCCGCGCGCGGGAAGGCGTCATCCCGCCAGCCCGCTGCACCAGCGGGCACATGGAACGGTGCGAGCCAGGAGACCTGCCTCGTCACGTTTTCGACTTTCAACCGGGCGGGGTGATCCGGTGGCGAACAAGCCCGGCCGGTCTGGCCCGTGGCTGTCGTCCTGCATGCCCGCGCCAATCTGCCAAGGGCAATGCGACATGAAAACACTGGCCAAGCTCCCCGTCACCATCGTCACCGGCTTCCTCGGCTCGGGCAAGACTACCTTGCTGCGCCACATGCTCGACAACGCCCAGGGCCGCCGCATTGCGGTAATCGTCAACGAGTTCGGCGAACTGGGCATCGACGGCGAAATCCTCAAGCAGTGCAGCATCGGTTGCACCGAAGAAGAAGCCACCGGCCGCGTCTACGAGCTGGCCAACGGCTGCCTGTGCTGCACCGTGCAGGAAGAGTTCTTCCCGGTGATGCGCGAGCTGGTGGCACGCCGTGGCGACCTGGACCATATCCTCATCGAAACCAGCGGCCTGGCCCTGCCCAAACCGCTGGTGCAAGCCTTCCAGTGGCCGGAAATCCGCAATGCCTGCACCGTCGACGCGGTGATCACGGTGGTCGACAGCCCGGCCGTGGCCGCCGGCACCTTCGCCGCCTACCCGGATCAGGTCGATGCCCAGCGCAAGCTCGACCCCAACCTGGACCACGAGTCGCCGCTGCACGAACTGTTCGCCGACCAGCTGGCCAGCGCCGACCTGGTGGTGCTGAACAAGGCCGACCTGATCGACGCCGAAGGCCTGGCCAAGGTCCGCGCCGAGGTGGCCGAAGAACTGCCGCCGGCGGTCAAGGTGATCGAGGCCAGCAGCGGCAAGCTGCCGCTGGAGGTACTGCTGGGCGTGGGCGCCGAGTCCGAGGCGCACATCGATGGCCGCCGTACCCACCACGATTCGCATCATGACGGCGATGACCATGACGATCATGACCACGACGCCTTCGACTCCATCTCCATCGACCTGCCCGAAGCCGACGAAAGCCTGCTGCTCGACGCCCTGACCCAGTTGGTGGTGGAATTCGGCATCCTGCGCGCCAAAGGCTTCGCTGCCATCCCGGGCAAGCCGATGCGCCTGCTGGTACAAGGCGTGGGCACCCGTTTCGACAAGCACTTCGACCGCGCCTGGCGCGCCGACGAGCCGCGCATCACCCGCCTGGTGCTGATCGGCCAGGACCTTGACGCCGCCCAGCTGGAAGCGCGCCTGCGCCAGGCACTGGGCGCCTGACCCATGCACCTGCTGCGGACCCAGCCCGGCGGCTTCGTGCCGGATGACAGCATTGCCGACCTCGGCCAGACGCCCGCCGAGCTGGTGATTCTCTGCAGCGGCGATTCGCACCTGGCATTGCTCGCCGATACCGCCGAGCAATTGCCCGAGGATTACCCCAGCCTGCGCCTGGCCAACCCGATGCAGGTACAGAACCATGCCTCGGTCGACCTGTATGTCGACCAGGTGCTGCGCCATGCCAAGGTCATCCTGGTGTCGCTGCACGGCGGCGTCGGTTACTGGCGCTATGGCGTCGAGCAACTAGTCGAACTGGCCGGCCGTGGCGTGCAACTGATCCTGGTGCCGGGCGACGACCGCCCGGACCCGGAGCTGACCAGCCTGGGCAGTGTCAGCGGCGAGCAGGCCGAGCGCCTCTGGCACTACTTGCGCCAGGGCGGCAAGGCCAACGCCATCAACCTGTTCAACTGCCTGGCCAGCCAGTGGCTGGGCCGCGACTATGCCTGGGACGAGCCGCAGCCTTTGCCGCGCACCGCCGTGTATCACCCGGCCAAGGGCAGCGCCACGCTGGAGGACTGGTACCCGCAGTGGCATCCCGAACAGCCGGTGGCGCCACTGCTGTTCTACCGCTCGCACTTGCAGGCGGCCAACACCGCGTTCATCGATGTGTTCTGCCAGCGCCTGCAGGCCGCCGGGCTCAACCCGTTGCCGATCGCCGTGGCCAGCCTCAAGGAAAGCGCCTGCCTGGAGCAGGTCGAAGCCTGGCTGGACGAGGTGGGTGCCGAAGTGCTGGTCAACACCACCGGCTTTGCCCTGTCCAGCCCCGAACGGCCCAACCTGCGCCCGTTCCGTCGCGACATCCCGGTGCTGCAGGCCATCTGCGCGCAAGACAACCAGCCCGGCTGGGAAGCCAGCGAGCAGGGCCTGGGGGCGCGTGACCTGGCCATGCACATTGCCCTGCCCGAACTGGACGGGCGCATCATCACCCGCCCGGTCAGTTTCAAGGACATGGCCTGGCGCAGCGAGCGCAGCCAGTCCGACGTGGTCTGCTACCGCGCCCACCCCGAGCGCATGGACTTTGTCGCCGAACTGGCCCGCCGCTGGGTCGAACTGGCGCGCCTGCCGAATGCGCAAAAGCGCGTGGCCCTGGTGCTGGCCAACTACCCGACCCGGGATGGCCGCATTGGCAACGGCGTTGGCCTGGACACGCCAGCGGCGGCGCTGAACATCCTCAAGGCCCTGCAGGCCGAAGGCTATCCGCTGGCCGACTTGCCGGGCAGCGGTACGCAACTGATCCACCAGTTGCTCGGCGGCGTGACCAACGACCTCGACCATCTGGACCTGCGCCCCTGCGCGCAGAGCCTGAGCCTGGCCGACTACCAGGCCGCCTTCGAGCGCCTGCCCGAGGCCAACCGCCAGGCCGTGCTGGAGCGCTGGGGGCCACCGCAGCAGGACCCGATGTACCGCAGTGGCCGGCTGATGGTGGCCGGCCTGCGCTTTGGCTTGACCTTCGTCGGCATCCAGCCGGCGCGGGGCTACCAGGTGGACCCCAGCGCGGTGTACCACGACCCGGACCTGGTGCCGCCGCACGGCTACCTGGCGTTTCACTTCTGGCTGCGCCATGCCTTTGCCGCCGACGCGTTGATCCACGTCGGCAAGCACGGCAACCTCGAATGGCTGCCCGGCAAGGGCGTCGGGTTGTCGGCGCAGTGCTGGCCGGACGCCTTGCTCGGCCCGCTGCCAAATATCTACCCGTTCATCGTCAACGACCCGGGCGAGGGTGCCCAGGCCAAGCGCCGCACCCAGGCGGTGATCATCGACCACCTGATGCCGCCGCTGACCCGTGCCGAAACCTATGGCCCGTTGCGCCACCTGGAGCAATTGGCCGACGAGTTCTACGAAGCGCAGCTGCTCGACCCGCGGCGCGCCCGCGAGTTGCAGCGCGACATTCTCGAACTGGTCAAGGCCAACCACATCGACCGCGAACTGCAGCTGGAAGGCCAACTGGACGATGCCGCCGTGTGGCTGCCACGCCTGGACACCTACCTGTGCGACCTGAAGGAATCGCAGATTCGCGATGGCCTGCATGTGTTCGGCCAGTCCCCGGAAGGCCGGCTGCGCCTGGATACCTTGCTGGCGCTGTTGCGGGTCGAGCGTGGCGACGGTCGCGGCGGCAATGCCAGCCTGCTGCGGGCTTTGGCCAAGGCGCTGGTGCCAGGTTTCGACCCGCTCGATTGCGAACTCGGGCAGCCATGGCAGGGCGCACGCCCCGAGCAGTTGCAGGCCATGAGCAGCGAACCCTGGCGCACCTGTGGCGATACCCGCGAACGCCTCGAACTGTTGGCGCTGCTGGTAATCGACCAGGCGCTGGGCGGCACCGCACAGTTACCAGCCCAGAGCGAATGGCAGCCGGTGCACGACGTGGTGCAGGCGCTGCGCGAAGCGGTGGCACCCAGCCTGGATGCCTGCGGCAGCGCCGAAATGAATGGCCTGCTGGCGGCGCTGGCCGGGCGTTTCGTGCCCGCCGGCCCCAGTGGCGCGCCCAGCCGTGGGCGCCTGGACGTGCTGCCCACCGGTCGCAACTTCTATACCGTGGACGTGCGCAACCTGCCCACCACCACCGCCTGGCGCCTGGGCTTCGCCTCGGCCAACCTGATCCTCGAACGCCACCTGCAGGACCACGGCGATCACCTGCGCCAACTCGGCCTTTCGGTGTGGGGCACGGCAACCATGCGTACCGGTGGCGACGACATCGCCCAGGCCATGGCGCTGATGGGCGTGCGACCAGTGTGGGCCACCGGCAGCCAGCGGGTCGACGATTTCGAGATCCTGCCGCTCAGCCTGCTCGACCGACCGCGGGTGGACGTGACCTTGCGCGTTTCCGGCTTTTTCCGAGATGCCTTCGGCAACCTCATCCGCCTGTTCGATGCCGCCGTGCAGGCGGTGGCCGCGCTGGACGAACCCGACGATCTCAACCCACTGGCCGCCCGCGTGCGTAGCGAGCGCGCCGCGCTGCAGGCGCAGGGCGTGGACGCCGAGCAGGCCGCGCGCCAGGCTGGCTGGCGGGTGTTCGGTGCCAAGCCCGGGGCCTACGGCGCCGGGGTGCAGAACGCCATCGACGGGCGCCTGTGGCACAGCCGCGACGACCTGGCCGAGGTCTACCTCAACCACGGCGGCTATGCCTACGGCGCCAGCGACGACGGTACCCCGGCGCGCGCCCAGTTCGCCCAGCGCCTGGCCAAGGTGCAGGCGGTGCTGCAGAACCAGGACAACCACGAACACGACCTGCTCGATTCCAACGACTACTACCAGTTCCAGGGTGGCATGCTGGCGGCGTCGGAAACCTTGTCCGGTGCGGCAGTGGCCAGTTACCACGGCGACCACAGCCAGGCCGACCGGCCGCGCATCCGTACCCTCAAGGAAGAGCTGAACCGGGTCATCCGCGCCCGGGCGCTGAACCCGAAGTGGATCGACGGGGTCAAGCGCCATGGCTACAAAGGCGCCTTCGAGATGGCGGCGACGGTCGACAACCTGTTTGCATTCGACGCCACCACGCAGCTGATCGACGACCATCATTACCAGGCGCTGGCCGATGCCTACGTGCTCGACCCGGCGACCCGCGACTTCATGCGCGAGCACAACCCCGAGGCCCTGCGCGACCTTACCGAACGTTTGCTGGAGGCCCAGCAGCGCGGCCTGTGGCAGGCGCCTGGCGACTACCGCGAAGCCCTCGAGGAACAACTGCTCGACGGCGAGGAACAGGCTTGAAATGAGTGAACCCGTGCAATTTCCACTGGCAGCCGTGGTCGGTGCCGATGACCTGAAACTGGCGCTGTGCCTGACCGCCATCGACCCGAAGATCGGCGGCGTGCTGATCGAGGGACCGCGTGGCATGGCCAAGAGCACCCTGGCCCGTGGCCTGGCCGACCTGCTCGGCGAGGGCCCGTTCGTCACCCTGCCACTGGGCGCCAGCGAAGAACGGTTGGTCGGCACCCTCGACCTGGATGCCGCGCTGGGGCAGGGCAAGGCGCAGTTTTCCCCGGGGGTGCTGGCCCAGGCCGATGGCGGCGTGTTGTATGTCGATGAGGTCAACCTGCTGCCCGATACCCTGGTCGACCTGCTGCTCGACGTGGCGGCCAGTGGCACCAACCGCATCGAGCGCGACGGCATCTCGCACCGGCACAGTGCCCGCTTCGTACTAATCGGCACCATGAACCCGGAGGAGGGCGAACTGCGCCCGCAGTTGCTCGACCGCTTTGGCCTCAACGTGGCCCTGGAAGGCTTGCCCGAGCCCGAGGCGCGTCAGCAGATCATTCGCCGCCGCCTGGCCTTCGACAGCGACCCGCAGGCCTTCTGCGCGCAATGGGCCGAGGCCCAGGCGCAATTGCGCGAGCGCTGCCAGGCGGCGCGCCAGGCCCTGGCCGGTATTGCCCTGGACGACCAGGCGCTGGCCTGGATCACCGAACGCTGCTACGCCGCCGGGGTCGACGGCCTGCGCGCCGACCTGGTCTGGCTGCGCGCCGCACGCGCCCACTGTGCCTGGCGCGGTGGCGAGGCCATCGAAGAGGCCGATGTCGATGCAGTGGCCGAGTTCGCCTTGCGCCATCGCCGCCGCGTTGCGCCCCAGGCCAACCCCCCTGCGGCACCGCAGCAGCCTGAGAAACAACCCGATCGGGAAGGCGCAGGCAACCCTGGCGAACAGGGCGGGCAGGGCGACTGGGGTGCGATGGCGGCGCAGCCAGTGGCCAGCGGCGCCCGCCGCGAGGTGCCGAATTGGGCAAAAAAGCCCTGAGCATCCCCCAGCCACCTGCCAAAGGGGCGGATGCCAGAGCAGGCGCAGGTAAACAGTACGGTGCCAGCCGAGGCCGGGCGCGCAGTGCCGCGGCCGGTCGGGTGGCCTGGCTGCCGACCCTGCTCAAGGGCCGGCCACGCCAGCGCCAGGACCTGTGCTGGCAGCAACGCCAGGCCAAGCCTGCAGAACTGTGGCTGGTAATCGTCGATGCGTCGGCCTCGACCCGCCGCCACCAGGCGCTGGCACAAACCAAAGGGCTGCTGGCGGCGCTGTTCGACCAGGCCTACCGCCAGCGTGCCCGGCTGGCCCTGCTTACCGCCAGCGGGCGCACGCCGCAGTGGCAGCGCCACGGCCTGAAGGCCTCGGCCGCTTTGCAACCTTGGCTGCAAGCCTTGGGTGCCGGTGGCGGCACGCCGTTGATCGCAGCACTGGAACAGGCTCGGCACTGGTTGCAGGCGCGGCAACGGGCCCACCCTGAAGAAGCATTGCGCTGCCTGGTGTTTACCGACGGTCGGCTGCAGCACTGGAATACCGTGCAGCCGATGCCGTGTGCCACTTTGCTGGTGGATATGGAACTGGCGCCAGTGCGCCTGGGCCGTGCGCAGCGTCTGGCGCAACAACTTCAGGCTGAATACCAGCACCTGCAACAGTTCAGGTTGGTGGATTGAAAAAGTATCGATGCGACACTATGTCGCAATAAGAAAAGTTGCCAGAACAGCAACCCGGAAGTTTGTACAAGTGCGTGGCGGTGCACGCACTTGGTTTGCCGGCCGATATTATTTCGGCATCGACCACGGTTGCAGGTCGTAACCTTTTTCGCACAGTTCGGCGCGCACTTCCTCGATCAGGCTGGCCCACTGGGCCGGGTCGGAGTAGATACGCGAGGACACTTGCTTGCTGCCGATGCGGGTGCTGGTCCGGTCGATCACTGCCAGGCTCAGTTCACCAGTACCGTTGGGTGCATCCCAGGCTACGCACTGGAAAGGTTCGAAGGCGTGGTCGGCAATCAGCAGTGCTTCGTTGACACGGAGCGGGGCATTCATGGTTCGGTCTCTCTATGGTCCCAAACATCCAGGTAAGTCCGCGTTGCTTCAAAGTCGCCTCGGTTATCGCGAAGTGCAGCGCGGGGTTATGTGTACTGATGCTCGTTGTCCTGGGGCGAGTCACACATTGGTTGTAAAAAAATTTGCCAGGTTCGAATCCGTTCTTGCCCATGCCGCCATGTGATGTCGATAAAGTGCGAAAATTCCCGTCACTGATTGTAAAAAAATGATTCGGCAGACAGACGGTACTGGGAACCGTCAACTTCGTTGCTACTGTTAATCGGGCGCCACAACTTACTGTTTTATTTCACAAAACCGAAAACTGGCGCCAAGGATCGGTCATGCAGCAGCCTGCCGCCCAACGCCGTTTGCTCATCGTTGACCCCTGCGATGACTGCCACCGTTTGTTGCCTGGATTGCGCAGCGCAGGCTGGGATGTGGACAGCTGCATGCTCGGCGCCGCGCTGGATCATCCTTGCGATGTGGGCCTGTTGCGCTTGCAGGCGTCGCACCTCAGGCGCCCGGACGGGGTCAAGGACTTGATCAAGCGCAGCAACACCGAATGGATTGCCGTGCTCAGCGCCGAACAGCTGCGTATGCCGGCTGTCGGCGATTTCGTTTGTGAATGGTTCTTCGACTTCCACACCTTGCCGTTCGACGTTTCCCGCGTGCAGGTCACCCTGGGCCGGGCCTTCGGCATGGCGCGACTGCGTGGCAAAGGGCTGGCGAGGGTGGATGAAACCAGCCACGAACTGCTCGGTGACAGCCGCCCGATCCGCGAGTTGCGCAAGCTGCTGGGCAAGCTGGCGCCTACTGAATCGCCGGTGCTGATCCGCGGTGAAAGCGGTACCGGCAAGGAACTGGTGGCCCGCACCCTGCACCGTCAGTCGCAACGCAGCGAGCAGCCGTTCATTGCCATCAACTGCGGGGCGATCCCCGAGCACCTGATCCAGTCGGAACTGTTCGGCCATGAGAAGGGCGCCTTCACCGGTGCTCATCAGCGCAAGGCCGGGCGCATCGAAGCGGCCCATGGTGGTACGTTGTTCCTCGACGAAATTGGCGACTTGCCGCTGGAGTTGCAGGCCAACTTGCTGCGCTTTCTGCAGGAAAAACACATTGAACGCGTGGGGGGCAGCCAGCCGATCCCGGTGGATGTGCGGGTGCTGGCGGCTACCCACGTGGACCTGGAAAGGGCCATTGAGCAAGGGCGTTTTCGCGAAGACCTGTATTACCGCCTTAACGTGTTGCAGGTTGTGACCGCGCCTTTGCGCGACCGGCATGGCGACCTGTCGATGCTGGCCAGCCATTTTGCCCATTTCTACAGCCTGGAAACCGGGCGTCGACCGCGTTCGTTCAGCGACCATGCCCTGGCGGCCATGGGCCGGCATGACTGGCCGGGCAATGTCCGCGAGTTGGCCAACCGTGTGCGGCGCGGGCTGGTGCTGGCCGAAGGTCGGCAAATCGAGGCGCAGGACCTGGGATTGCAGACCCTTGACCAGATGCAGCAACCGCTGGGTACGCTGGAGGAGTACAAGCACCGGGCCGAGCGCCAGGCGCTGTGCGATGTACTCAGCCGGCACAGTGACAACCTGAGCGTGGCGGCCAAGGTGCTAGGTATATCGCGGCCGACTTTCTATCGGTTGCTGCACAAGCATCAGATTCGCTGAGCAGCAGCGCAAAGGCCATGTATTGGCGTGATCCCTGTGGGAGCGGGCATGCCCGCGAAGCAGGCGCCGCGGTGGATGGCACCGGCTACGCCGGTGTTCGCGGGCGTGCCCGCTCCCACACTGACCGTGCAGGCCTCAAGGTCTTTGAGTCAGACCATTGCCTCTACAGGCATGGCGCAAGCCCCTGGGGCCTTGAGCGATCCCCTGTGGGAGCGGGTTCACCCGCGAAGCAGGCGCCGCGGTGGATGGCACCGGCTACGCCGGTGTTCGCGGGCATGCCCGCTCCCACATTGACCGTGCAGGCTTCGAGGTCTTGAGCAAGGCCATTGCCACTACAGGCATCGCGCCACGCCTAGGTCTTGCACGATCCCTGTGGGAGCGGGTTCACCCGCGAAGCAGGCGCTGCGGTGGATGGCACCGGCTACGCCGGTGTTCGCGGGCATGCCCGCTCCCACATTGACCGTGCAGGCTTCGAGGTCTTGAGCAAGGCCATTGCCACTACAGGCATCGCGCCACGCCTAGGTCTTGCACGATCCCTGTGGGAGCGGGTTCACCCGCGAAGCAGGCGCTGCGGTGGATGGCACCGGCTACGCCGGTGTTCGCGGGTAAACCCGCTCCCACACCTACCGTGCAGGCCTCAAGGTCTTTGAGTCAGACCATTGCCTCTACAGGCATGGCGCAAGCCCCGGGGCCTTGAGCGATCCCCTGTGGGAGCGGGCATGCCCGCGAAGCAGGCGCCGCGGTGGATGGCACCGGCTACGCCGGTGTTCGCGGGCACGCCCGCTCCCACAGGTACTGCACAGGTATGGAGGACTGTGGAGATCCCTGTGGGAGCGGGCGTGCCCGCGAAAGGGCCCTTACAAGCTACCGATCAATGCGGCCCGCGCGGAATGGTCTTCAGCAGGTCTTCCGGGCTGATATGCCCAACCACCTGCGCAACCGCGCTGCCCGGGGGCGGCAGGTCGATGATGTGGCTTTTCATCTTGCCGATCACGTGCATTTCGCACGGCTTGCAGTCGAACTTCAGGGTCAGCACTTCATCACCCTGAATCAGCTGCATCGGCGCCACCTTGGTGCGCACGCCTGTCACGCCCTTGGCCTGCTTGGGGCACAGGTTGAAGGAGAAGCGCAGGCAGTGCTTGGTGATCATCACCGGCACTTCGCCGTGCTCTTCATGGGCCTCGTAGGCCGCGTCGATCAGTTGCACGCCGTGGCGGTGGTAGAAGTCGCGGGCCTTCTGGTTGTACACGTTGGCCAGGAACGACAGGTGCGACTCGGGGTATACCGGCGGTGGCGTGGTCTCGGCCTTGCGCCCGCCACGCGGGTGCGCCTGCACCCGTGCTGCAGTCAGTGCCTCGATGGCTTCGCGGCGCAGGGCCTTGAGCTGCGAGTTGGGGACGAAGTACGCCTGCGGGGCGTCCAGGTCGATGCTGTCGGCGTGGTACATGGTGGTACCCAGCTGGCCGAGCAGGTCGTGCAGCTGCTCCAGCGCCTGCTGCGGCTTGTTGGCCGGGCCGAACGGGCCGTCCAGTGCCACTTGCGCGCTCACGCCTTCCTCGCTGGTGACGGTCAGCGCCAGGCGTTGTTCGCGCAGTACCGCGTGCCATTGCACGCCGACGCGGCGCTCGGCCGAGGTGCGTTGCAGGGCTTGCTGCCAGTTGTGGTCTAGGTTGCGCGACAGCGGGTGATTGGGCCGCAGCTTGTGCAGGCCTTCGGGCATTTCGTTGGGCTCGACGCGGTAGCGGTAGCGCTTCTCGCCGTCTTCCTCGAACTCGCCACGCGGTTCGGCAATGTTGGCGCGGAAACCCACCACTTCGCGCTTGACCAGCACATTGAGGCCGTCGCCGTTGGTCAGCGGCACCTCGGTAACCACCTGCAGGTCACGCTTGCCGACCTTTTCCACCACACCCACCGGCAGGCCGGTGAAGGTTGGCGAGTCGAAGGCGCCGATGTCGACCTTGCGGTCGGTGACGAAGTAGTCGGTGCTGCCGCGGTGGAAGGTCTTGTCCGGGTCGGGCACGAAGAAGTGCTCGGTTCGGCCGCTGGAGGCGCGGGCCAGCTCCGGGCGGCCTTCGAGGATGGCGTCGAGCTCCTTGCGGTAGTGGGCGGTGATGTTCTTCACATAGGCCACATCCTTGTAGCGGCCTTCGATCTTGAACGAGCGCACGCCGGCATCGACCAGGTCAGCCAGGTTGGCGGTCTGGTTGTTGTCCTTCATCGACAGCAGGTGCTTCTCGAACGCAACCACGCGGCCCTGGTCATCCTTCAGGGTGTAGGGCAGGCGGCAGGCTTGCGAGCAGTCGCCGCGGTTGGCGCTGCGGCCGGTCTGCGCATGGGAGATGTTGCACTGGCCGGAGAAGGCCACGCACAGCGCACCGTGGATGAAGAACTCGATGGCGGCGTCGGTTTCGGCGGCGATGGCGCGGATCTGCTGCAGGTTCAGCTCACGCGCCAGCACCAGCTGGGAGAAGCCGGCCTGGTCGAGGAACCTGGCCCGTTCCAGGGTGCGTATGTCGGTCTGGGTGCTGGCGTGCAGCTCGATCGGCGGGATATCCAGCTCCATCACCCCCAGGTCCTGCACGATCAGCGCGTCGACACCGGCGTCGTACAGCTGGTGGATCAGCTTGCGCGCGGGCTCCAGCTCGTTGTCGTGGAGGATGGTGTTGATGGTGGTGAACACGCGTGCATGGTAGCGATGGGCGAACTCGACCAGTTCGGCGATATCGCTGACTTCGTTGCAGGCGTTATGGCGCGCGCCGAAGCTCGGGCCACCGATGTAGATGGCGTCTGCGCCGTGCAGGATCGCTTCGCGAGCGATGGCCACGTCACGGGCAGGGCTGAGCAGTTCCAGGTGATTCTTTGGAAGGGACATGTCGTTATAGGTTCGGGCTGTCACGGTTTAGGCGGGCATTGTAGCGGCGAAACGGGCTGGCGGCATCATCGGGGTGCCGAGAGGTGTATTGCCTGCACCGGCCCTATCGCCGGCAAGCCAGCTCCCACAGGTACTGCACAGGCCTGAGGGCAGCGCGGTCGAGGTGGGAGCTGGCTTGCCGGCGATAGGGCCCTTGAAGGTGAATCAGCGCTTGGCGGCCATTGCGGTCACTTCCACGCGCATGCCTTCGAATGCCAGTGCAGCCACGCCCACGGCGGCGCGTACCGGCCAGGGCTTGCTGAAGAAGCGCTGGTACACCTCGTTGAATGCCGCGCGGTCGGCCATGTCGGTGAGGTAGATGGTCAGGTGCAGCACGCGGTCCATGCCGCTGCCGGCCTTCTCCAGCGCCACTTTCAGCGCCTGCAGGGTGCACTCGCTCTGCTCGACGATGCCGCCCAGTTCCAGGCTGCCATCGGCGTGGGTCGGGATCTGCGTGGTGACCAGCACGCCGTTGTATTCGGCAACGTCGGAGGAAATCGACTCGGCGTCCGGGTCCGGGGTGTAGATGATGTCTGCTTGTGCCATGGTGTGTCTTGCCTTGCTACGGAAGGAAAGCGGCAAGCCTACGCGAGCGCGCCGGCACGGTCGAGGGCACCCCGGTGTTTGAAATGCGCGGCGTTCGCCGTCAGAATCGCGGCCGATTGCAAAGCAGGGGTTTACGTTGAACGAACAGACATTGTCCAGGCGCCTGGAGCGCGTGGCTGCACAAGTACCGCAAGGCGCGCGCCTGGCCGACATCGGCTCGGACCATGGCTACCTGCCGGTGGCCTTGATGCTGCGCGGCGTGCTGGACGCGGCGGTAGCGGGCGAAGTGGCGCAGACGCCGTTTGCTTCGGCCCAGCGCAACGTGCGCAGGAACGGCCTGGAAGGGCGGGTCAGCGTGCGCCTGGCCAATGGCCTGGCAGCGGTCGAGGCGGAAGACCGCATCACGGTGATCAGTATCTGCGGCATGGGTGGCGACACCATGTGCGAAATCCTCGAGGCCGGCAAGCAGCGCCTGGCTGGCGTCACCCGCCTGGTGCTGCAGCCCAATGGCGCCGAGCGCGAATTGCGCCAGTGGCTGGTGGGCAATGGTTACCGGATCGTCAGCGAAGAGCTGCTGCGGGAAAACCGCTTCGATTACGAGATCATCGTCGCCGAGCCGGGCGGGGCGGCGTACACCGCTGAACAGCTGTACTTCGGCCCGGTGCTGGTGCAGGAGAAAAGCGAGGCGTTCCTGGTCAAGTGGCGGCGCATGCTGCGGCAGAAGCAGCAGACCCTGGCCAACTTCGAGCGGGCCCGCGGTGCGGTGCCTCAGGCGAAAATCGACGACTTCAGGCAACAGGTCGGCTGGATCACCGAGGTGCTGGCCTGACTCACTGCTGCGAGCAGTTGCCCATTTCCCGGTAGTCGATTTCGCGCTTCTGGCCCTGGTGGTCGACATACACCATGTGCGCGGTGCCAACCTGGCAGTCGGCGGCGTTGCTGGCCGGAGTGATGGAGATGACCTTGGCCACGTCCAGCGGCATGCCGTATTCGTAGTTGCTGCTGCTGACCGGCTGGTTGCTGCCGGTGTCGGCAAGGGCACCGAACGAGGCGAGAGTAGCGGCAACGGCAAGGACAGCGATCGAACGTTTCATGGCAGGCTCCTTTTTTTCAATGTATGGCTAATGATCCATTCATTGGTCATCCACAATAAATGGGCTAACCCGTGATAGATTCCTGCCTGTAACGCAAGAATAAGACCGAACAAGGAGCACACCTTCATGGACATGCTGCATGCCATGCGTACCTTCGCCCGTGTGGTGGAATGTGGCAGCTTCGCTGCGGCCGCCAATGCCCTGGACATTTCTGCGGCGCAGGTTTCGCGCATCGTTGCCGAGCTGGAAAACCAGCTGCAGACCCGCCTGCTGCACCGCACCACGCGGCGTTTGCGCATGAGCGAGGCTGGCGAGCGGTTTCTCGAGCGCTCGCGGCAGATCATGTTGCTGACCGAAGAGGCGGTGGGCGAAGCCCGTGGCGCGCACCTCACGCCTCGAGGCCGCCTGCGTTTGCATTGCCCGCACGGCCTGGGCCTGTTGCTGATGCCGCTGGTGGCCGGCTACAACGCATTGTGCCCAGAGGTGGTGATCGAGCTGACCCTGTCCCAGCGCAACCCCGACCCCCTGGCCGAAGGGCATGACGTGGTGATTACCGTGGACGGGGCGCTGCCGGATTCGCAGCTGATCGCCGTGCCGCTGGGCAACATTTTCAGCATCCCCTGCGCGGCGCCGAGCTACCTGGTGGCCCACGGTGTGCCAGAGTGCCCGGAAGACCTGCACCAGCACCGTTGCCTGCGCATGGCTTATCCGATGTACGAAGGTGACTGGGTGTTCCCGCAAGGGGTGGACCAGTGCGTGATCGCACCGAACGACAGTTTTTCCACCAACGTCGCCGACGCCATGCTGGTGGCCAGCGAGCTGGGCATGGGCATTGGCCTGCTGCCGTTCTACACCGCCAGCCAGGCGATCGAGCAGGGGCGGTTGTGCCGGCTGCTGGCGCCGTATCGCCTGCGCGAGAGCGCGCTGTATGCGATCTACCCGTCACGGCACTATCTGGATGCCAAGGTGCGCACCTGGATCGACTACCTCAAGGAGCAGTTGCCGGCGCTGTTCGAGGGGCATGCGAGGGTGGTGGATGATTCGCGCTATTGGCGATAGCCGAGTGCGGGGCGGTTAACGCTGGCCCTTGTAGGAGCGGCCTTGTGTCGCGATAGGGCCGCAACGCGGCCCCAGCAATTTGTGCATCGAAGCTGACATCCTGGGGCCGCCATGCGGCCCTATCGCGACACAAGGCCGCTCCTACAGGTGCTGTGCGTTCAGCTGGTGATCAGCTCAATTCCAGCCAGATCGGCGCATGGTCCGACGGCTTTTCCATCCCGCGCAGTTCATAGTCCACACCCGCCGCCTTGATCCGCGGCACCAGGTGCTGCGAGGCCATGATCAGGTCGATGCGCAGGCCGCGCTTGGGTTCGTCCTCGAAGCCACGGCTGCGGTAGTCGAACCAGCTGAAGCGGTCGGAAACTTCCGGGTACAGGTGGCGGAAACTGTCCACCAGGCCCCAGCCTTTCAAACGTTCCATCCACTCGCGCTCTTCCGGCAGGAAGCTGCACTTGCCGGTCTTGAGCCAGCGCTTGGCGTTGTCCGGGCCGATGCCGATGTCGCAGTCCTGCGGCGAGATATTCATGTCGCCCATCACCAGCAGTGGCTGGTCGTTGCGGAACTGGCCTTCCAGCAGCGCCTGCAGGTCGCTGTAGAAGCGCTGCTTGGCCGGGAACTTGGTGGGGTGGTCGCGGCTTTCACCCTGGGGGAAGTAGCCGTTCATGATGGTGATCGGGTTGCCATCGGCATCGGCGAAGGTGCTCCAGATGAAGCGGCGCTGGGCGTCTTCTTCATCGCTGGCAAAGCCCTTGTGCAGGCTCAGCGGTGCCTGGCGCGACAGCAGGGCCACGCCATAGTGGCCTTTCTGGCCGTGGTAATGCACGTGGTAGCCCAGCGCCTGCACGTCGGCCAGCGGGAACTGATCGTCGCTGACCTTGGTTTCCTGCAGGCCGATCACGTCCGGCTGGTGCTTTTCGATCAGCGCCGCCAGCTGGTGCGGGCGGGCCCGCAGGCCGTTGATGTTGAAACAGACGATCTTCATGGAAAGATAATCCCGGTAAAAGGCGCGATGCTAGCCGACATCGCTTGCCATCACCAGCATGGCGGCTTCGGGAGCCTGCTGCTAACGTCCTTTCCAGGGCACTGTAAGCCCATTCCAGGAGGACTGCCCGCAATGCCCGAAACCACTGCCACTCCGGCCCGTGTCTGCCTGCTCGATGACGGCTACAGCCGCGAGGCGCGTTCGCTGCTGTACAACGCCTACCGTCACGAACCTACATTCGCCTATATCTTCGAGGCCCAGCGCCCAGGCTACGAGCGGCGCCTGCGGGTGATGGTGCGCGAGTGGGTACGCCAGCACTTCTACTTGCAACTGCCCGCCATCGGCCTGCTGGTGGAGGACCGCCTGATCGCACTCGCCCTGATCGTGCCGCCGCTGCGCCGGTTGGGCGTGGCCGACAGCTGGGCCTGGCGCCTGCGCATGATGATGGGCACCGGCCTGCGCTGTACGCGCCGTTACATGGACTACCAGGCCGCCTTGGCCACCTGCCTGCCCACCGACGAGGTGCATGTGCTGCCGCTGTTGGGCGTGCACCCGCAATTTCAGGGCAAGCACTACGGCGAGCAATTGTTACAAGCTGTGCATGACTGGTGCGCAGACGACCCTGGTACCCAGGGTGTGGTGCTGGACACCGGCAACGAGCACTACCTGGCCTTTTACCAGCGCCAGGGTTATGAGGAAATTGGCGAGGTGGCTGTAGGACCAATCCGTGAGAGGGTGTTCTTCCATCCCAATCCGGTCTCTTCCAATTCTGCTTTTGCCTGAGCAGACGGCGCGGCGGCTCCCTTGAGCGCCCGGCTCTGGTAGCATGCGCCGCATGACGTATTCAGGAAGATTGACCTGGGGCCTGGTTATCTGGGCCGCCAGTTTCGCAGCATGGGGCCAGAGCGAGTTGCTGGTGAAGGTCAAACCGGCCAACAAGGCGCTCAAGGCCAATGTCGAAGGCTATATCGGTACCCTTGGTGACCGCGATGAAGAAGCGCTGCTGCGCTTCAGTCGCGGCGCCCAGGAGCAGGCGCGCAAAGCCGCGCAGGCACTTGGCTACTACCAGGCGCAGATCGACACAGAGGTCAAGCCCGCCAGCGAGGCTGACCGCTCCCCGCAACTGATCATCACCATCGACCCCGGCGAGCCGATTCGCCTGCGCAACGTGACCGTACGCATCGAAGGCCCCGCCAGCGAGATGAAGGCCTTTCGCGTGCCCGACAGCAAGGCCCTGCGCGCGGGCGAACAACTCAACCACGGCCATTACGAGGATGCCAAACGGCTGATCCAGAACCAGGCGTCGCGCTATGGCTTCTTCAGTGGGCGCTTCAGCCGCCAGCGCCTGGCGGTCGACCCCCAGGCGGGTGTGGCCGATATCGAACTGGTCTACCAGAGCGGCCCGCGCTATCACCTGGGCGCCGTCACCTTTGGTGGCGACACACCGCTGGACGACGACCTGCTGCAGCGCATGGTCTCGTTCAAGCCGGGTACACCTTACGACTCGGAACTGATCGCCGAGCTGAACAACGACCTGCAATCGAGCGGCTACTTCGAAGGCGTGCGCGTGGATGCGGCGCCCACCGCCGCCGTGGGCGAAGAAATCCCCGTGGATGTCCGCCTGGAAACCCGCAAGCCGCGCACCATGGGCCTGGGCCTGGGCTTCTCGACCGACGTCGGGCCACGCGGCAAGGCCAACTGGACCCGCCACTGGGTCAACCCGCAGGGCCATAGCTACGGTTGGGAAACCGAACTGTCGGCGCCCCGGCAGAACGTCGGCCTTTGGTACGACATCCCCCTCGACCCGCCGCTGACCGACAAGTTGCGCTTTGCCGGCGGCTACCAGAACGAAGAAATTGCCGGCACCGACACCCTCAGCAAACTGCTGACGGTGGGCCCCGAGTGGCACAGCAAGCTGCCAAGCGGCTGGCAGCGGGTGATTTCCCTCAAGTACCAGCGCGAGGAGTACCGCCTGGGTGATGACTCCGGGCTGAGCAACCTGCTGATGCCGGGGGTGAGCTACTCCTTCCTGCGCAGTGACAACCGCATCGACCCGCATAACGGCTACCGCCTGCAGTTCGATGTACAGGTGGCCAAGGAAGGGCTGGTCTCGGACACCAACCTGCTGCATGGCAACGTGCTGCTCAAGGGCCTGACCACGCTTGGCCATGACCACCGCTTGCTCGGCCGGGTGCAGTTCGGTGGCAGCGCGACCAATGGCTTCAAGAACAACATTCCGCCGTCGCTGCGCTTTTTCGCCGGTGGTGACCAGAGCGTGCGTGGCTATGACTACCAGACCCTGTCACCGAAGAACAGCGACGGCGACCGCATTGGCGGGCGCTACCTGGTCGCCGGCAGTGTCGAGTACCAGTATTCGCTGACCGAAAAATGGCGGCTGGCAACCTTCGTCGACCAGGGCAACTCGTTCAACGACCTGGAGCTGCCAAGCCTCAAGACCGGTGTAGGTTTTGGCGTGCGCTGGGTGTCGCCGGTCGGGCCGCTGCGCCTGGACCTGGCCAAGGCGCTGGATGATGAAGGGGGAATTCGCCTGCACTTTTCCATGGGGCCTGAGCTGTGAAACGCGTGATCAAGTACATTTTGGCAGGCCTGCTCGGGGTAGCCGCAAGCCTGGGCCTGGCACTCGGCCTGCTGCTGGGGACCGAGGCCGGCAGCCGCTGGGTGCTGGGCAAGGTGCCCGGGCTTGAGGTGGCTGACTTCCAGGGCCGCCTGGCCGGTAGCTGGCAAGCCAGCCGGCTGAGCTGGGCCGATGCCGGCAGCACGGTAGAGGTGCAGGCACCGCTGCTGGCTTGGTCGCCGGCATGCCTGCTGCGCTCTACCTTGTGCATTGACCAGTTGCAGGCGCAGCGCATCGACATGGCCTTTGCGCCCAGCGCCGAATCGGCCGACAGTGGCCCGCTACAGTTGCCGGCCCTGCGCTTGCCGCTGGCCATCGAACTGGGAGAGGTCAAGGTTGGCCAGTTGCGCCTGGATGGCAGCGACCTGCTTGGCGACTTGCAACTGGCGGCGCACTGGACCAATACCGGGCTGCGCATCGACAGCCTGCACCTGCAGCGCGATGACCTGCAATTGAACCTGCAGGGCGACCTGCAGCCCGAAGCTGACTGGCCGGTGCAACTCCAGGCGCAGCTGCAACTGCCAGCGGTGGACGGCAAACCTTGGCAGCTGGCGCTGACCGCCACCGGCGAGCTGCAGAAAACCCTGAAACTCGCCGGCACCAGCAGTGGTTACCTTGACGCCACGCTGAACGGGCAATTGCAGGCGTTGGCCGAGCACCTGCCGGCGACCTTGCAGATCCGCTCCGAAGCATTCAAGCCGGCCGCTTCGTTGCCCGACACCGTGCAGTTCAACCAGCTCAAGCTCGACGCCCGGGGCGACCTGCTCAAGGGCTATCAACTGTCGGGGTCGGCCAGCCTGCCGGCCGAGCAGTCGCCGATCGCCGTGCTGTTGTCCGGGCTGGTCGACAGCAAAGGCGCCAGGCTCGATGCCCTGGACCTGAACGCCAGCGATACCCAGCGGGTCAAGTTGCAAGCCACGGCTGACTGGCAGCAAGGCCTGGTCGCCGACGCCCGACTGGACTGGCAGGACTTCCCGTGGCTGCGCCTGTATCCACTGGAGACGCCGCCCGAGGTTACCCTCAAGCGGTTCATGGCCCAGGTGCATTATCGCGATGGCAACTACCAGGGCACCTTCAATGGCGACCTGGATGGCCCGGCCGGCGCGTTCAGCCTGGCCAGCCCGTTCGAAGGTGACCTGAGCCAGGTGAAGCTGCCGCAGTTGGCGCTGAGCGCCGGGCAAGGCAAGGCTGCCGGCAGTGTCGCCGTGCGCTTTGCCGACACCCTGGCATGGGATGTCGACCTGCAGTTGTCGGCGCTTGACCCAGCCTATTGGCTGGCCGAGCTGCCGGGTACCTTGGCGGGGCCGCTGCGCAGCAAAGGCGAGATGAAAGGCGACGCCCTGAGCCTCGATGCCCAGCTTGACCTGAAAGGCCGCCTGCGCGGCCAGCCGGCAATGCTCAAGGTCGAGGCCCAGGGGGCAGGGCAGAGCTGGACCTTGGGCGCCCTGGCAATCCAGCTGGGGGACAACCGCATCAATGGCAGTGGCAGCCTGCAGCAGCGCCTGGCCGGGCGGGTCGACCTCGACCTGCCGCGCCTGGGCCAGTTGTGGCCAAGGTTGCAGGGCCAGGTCAAGGGTCGGCTGGACGTCGCCGGCACCTTGCAAGCCCCGCAAGGTACGCTGACCCTGCAGGGCCAGCGCCTGGCCCAGGCGGAAAACCGTTTGCAGCAGCTGGACCTGGATGCCCGCCTGGACAACGCCCAGCGCGGCGTGATCGAACTCAAGGCCGGCGGCATTCACCTGGGTGACACGGCATTGGGCACCTTGCAGGCCCACGGCAAAGGCGACATTCGCCAGCAAGCGTTGACCCTGGCGCTGGACGGCCCGCAGCTCAAGCTCGATCTCGGCCTGGACGGCCAGTTGAACAAGGGTGACTGGCGTGGGCGCCTGGCCAGTGGGCGGATCCAGGCCGGCGGCCAGGACTGGCAGTTGCAGGCACCGGCGCGCGTGCAGCGGCTGGCCAGCGGCCAGCTGGACTTTGCTGCGCACTGCTGGCGTTCCGGCCAGGCCAGCTTGTGTGGCGACGACCAGCGCCTGGCCCCCGAGCCACGCTTGCGCTACCACCTCAAGCAGTTCCCGCTGGACAGCCTGGCCCAGTGGCTGCCGAAGGACTTCGCCTGGCAGGGCCTGCTCAATGCCGACATCAATCTGGACATCCCGGCCAGTGGCCCCAAGGGCAACATCGTCGTCGACGCCAGTGGCGGTACCCTGCGCGTGCGCGACAAGGACCGTTGGATCGACTTCCCGTACCAGACCCTGCGCCTGGACAGCACGCTGACGCCAAGGCGCATCGATACCCGCCTGGCGTTCCGCGGCCAGCGCCTGGGCGAGCTGAACGTCAACACCCGCCTCGATCCACTGGGCAAGAACAAACCGCTATCGGGTGATTTCCGCCTTGCCGGTCTCGACCTGTCGGTGGCGCGCCCGTTCGTGCCTATGGTCGAGCGCCTGGCCGGGCAGCTCAATGGCAGTGGCCGGCTGTCGGGCACCTTGCTGGCGCCGCAGGTCAACGGCAACCTGATGCTCAGCGGCGGCGAAGTCAGTGGCGCCGAACTGCCGGTCAGCCTCGAGGACCTGTCATTGCAGGCATTGATTGCCGGCGAGCAGGTACAGCTCAATGGCGGCTGGCGCAGTGGCGAGGCGGGGCGTGGCCAGTTGAATGGCAACCTCACCTGGGGCCAGGCCCTGGGCATGGACCTGCGTCTGCAGGGCCAGCAACTGCCCGTCACGGTCGAACCCTATGCGACGCTGGAGGTCGCCCCGGACCTGACCTTGCGCCTGATCGACGACAAGCTGGCGGTGACCGGCAAGGTACAGGTGCCCAAGGGCACGATCACTGTACGCGAGCTGCCACCGTCCACCGTCAAGGTATCGGATGACACGGTGATCGTCGGCCACCAGACCGAAGAGGGCAAGCCACCCATGGCGATGGCCATGGACATCGATGTCGATGTGGGCCGTGACAAGCTTTCGTTCAGTGGCTTTGGCCTCAAGGCCAACCTGCTCGGCCATGTGCACATCGGCGACAACCTCGACACCCGTGGCGAGCTGAGCCTGGCCGACGGCCGCTACCGTGCCTACGGCCAGCGCCTGACCATCCGCCGTGCGCGGCTGCTGTTCGCAGGCCCGATCGACCAGCCGTACCTGGACATTGAAGCGATCCGCAAGGTCGACGACGTGATTGCCGGCATCCGCCTGAGCGGCAGTGCCGAGCAGCCCACCAGCAAAGTGTTCTCGGAGCCGGCCATGAGCCAGGAGCAGGCGCTGTCGTACCTGGTACTGGGGCGGCCTCTGGGCGCGTCCGGCGAAGACAACAACATGCTTGCCGAAGCGGCCTTGGGCCTGGGCCTGGCGGGTAGCGCCGGCATCACCGGCAGCCTGGCCTCGAGCCTGGGTATCGACGACTTCCAGCTGGACACCGAAGGTTCGGGCAATACCACCAGCGTGGTCGCCAGCGGCAACCTCACCGAGAAGCTGAGCCTGCGCTATGGGGTAGGGGTGTTCGAGCCTGCGAACACCATTGCATTGCGCTACAAGCTGAGCAAGAAGGTGTACCTCGAGGCTGCCAGCGGGCTGGCCAGCTCACTGGACATCTTCTACAAGCGCGACTTCTGAGCCGTCGCGGGGGCGGCCGTCAACGGACGATGGCCGCCTCGATGAACTCATTGGTGTCGGGCGAGGGCGGCGGGCTGGGGGCGCGTACCGGGATGATCAGGCTGGTGTACTCCTCGATCAGCCGGTTGAGGGCTTCTGGTGGTTCGCTGGCCTGGAACTGCATGCGGATCTGCACTTCATCGGGGTCACGGTTGTCGCCCTGACGGCTTTGGCCACCGATGGTGACCTTGAAGCTGGCCGCCTTGTTCTCGCCTGCGGTCAGCAGTGCCTGCTGTGCTTCGGTGCCTTTGACCCTTACCGAAAGGTCGACCTGCATGCGCTCGAGGGCCAGGCCCTTGGGCGACACCAGCGCGAACAGCGGTACGCGCATGATGTGCTGGCCGTCCATGGCCACCTCGACCATCTTGGCTTTCATGGGCGCGCCCAACGCTTCGGTGTCGCATTCGAAGAACTGGTCGAACAGGTTGATGTACTGCTGCGCGATCAGGCTGTTGGTAGCACTGGCGGCTTCCTGCAGGCCACGGGTGATTTCGCGCAGGTCGATGGAAGTCATGGGGGCGGGGGATTTATCCAATGCTTCGACTCCTCAGGCCAGGTGGTGCCCCCCTGTTGCTGGTCAGGGGGGCTGTTCGGGGCGGGGAGGTGCGCCTCAAGAGGTGGCGGCGCCGAGGGCCGGAGCGCCTTCGGCCGCAGGGTTCTTCAAGGTATCGGCCTGGGAAATTGCGTCCTGGCTGTTCAGTGTGGCGGTTTGGACCACGGTCGGCTTTGTCGCGGCGTCGGTCAGGAAGTCGATCACCCGCATCATCGCTTCAGGCGGGTCCTGGCGCTTCAAGGTCGTGTTGAAGGCGTAGCGGGCGCGGGTGTCAGTCTTGCGGGTTTGCGTGGACTTGTGGCTGACGCTGCCTTTCACGTTGAGCCTGAACGGCCCCCAGCCCAGCGAACCGCTTGCCTCGGCGCTCATGTCCTTGCTGGAAACGTCTTCCGACATCTGGTTGATGACCAGCTCGAACTCGACATTACCTTCTTCGATGGAAATGTTCGGGTGGGTGATGGCTGCCACCAGCGGCACTTTCATGGTCTTGCTGACCACGCCCTTGTACTCGCCTTGTTCGTCGACGATGGTTTCGTCGTAGTCGAACTGGATGGCCACGGCCTTGCCGTCCTGGACGCACACCTGCATCAGGAAGTCGGCGTAGGATTTGCTGGCGGTGACCTGGGCCTGGACCATGGCCTGCAGGGGGCCTGCGATCATGCGGTCCATCGGCAAGGCATTGATTACGGAACCGATGAGGCTGTTATCTATCGACATTGCTGGGTTCTCTTCTGGTTGGGTTAAAAACGTGGCTATCAATCGTGGTCACGATGCCTGGGCTTCAGCGCACGCAATGTTCCTGGCGGCGGATGTTGCCGATCTGGCGCAGGCTCAGGCCGTACTTGTCAGCGAGCAGGCTGCGAGACAAGCCGCTGGCGCTTTCCTTCTGGATCTGCAGGTTGCGCAACTGGCGCATGAAATGGTCAGCCTTGGGAATTTCCAGGGCGACACCGGCAAAGCGCTTGATCAGTGCGTCGAGCGCTTCGGCCGGCAGCACGTCGGCAAGCTTGGTGCGCTCGCGGTGCTTGGGGATGTACTTGGGCCTGCCGCCATAGGCGCAGGTCAGCTGATAGGCGTTGTCGATGCCGATGCAGTCGATCAGGGCCTGCAGCGAATGGGGCAGTTGGCTGATATCGATGTGGCTCAAGTCTGGCAGTTGCATATGGCGCTCCTTCGGGACGGATGGGCTGTGCTAACCGATCACCAGCGGCGTTATGTCGAAGGTGTGGCTGGATTTTCTGTGACAGCCGAGGCATGTCGCTAGGCGCCATATGGGTTGGGGCTTGTAGCTTCCGCGAACAGGTTTTGCAGGCAGCGATATCCGGCGTTGTAGGACATGGCTTCAACATTTGGCTGTGGCGGGTGATTTCCCATCAGGCCACTCCCTGCGCAGCGCGTTGGGTGTGGTACCCCTCAATCGCACGGATAGCTGCTCAGCAGGCTGGCGCTGCGCAGGTAGGCCTGGGGGGAGTCGCGCATGCCTTGTGGCAGCGTGCGCCAATCGACCAGCAGGCACAGCGCATGCAGCGGCTGCCCGTCACGGTGGCCGATGACCTGGTCGGCAAAGCTGCGGCGGTACAGTGCCTGGGTCTGCTGCTGCGCTTGTACCTGGTCGGCCTGGGCCAGGGTTTGCCGGGCCAACTCGGGCAGTTGCGCCAGGGGGACACTGAAATGCACCGACGCACCTTTTGCCTGCAGGTAACCGGCCTGGCGCACGCGCTGCCACAGTTGTTGCCATTGGCTGGCGCCAGCTTGGGCAGCCAGTTCGCGGCCCAGTTCGAACAGTTGCTCGGCCGAGGTCTGGCGGGTGTCCAGCGCATGAAGGGAAAAGGGTGTCAGCAATAGCGACGCGAACAGAAGGGGTTTGTACATGGTGCCTCCGGCATGGGTGCTTGGGAGCCCCATGCTTTCAGGCAGGCGCCGGCCCACCCAGCAGGAAATGCAGCGCCGGGGCCGGTGGCCGTTGTATCATTGCCGCGGCTCGTTGCGAGCCATTTGCCCCTGATGTTGCAAGGAACCTTCGATGACACACGTGCAGCGCCTCAAATATTCCCTTCTGATCATCCTGGTGGTACTGGGCCTGATGCTGGGCCTGTCCCACCTGCAGAAGCAGGGCACGATCAGTGAGCAGACCTTCCAGATGCTGGCCATTGCCATCGCCGTGGTGGTCGTGGTGATCAACGGCATCCTGCGGCGCAAGGTCAAGCCCTGATCCTGGCGGGCCGGCCAGTCATGGCCGGCCATGCGCTCAGCGCACAGGCGTTCGCTCCAGCACGGCGCGCGCCTGCGGGTCGAGGCTGTAGCATTTGTCGCTGCCCAGCTGGATGACGCCCTCGCTGCACAGCCGCTTGAGCACTTCGCGCACGCTGAGGAACGACAGCGGGATATCCAGCTGTTCCAGTTGCGCGTGCACGCCGCGCACGCCAATGCTGCGGCCATTGCGGTCGGCGGCGTGCAAGGCATCGATGACCTTGAGGCGGATCAGGCTGGTACGCAGGCCGAAACTGCGCAATAGCTCGCGGATCTGTTCGTTGCCGATGCGTTCGTCAGCAAAAACGTCCTGTTCCCTGGGCGCTTTGCCTGGGACGCGCCCAGCCTGGATCGAGGGTTGCGGGTTGTACATGTGAATGCTCCTTTTCGTGGACGAACCCGAAATTTGGGTGCCTCACTTACTAGGACGAATGAGAACGGAAAAACTGCAGCCCACGCGCAAAAAAAAGCCTGGTTCTGTTCAAGACGTTCCATTGCCTGGTAATACGTAAAATTTTCATGTGGCCATTCGTCTGATCGGGATGACCCCCGAACCCGAGGAGTGCCCGTGTTTCCACTTTCCCGCCCCATGACTTGCGCTGGCCTGGCTGCCGCCCTGGTAGCCTTCAGCGTTGGCGCAGCGCCGGTGCAGTCCGCCGCCGCCGATGCCAGTGCGCAGATTCGACGAACCAGTTACGGGGTGCCGCACATTGTGGCCAAGGACGAGCGCGGCCTGGGCTATGGCATCGGCTACGCCTACGCCCAGGACAACCTGTGCCTGCTGGCCAATGAAGTGCTGACCGTGAGTGGCGAGCGCTCACGCTACTTCGGTGCCAAGGGCAAGACCCTGGAACAGCGTGACAACCTGGCCAGCGATGTATTCTTCGCCTGGCTCAACACGCCGGCGGCAGTCGATGCGTTCTTGCAGGCGCAGCCCGCGCCGGTACAGGCGCTGCTGGCAGGTTATGCCAGCGGCTACAACCGGGCGCTGGCCGAGCGCCGCAGCCAGGGGTTGCCTGCCGAATGTGGCAACGGCGAGTGGCTGCGGCCGATCAGCAGCGAGGACCTGGTCAAGCTGACCCGTCGACTGCTCGCCGAAGGCGGTGTCGGGCAGTTCGTCGAAGCGCTGGCGGGGGCGCAACCACCAACGCTGGCCAGCCAGCAGGCGCCGGAAGGGTTTGCCGCGGCGCTGGCCAGGCAGCAGCGTTTTGCCACGGAACGCGGTAGCAATGCGGTGGCCGTCGGGGCGCAACGTTCGGCCAATGGCCGCGGCCTGTTGCTGGCCAACCCGCACTTCCCGTGGATGGGGGGTATGCGCTTCTACCAGATGCAGCTGACCATTCCCGGCCAGCTCGACGTGATGGGGGCGGCATTGCCGGGCCTGCCGGTGGTCAACATCGGTTTCAACCAGCATCTGGCCTGGACGCACACCGTCGACACATCGAAGCACTTCACCCTGTACCGCCTGCAACTCGACCCCAAGGACCCGACCCGCTACCTGCTCGATGGCAAGTCGCTGCCGCTGGCCCGGCAAACCGTCAGCGTTGCGGTCAAGGCCGAGGATGGCAGCCTGAGCCAGGTACAGCGCCAGGTCTACAGTTCGCAGTTCGGCCCGGTGGTGCAATGGCCGGGGCGCCTGGACTGGGATGCGCATGCTGCCTACAGCTTGCGCGACGCCAACCTCGAGAACACTCGGGTGTTGCAGCAGTGGTACCAGATCAACCATGCCGACAGCCTGGCTACGTTGAAAGGCTCGATCGAACAGCTGCAGGGTATTCCCTGGGTCAACACGCTGGCGGTGGACCCGGCAGGCAAGGCCTTGTACCTGAACCAGTCCGTGGTGCCATATGTGGATCAGCAACTGCTGAGTGCGTGCAGCAACCCGCAGGCACAGGGGCGCCTGGTGGTACTGGATGGCTCACGCAGCGCGTGCCAGTGGAAGGTCGATGCGCAGGCCGCGCAGCCGGGGATCTTCCCTGCGCGGCTGCTGCCGAGCCTGGAGCGCGAGGATTTTGTGCAGAACTCCAACGACCCGGCCTGGATGGCCAACCCGGCGCAGCCGCTGACCGGTTACTCGCCGCTGGTCAGCCGCAGTGACCAGCCGCTGGGCATGCGTGGCCGCTTTGCCCTGCAACGCCTGCAGGGTACGGCCCGCCTGGGCGTTGATGACCTGCAGCGCATGGTGACCGATGACGAGGTGTACCTGGCCAGCCTGCTACTGCCTGACCTGCTGCAGTGGTGCAAGGGCGCCGATGCGGATGTGCGGGCGGTATGCAGCAGTCTGGCGGCCTGGAATGGCAAGGCTGACCTGGACAGCGGCATTGGCCTGGTGCATTTCCAGAACCTGTTCGATGCCCTGGCCGAGCACCCGGAAAGCTGGCGGGTGGCCTTCGACCCGGCCGACCCGCAGCACACCCCGCGCGGGCTGGCGGTAGAGCAGGCGGCCGTGCGCAAGCTGCTGCACCAGGCCGCGCTGGCGTCGCTCAAGCAGGTGCGTGACAGCGGCATGGCAGGGGACGCGCGCTGGGGGCAGGTGCAACAGGCGAGCGATGGCACGCCGGTGCCGGGTGGCCCGCAGGCGTTGGGCGTGTACAACGCGATCTACAGTGTGCCGCACGGGCAGGGCAAGCGGCTGGTGTCAGTGGTACCAGCTACCTGCAACTGGTCAGCTTTACCGACAAGGGGCCGCAGGCCCGTGGGCTGTTGGCGTTTTCCCAGTCGAGTGAAGCGGCTTCGGTGCATGCCGGTGACCAGACCAAGGCGTTTGCGGCCGGAAAACTGGCGGTGATTCCGTTTACCGAGGCGCAGATCAAGGCTGACCCGGAGTACCGGGAAGTGGTGATCAGTGAGCGGGACAAGGGGGCGCTGGTCAGCCGGCCTTGAGGCGTTAGCCTGTGCCTGCCTCTTCGCGGGTAAACCCGCTCCCACAGGTACTGCACCAGGGCTGCAAGCGGCACGATACCTGTGGGAGCGGGTTTACCCGCGAAGAAGGCGACTCGGTCGGTCAGGAAACTCGAGCGACGCCAGCTGAAACCCTTGGCGCACGGGCAGGGCAAGCGGCTGGTGTCAGTGGTACCAGCTACCTGCAACTGGTCAGCTTTACCGACAAGGGGCCGCAGGCCCGTGGGCTGTTGGCGTTTTCCCAGTCGAGTGAAGCGGCTTCGGTGCATGCCGGTGACCAGACCAAGGCGTTTGCGGCCGGAAAACTGGCGGTGATTCCGTTTACCGAGGCGCAGATCAAGGCTGACCCGGAGTACCGGGAAGTGGTGATCAGTGAGCGGGACAAGGGGGCGCTGGTCAGCCGGCCTTGAGGCGTTAGCCTGTGCCTGCCTCTTCGCGGGTAAACCCGCTCCCACAGGTACTGCACCAGGGCTGCAAGCGGCACGATACCTGTGGGAGCGGGTTTACCCGCGAAGAAGGCGACTCGGTCGGTCAGGAAACTCGAGCGACGCCAGCTGAAACCCTTGGCGCACGGGCAGGGCAAGCGGCTGGTGTCAGTGGTACCAGCTACCTGCAACTGGTCAGCTTTACCGACAAGGGGCCGCAGGCCCGTGGGCTGTTGGCGTTTTCCCAGTCGAGTGAAGCGGCTTCGGTGCATGCCGGTGACCAGACCAAGGCGTTTGCGGCCGGAAAACTGGCGGTGATTCCGTTTACCGAGGCGCAGATCAAGGCTGACCCGGAGTACCGGGAAGTGGTGATCAGTGAGCGGGACAAGGGGGCGGTGGTCAGCCGGCCTTGAGGCGTTAGCCTGTGCCTGCCTCTTCGCGGGTAAACCCGCTCCCACAGGTACTGCACCAAAGCTGCAAGCGGCACGATACTTGTGGGAGCGGGTTCACCCGCGAAGAAGGCGACTCGGTCGGTCAGGAAAACTCGAACGGCGCCAGCTGAAACCCTTGCTCGTCAACCTGCAAGGCCCAGCCACGGCGGTCCCAGTCGCCCAGCACGATACGCCGTGCCGGTTGCCCGTCGACCACCAGCTTGTGTATCGCCGGCCGATGGGTATGCCCATGCACCAAGGTACGTACACCATGCGCCGCCATCACCTTCGGCACTTCCTCCGGCGTGACATCGACGATCTCGGTGGACTTCATCCGCGTTTGCGAGCGGCTTTCGCTGCGTAGCTTGCGTGCCAGCTTGTAGCGGGCCGAAAGCGGCAGGTGCCGCAACACCCACAGGCTCAGCGGGTTGCGCAGCAAGCGGCGCATTTTCATGTAGGCCAGGTCGCGGGTGCACAGGGTATCGCCATGCATCAGCAGCACCTGCTCACCACCCAGCTCGATCACGCAGGGGTCGTGCAGCAACGTGCAGCCCGCAGCGTCGCAGAAGGCCTGGCCAATCAGGAAATCACGGTTGCCATGCATCAGGTAGATGGCCGTGCCGCTGTCGCTCAGCCGCCGCATGGCCTGGCAGACCGACTGCTGGAAGGGTGTCATGGCGTCGTCGCCGATCCAGGCTTCGAAGAAGTCGCCAAGGATGTACAACGCCTTGGCGTGGCGGGCACGGCCATCGAGCAGATCAAGAAACGCCCGGGTAATGTCCGGGCGTTCTTCTTGCAGGTGCAGATCGGAGATCAGCAGGATCACTCAACGATCTCGGCTTTCTCGATGACCACGTCGTCCTTCGGCACGTCCTGGTGGCCAGCCTTGGAACCGGTGGCGACCTTTTCGATGGCGTCGACGATTTCACGGCCTTCGATCACTTCGCCGAATACCGCGTAGCCCCAGCCCTGCACGTTCTTGCCGCTGTGGTTGAGGAAGTCGTTGTCGGACGAGTTGATGAAGAACTGCGCCGAGGCGGAGTGCGGCTCCATGGTACGGGCCATGGCGATGCTGTACTTCTTGTTCTTCAGGCCGTTGTCGGCTTCGTTCTGGATGCTGGCGCGGGTCTTCTTCTGGCTCATGCCAGGCTCGAAGCCGCCGCCCTGGATCATGAAGCCCTTGATCACACGGTGGAACACGGTGCCATTGTAGTGGCCGTCCTTGACGTACTGAACGAAGTTTTCGGTAGTCAGCGGCGCTTTCTCGGCGTCCAGTTGCAGGACGATGTCGCCGTGGTTGGTGCTCAGTTTGACTTTGGACATGCTGAAACTCGCTCTTTCAAGGCAATCGGAATTAGGATGCGCAGGGCGCGGGTTATCACCTGACGCAGGATCAGGCGATCGCGACACATGGCGCGCACTGGCCATTTTGCCAGGCTGCGGCAAAAAGCCGTGATAAATCACGCCAGTTTGTCCGGGCCCGACTGTCAGCAGCTTGACTGCTTCGGCTATGATAGGCCCTTTGATTCAATCGGCCTACCCAGGCCGGACACGTGCATTCAAGGATCCTATGAGCAAGCCCACTGCCGACAACGCGCCCAACGCCGCTGCCAAAGGCGCCCCCGCTGTCCCTGCGAACTTCCTGCGGCCGATCATCCAGGCCGACCTGGACTCGGGCAAGCACAGCAGCATCGTCACCCGTTTCCCGCCGGAGCCCAATGGCTACCTGCACATCGGTCACGCCAAGTCGATCTGCGTCAACTTCGGCCTGGCCAAGGAATTCGGGGGCGTCTGCCACCTGCGTTTCGACGATACCAACCCGGCCAAGGAAGACCAGGAGTACATCGACGCCATCCAGAGCGATGTCAAGTGGCTGGGCTTCGACTGGGCCGGCGACGTGCGCTACGCCTCCGACTACTTCGACCAGTTGCACGACTGGGCGGTCGAGCTGATCAAGCGCGGCAAGGCCTACGTCTGCGACCTTACCCCCGAGCAGGCCAAGGAATACCGTGGCAACCTCAAGGAGCCGGGCAAGAACAGCCCGTTCCGCGAGCGCAGCGTTGACGAGAACCTCGACCTGTTCGCCCGCATGAAAGCCGGCGAGTTCAAGGATGGCGAGCGCGTGCTGCGGGCCAAGATCGATATGGCCTCGCCGAACATGAACCTGCGCGACCCGATCCTGTACCGTATCCGCCATGCCCACCACCACCAGACCGGTGACAAGTGGTGCATCTACCCGAACTACGACTTCACCCATGGCCAGTCGGACGCCATCGAGGGCATCACCCACTCGATCTGCACCCTGGAGTTCGAAGGGCATCGTCCGCTGTACGACTGGTTCCTCGACAACCTGCCGGTGCCGGCACACCCGCGCCAGTACGAGTTCAGCCGCCTGAACCTGAACTACACCATCACTTCCAAGCGCAAGCTCAAGCAGCTGGTGGACGAAAAGCACGTCGAAGCCTGGGACGACCCACGCATGTCGACCCTGTCCGGCTTCCGTCGCCGTGGCTACACCCCGGCCTCGATCCGCAACTTCTGCGAAATGATCGGCACCAACCGTTCCGACGGTGTGGTCGACATGTCGATGCTCGAGTTCAGCATCCGTGACGACCTGGACCGCACCGCACCGCGCGCCATGTGCGTGCTGCGCCCGCTGAAGGTGGTCATCACCAACTACCCGGAAGGCCAGGTCGAGCAGCTCGAACTGCCGCGCCACCCGAAGGAAGACATGGGCGTGCGCGTGCTGCCGTTCTCCCGTGAACTGTACATCGACCGTGACGACTTCATGGAAGAGCCGCCGAAGGGCTACAAGCGCCTGGAACCGGCCGGTGAAGTGCGCCTGCGCGGCAGCTACGTGATCCGCGCCGACGAGGCGGTCAAGGATGCCGACGGCAACATCGTCGAGCTGCGCTGCTCGTACGACCCGGACACCCTGGGCAAGAACCCGGAAGGCCGCAAGGTCAAGGGCGTGATCCACTGGGTGCCGGCCGAGGGCAGCGTCGAGTGCGAAGTGCGCCTGTACGACCGCCTGTTCCGCTCGCCGAACCCGGAAAAGACCGAGGAGGGCGGCAGCTTCCTGGACAACATCAACCCAGGCTCGCTGCAAGTGCTCAGCGGCTGCCGTGCCGAGCCGTCGCTGGCCCAGGCGCAGCCCGAGGACCGCTTCCAGTTCGAACGCGAAGGCTACTTCTGCGCCGACCTGAAAGACAGCCAGCCGGGCCGCCCGGTGTTCAACCGCACTGTCACCCTGCGTGACTCCTGGGGCAGCTGAGGAACCGCCGTGCTTACCATCTACAACACGCTGAGCAAAGCGAAGGAAACCTTCAAGCCGCTGGATGGCAACAAGGTGCGCATGTACGTGTGCGGCATGACCGTATACGACTACTGCCACCTGGGCCATGGCCGCAGCATGGTGGCCTTCGACCTGGTCACCCGCTGGCTGCGCAAGAGCGGCTACGAGCTGACCTATGTGCGCAATATCACCGACATCGATGACAAGATCATCAACCGGGCCAACGAGAACGGCGAAAGCTTCGACGCCCTGACCGCCCGCATGATCGACGCGATGCACGAAGACGAGCGCCGCCTGAACATCCTGCCGCCGGACCAGGAGCCGCGTGCCACCGACCATATCGCCGGCATGCACGCGATGATCCAGACCCTGATCGACAAGGGTTATGCCTACGCACCGGGCAATGGCGACGTGTACTACCGCGTCGGCAAGTTCGTCGGTTACGGCAAGCTGTCGCGCAAGAAGATCGAAGACCTGCGCATCGGTGCCCGTATCGAGGTCGACGAAGCCAAGCAGGACCCGCTGGACTTCGTGCTGTGGAAGGGCGTCAAGCCGGGCGAACCGAGCTGGGAATCGCCATGGGGCCCGGGGCGTCCGGGCTGGCACATCGAGTGCTCGGTGATGTCCACCTGCTGCCTGGGTGAAAGCTTCGACATCCACGGTGGCGGCAGCGACCTGGAGTTCCCGCACCACGAGAACGAGATTGCCCAGAGCGAGGCGGCCACCGGCAAGCAGTACGCCAACGCCTGGATGCACTGCGGCATGATCCGGATCAATGGCGAGAAGATGTCCAAGTCGTTGAACAACTTCTTCACCATCCGCGACGTGCTCGAGAAGTACCACCCTGAAGTGGTGCGTTACCTGCTGGTGGCCAGCCACTACCGCAGCGCGATCAACTACTCGGAAGACAGCCTGCGCGATGCCAAGGGCGCACTGGAGCGCTTCTACCACGCCTTGCGCGGCTTGCCACGGGTGGCGGCCAAGGGTGGCGAAGAGTTTGTCGAGCGCTTCAGCGTGGCCATGAACGACGACTTCGGCACCCCCGAAGCCTGCGCCGTGCTGTTCGACCTGGTGCGCGAGATCAACCGCCTGCGCGACAGCGACCTTGAGGCCGCTGCCGGCCTGGCCGGTCGCCTGCGCGAGCTGGGTGATGTGCTGGGTGTGCTGCAGCTGGAAGCCGATGACTTCCTGCGCGCCGGTGCCGAAGGCAAGGTGGATGCCGCTGAGGTCGAGGGCTTGATCCAGGCGCGCCTGCAGGCGCGTGCGGACAAGAACTGGGCCGAGTCCGACCGCATTCGCGACCAGTTGACCGCCATGGGTGTGGTGCTGGAAGACAGCAAGGGTGGGACTACCTGGCGTCTGGCCGACTGATCGATGTCATTGGGGCTGCTGCGCAGCCCATCGCCGGCAAGCCAGCTCCCACAGGAACCGCGCAATACTGAAGAACTGCGCAGTCCCTGTGGGAGCTGGCTTGCCGGCGATGGGCCGCATAGCGGCCCCAGCTTCTATCTGGCTAGCCCGGCGAGCGGGCAGTGCAGTACCAGCCTCGCCCCACCCAGCTCGCTTTCCCCCACCTCCAGCCCGAACCCATGCAGGTCGACGATCGCCGCAACGATCGACAACCCCAGCCCGAACCCCGCATGGCGGTGGCCTTCATCGCTACGGTAGAAGCGCTTCAGCACTGCCGCCCGTTCCTCTTCCGGAATACCCGGCCCGCTGTCCTCGATCGCCAGGTGCAGCCCTTTGTCGTCCTGCGTCGCAGTAATCCGCACCAGCCCACCCTCGGGCGTGAACTTGATGCCGTTGCCCACCAGATTGGCCAGTGCCTCGAACAGCAGTTCGCGGTCACCATGCAACGCTGGCAGTTCGGCTGGCTGCTGCAGTTCCAGGCGGATGCCGACGTCTTCGGCCAGCGGCAGGTAGAAGTCGTGCAACTCCACCAGCAGTTCGTGCGGGTCAAGCTGGACGAAACCGGCCCGCCGCTGGCGGTCTTCCAGTTCGCTGATACGCAACAAACCGCGAAAACGCGCCATCAGGGTATCGGTTTCGCCGATGGCCTGGTCCAGTGCCTCGGCCTGGGTGGAGTCGACGTCACTTTGCTGGCGAATGCGGTACAGCTGGGCGCGCAGGCGGGTGAGCGGGGTGCGCAGGTCGTGGGCGATGTTGTCGCACACGCCCTTGACCTCGTGCATCAGCCGCTCGATGCGGTCGAGCATGGCGTTGACGATGGCCGCCAGCATGTCCAGCTCGTCACGCCGGGCCGACAGCGGCAGGCGGTGGGTTAGGTCACCGGCGACGATCAGCTCGGCCTGGGCCTGGATCGCGCGAATGCGCTTGAGCGGGCGGCGCCTGAGCAGATACCAGCCGGCAAAGCCCGGGATCAGGGTCAGCGAGATCCCCCAGAGCAGGGCATGCAGGATGATCCGGGTGACCACGAACAGCGAGCCGTTGTCGCGCACCAACACCAGCCAGCGGCCATCCTGCACCTTGATCGCCACCGCGTCGCAGCTGTCACGCGGCATGTGCGGGTCGTCGGCGTCCAGGCAGCGCTTGAGTTCGTGAACCTTGCCGTCCAGCCCCAGCTCTGGCGGGATGGCGCGAATGCGCCCGCCGATCGGGTTGAGCTGGTTGTCGAACAGGCCGTAGGCGTCGAAGCTGCGCTCTTCGAAGGCCTGGCTGGCGACCAGGGCGTCGTCCAGCTGTTTGCCGCTCATGTGCGCGAACAGGTGCTGGCGCTGCAGCATCGAATGGCGGGTGAGTTTGTTCAGGTAGCTGGACACCTCGAAGTACAGCACCCCCATGAGGATGCTGCTCCAGGCCACGAACAGAAAGCTGTACAGCGCCAGCAGGCGGCTGGTCGAGGAGCTCCAGCCCTTAGACGGGTTCAGCAATGGCATAGCCGGAGCCCCGTACCGTACGGATCAGCGGCGACTGGCCGGGTGAGTCGATTTTCTTGCGCAGGCGGCCGATGTGCACATCGATCAGGTTGGTGCCCGGGTCGAAGTGGTAGCCCCAGACTTCCTCGAAAATCATCATCCGCGTGATCACCTGGCCGCTATGGCGCATCAGGTACTCCAGCAGCTTGTATTCGGTGGGCAGCAGGTTGAGGGTCTGTTCGCCGCGGCGGGCTTCGTGGCTGATCAGGTCCAGTTGCAGGTCGGCGACCTGCAGGCGGGTCTGGGTCATGGGCACGCTGTTGCGGCGCAGCAGCACTTCGACCCGCGCGGCCATCTCGTCGGAGGCGAACGGTTTGGTCAGGTAGTCGTCACCCCCGGCACGCAGGCCGCGTACCCGCTCGTCGACGTCGGAGAGGGCGCTGATCATCAGGATCGGCGTGGCGATCTTGAGGCTGCGCAGGGTGGTGACGATGGTCAGGCCATCGACCTCGGGCAGCATGCGGTCCAGGGTAATCAGGTCGTAGCCGCCGGCAATGGCCTTGGCCAGGCCTTCACGGCCATTGTCGGCCCAATCCACCTCAAGGCCGTGGCTGGTAAGTTCGGCGACGATTTCCTGGCCGGTGACGGCGTCGTCTTCGATGGTCAGTACGCGAGGCATGCTGGTTCCCGGGCATCTAATGGAGACTTGATTGTGCCAAAGAATAGCCAAACGGCGATTTAAGAAAAATTCATCTGGCGCGTTTTGCCTGCACTGGCCCTATCGCCGGCAAGCCAGCTCCCACAGAGACCCCACAGGCCCCGAAGGCAGCGCAGTACCTGTGGGAGCTGGCTTGCCGGCGATAGGGCCCTGAAAGGTACAAAGCAACCCTCTAGCGTGCGCCGATACCCTCGGCATGCATGATCTGCGCAATGATCGGCACCGGAGTCATCAGGTGCGAACGCATCATGGCGCTGGCGCGCTTGGCGTCCCGGGCCAGAATCACTTCGACCAATGCCGCATGCTCCTGGCGCTTGAGCTCCAGGGCCTGTTCGGAAAACACCGTCTGGGTCAGCCACAGGTGCCGGTAGCGCTCGGCCTGATCGAACAGATAGGTGCGCGCCTGCAGCAGGTGCTTGGAGCCGCAGCCTGAGGCAATGGCCGTGTGGAACGCCTTGTGCCGTTCGTCCCATACATCCAGGCGTTGCTCGCGGGTTTTCACTTCCACCACCTTGGCCAGGGTATGCGAATGGGCCAGTACCGACGCCTCCCAGGCGTCGTCGCCACGTTCGATGGCCAGGGTGATGATCATCGCCTCCAGGTTGGCGCGGGCATCGTAGATGTCGTTCATCTCGTCCAGCGACATGGGCGCCACACGGTAGCCCTTCTGGCTGATCGCGTTGACCAGGTGCTCGGCCACCAGCTGCGACAGTGCTTCGCGCAGCGGGCCCACGCCCAGGTCGTAGCGTTCCTTCAGGGTGCTCATCAGCAGCTTTTCTCCGGGCTTGAACACGCCGCGGATGATGTCCTTCTTGAGCCTCTCATACCCGCTGAATGCTGAGTTTTGTCGGGGGGCGAGCGCTTCCAAGGTCCTGTTCCTCAAACGGTTTTGTCGATCATACCGAAAGCGTTCGCTGGCGAAAAACAATGGACAAACACTCGTTTTGTCTGTGAAAAATAAAAATGTAGACATTTTGTGTTTATGGCGATAATTTTAGCTCGCCCGCACTGATCCAGGTCATGACCGGACGGCGCCACTCACTTTCTCTGCCAGGACACTGCCATGAACGCTTTTACGCAGATCGACGAACTTGTGATGCCACTGCCGCTCGAACCGCGTGGTTTCACCATCGCCCCCTCGAAACAGTCGCCGCGCCTGCTTGAGCTCACCTTTGCCCGCGAAACGGTCGAAGCGTTCGTCCAGGCTGTTGCCCAGTGGCCGGTGCAGGCGCTGGAGTACAAGTCGTTCCTGCGCTTCCGGGTTGGCGAGATCCTTGACGAGCTGTGCCAGGGCACCCTGCGGCCGGTGCTGCTCAATACCATCCTCAACCGCGCCAGCGGCGGCATGCTGATCACCCCGGTCGGCCTGGATGACGTGAGCCAGGCCGAGGACATGGTCAAGTTCACCACCGCCTGCGCACACCTGATCGGCCGCTCCAACTACGACGCCATGAGCGGCCAGTTCTATGCCCGCTTCGTGGTGGTCAACACCGACAACTCCGACAGCTACCTGCGCCAGCCGCACCGGGTCATGGAGCTGCACAACGACGGCACCTTCGTCAACCAGATCACCGACTACGTGCTGATGCTGAAGATCGACGAAAAGAACATGGAAGGCGGCAACTCGCTGCTGCTGCACCTGGACGACTGGGAACAGTGCGACGAATTCTTCCGCCACCCGCTGGCCCGTCGCGAGATGCGCTGGACCGCACCGCCGAGCAAGAAGGTGTCCGAGGATGTGTTCCACTCGGTATTCGACACCGATGCCGAAGGCCGCCCGACCATGCGCTACATCGACCAGTTCGTGCAGCCGGAAAACTACGAGGAGGGCATCTGGCTGAACGCCTTGTCCGAATCGCTGGAAGGCAGCGAGAAGAAGCTTTCGGTTCCGGTTGGCGTGGGTAGTTTCCTGCTGATCAACAACCTGTTCTGGCTGCATGGTCGCGACCGCTTCACGCCGCACGAAGGCCTGCGCCGCGAGCTGATGCGCCAGCGCGGTTACGTGGCCTTCCCCAAACCGCTGTACCAGCGCGGGCAATAATGACAGGGCGCGGGGCGGGCGCCCGCCCACGCGTCTTTGCACAAAACGATGCCACCAGGGCCCGCGCGGGCCTTGGTGAGCCAGTCAGGCAATGCCTGCGTGTGAGGTAAGGCTGTGTACGATTTCATCATCATTGGCGGTGGCATTGTGGGCATGTCCACGGCCATGCACCTGATCAAGGTCTACCCGGATGCGAAGATTCTCCTGCTGGAGAAAGAGTCCGGCCCGGCCCGCCACCAGACCGGCCACAACAGCGGCGTGATCCACGCCGGCGTGTATTACACCCCCGGCAGCCTCAAGGCGCGCTTCTGCCTGGAAGGCAACAAGGCCACCAAGGCCTTCTGCACCCAGCACGGTATCCGCTTCGATGAGTGCGGCAAGCTGCTGGTGGCCACCAACGACCTGGAAATGCAGCGCATGAAGGCGCTGTGGGAACGTACCGCGGCCAATGGCCTGGAGCGCTACTGGCTGTCGGCGGCCGAGCTGCGCGAGCGCGAGCCCAATATCGTTGGCATGGGCGGCATCTTCGTGCCCTCCAGCGGCATCGTCAATTACGCCGAAGTGACTGCGGCCATGGGCGCCGAGTTCCAGCGCGCCGGCGGTGAAATCCGCTATGGCGCCGAGGTGGTCGGCCTGCAGGAGCTGGCCAGCGAAGTGGTCGTGCGCACGCGTGGCGACCATCATGACGATGAGTTGCGCAGCCGTTTCCTGGTGACCTGCTCGGGCCTGATGGCCGACCGCGTGGTGAGCATGCTGGGCCTGCGGACCGAGTTCGTCATCTGCCCGTTCCGTGGCGAGTACTACCTGCTGCCCAAACAGCACAACCAGATCGTCAACCACCTGATCTACCCGATTCCCGACCCGTCCATGCCGTTCCTGGGCGTGCACCTGACACGCATGATCGACGGCACCGTGACCGTTGGCCCCAACGCCGTGCTGGCGATGAAGCGCGAGGGCTACCGCAAGCGCGATGTCAGCCCCAGCGACCTGTTCCAGACCTTGACCACCCCCGGCATCCTCAAGGTGCTGGCGAAGAACTTCCGCCCTGGCCTGATCGAGATGAAGAACTCGCTGTTCAAGGGTGGCTACCTCAAGCAGGTCCAGAAGTACTGCCCGAGCATCACCAAGGCCGACCTCACGCCTTACCCGGCCGGCGTGCGTGCCCAGGCCGTGTCGCGTGACGGCAAGCTGATCGACGACTTCCTGTTCGTCAACACCGCTCGCAGCGTCAATGTGTGCAACGCACCGTCGCCGGCCGCCACCTCCGCCATCCCGATCGGCGCCTACATCGTCGACAAGGTATGCGAGCAGGTCGGCCGTCAGGGCGGCAGTTTCCCCAAGGCCGATCTGGCGCCCCGTCAGCGGGCTGCCGGCTGACCTACCCGTAATACGTTCTGCGGTTTCGTTTTACTCAACCCGTGCTGCCCTACTCACCATCTGGGGCAGGGCGGGCTTTTTCGCGCCTGCGTCGGTGACGTGCAAGCCGGCGGCCCCTGCGTGGGCATGACAAAAACAACAAGGTAGCGCCATGCAAACCCACAAGAACAATTTGAGTCATGGATTGAAATCCCGGCATGTCACCATGCTGTCCATTGCCGGCGTGATCGGTGCCGGCCTGTTCGTCGGCTCCGGCCGTGCGATTGCCGAAGCAGGGCCCGCCACCATCCTGGCCTATATCCTGGCCGGCGCGCTGGTGGTGCTGGTGATGCGCATGCTGGCCGAAATGGCCGTTGCCTCGCCGGACACCGGTTCGTTCTCTACCTATGCCGACCTCGCCATCGGCAAGTGGGCCGGCTACACCATCGGCTGGCTGTACTGGTGGTTCTGGGTACTGATCATCCCCATCGAGGCCAATATCGCCGCCACCATCATCAATTCCTGGGTCCCGCAGCTGGAGATCTGGGTCTTGTCGCTGGTGATTACTCTATTGCTGACTGCCACCAACCTGTTCAGCGTGAAGAACTACGGTGAGTTCGAGTTCTGGCTGGCGTTGGTGAAGGTGGTGGCCATCGTCAGTTTCATCGCGCTGGGGGTGTGCGCCATCTTCGGCCTGCTGCCAGGCTCAGGTGTCAGCGGCGTGTCGCGCCTGTGGGATAGCGGCGGCTTCATGCCCAACGGTTTTGGTGCGGTGCTCAGCGCCATGCTGATTACCATGTTCTCGTTCCTCGGTGCCGAGGTGGTGACCATCGCCGCGGCCGAATCCGACGAAGCGGGCAAGCATATTTCCAAGGCCACCAACTCGGTGATCTGGCGAATCACCCTGTTCTATATCCTGTCGATCTTCATCGTCATCGCGCTGGTGCCGTGGACCGACCCGCGCCTGGCCACCGAAGGTTCCTATGTCACGGTGCTGGACACCCTGGGCGTGCCGAATGCCAAGGCCATCATCGACTTCGTGGTGCTGACGTCGGTGACCAGCTGCCTCAACTCGTCGCTGTATACCGCGTCGCGCATGGTCTACTCGCTGAGCCGCCGCGGTGATGCACCGGCCTGTGCCCAGGTGACCAGCCGCAGCGGCACCCCCGTGGTAGCTGTGCTGCTGTCCACTGGCGCAGCTTTCCTGGCGGTGATCGCCAACTACCTGGTACCGGCCAAGGTGTTCGGCTTCCTCATGGCAAGCTCCGGCGCCATTGCCTTGCTGGTGTACCTGGTGATCGCCGTTTCCCAGTTGCGCCTGCGCCAGCGCCTGACCGCACAGGGCAAGACACTGGGCTACCGCATGTGGCTGTTCCCGTGGCTGACGTGGGGCGTGATCCTGTTCATCAGTGGCGTGCTGGTGCTGATGCTGTTCCGCCCGGACCACCGCCTGGAAGTGGTATCGACCATGGTGCTGGCGGTGCTGGTGGTGTGTTCGGGCCTTCTGGTCACACGGCGCCGGGCGCGCGAGGTGGCGGTTGGCCGCGTAGGGCAGGGCGCCTGAGCCGTTCGGCCTGAAGACAGACGAGCAAGTCGCATCAGGCTGTGAGAGGATGTCCGTCATCACAGCCAGGACCCCGAACGCAGCCTGATGAAGACACCCAAAAGAATCGAACCCCTGATCGAAGACGGCCTGGTCGACGAAGTACTGCGGCCCTTGATGAGTGGCAAGGAAGCCGCCGTGTATGTGGTGCGCTGTGGCAGCCAGGTGCGCTGCGCCAAGGTTTATAAAGAAGCCAACAAGCGCAGTTTCCGCCAGGCTGCCGAGTACCAGGAAGGCCGCAAGGTTCGCAACAGCCGTCAGGCCCGGGCGATGGCCAAGGGCAGCAAGTACGGCCGCAAGGAAGCCGAGGACGCTTGGCAGAACGCCGAAGTGGCGGCGCTGTTCCGCCTGGCCGGCGCTGGCGTGAGGGTACCCAAGCCTTACGATTTCCAGGACGGCGTGCTGTTGATGGAGCTGGTGACCGATGCCGACGGTGACGCGGCGCCACGCCTGAACGACGTGCACCTCGAGGCCGAGGATGCCCGCGCGTTCCATGCCTTCGTCATTCGCCAGATCGTGCTGATGCTGTGTGCCGGGCTGGTGCATGGCGACCTGTCGGAGTTCAACGTGCTGCTTGGCCCGGACGGGCCGGTGATCATCGACCTGCCGCAGGCGGTGGATGCAGCGGCCAACAACCATGCCTTCAGCATGCTGCAGCGCGATGTGGCCAACATGGCCCATTATTTCGGGCGCTTTGCGCCGGAGCTGAAAAGCACCCGGTATGCGCAGGAAATGTGGGCCCTGTACGAGGCGGGCGAACTGCGCCCGGACAGCCCGCTGACGGGCCTGTTCGAGGATGACGAGCATGCGGCTGACGTGGCCGGGGTGATGCGCGAGATCGATGCGGCCCGGCTGGATGATGCCCGCCGGCGCGCCGCGCGGGCCGAGGCTGAGCATGGGGCGGCCAGGGCAGAGGAGCCTGCGCCGCCCTGGCTGCAGTAATAGGTTGCCTGCACTGGCCTCTTCGCGGGTAAACCCGCTCCCACAAGTACAGCGCGAATCCTGTGGGAGCGGGTTTACCCGCGAAGAGGCCGGCACAGTAAAAATGCAGCCATTGCCTTTGACGCAAGACAATATCTCGTCATCTGGCCTTTTCACTGGCGCGTGACAGGCATAAGGTATACGCCGTTCAAATTCCCTGGAGCTGTCATGTCCAACCAATTCCCGTCCGTTCGTCCACGCCGCCTGCGCCAGAACGAGTCCCTGCGCACGATCTTCCAGGAAACCGAGTTCCGCCTTGAAGACCTGATCCTGCCGATCTTCGTCGAAGAGGGCATCGATGACTTCGTGCCGATCACCAGCATGCCGGGCGTCAACCGCATCCCCGAGAAGCTGCTGGCCCAGGAAATCGAGCGCTATGCCCGCGCCGGTATCAAGTCGGTGATGACCTTTGGCGTTTCGCACAACCTGGACGCCGTCGGCAGCGACACCTGGAACGAAAACGGCCTGGTCGCGCGCATGTCGCGCATCTGCAAGGACACCGTGCCGGAAATGGTGGTGATGTCCGACACCTGCTTCTGCGAATACACCAGCCACGGCCACTGCGGCGTGCTGCACGACCACGGCGTGGACAACGACGCCACCCTGGCCAACCTGGGCAAGCAGGCGGTCATCGCCGCTGCTGCCGGTGCCGACTTCATTGCCCCGTCGGCGGCGATGGACGGCCAGGTCCAGGCCATCCGCAGCGCGCTGGATGGTGCCGGCTTCCACGACACCGCGATCATGGCCTATTCCACCAAGTTCGCCTCGTCGCTGTATGGCCCGTTCCGTGAAGCCGGTGGTACCGCGCTGAAGGGCGACCGCAAGAGCTACCAGATGAACCCGATGAACCGCCGCGAAGCCGTGCGTGAGTCGCTGCTCGACGAGCAGGAAGGGGCGGATGTGCTGATGGTCAAGCCGGCCGGTGCCTACCTCGATGTGATCGCCGATATCCGTGCCGCCTCGCGCCTGCCGCTGGCGGCGTACCAGGTGAGCGGCGAGTACGCGATGATCAAGTTCGGCGGCCTGGCTGGCGCCATCGATGAAGGCCGTGTGGTGCGTGAAAGCATTGGCGCGATCAAGCGTGCCGGTGCCGACCTGATCCTCACCTACTTCGCCATGGACCTGGCCCGCGAAGGCATCTGACCGCGAGCCGTTGCCCATGCGAGCCGCTGCCATCGCAGCGGCTTTTCTTTGCCTGTGCCGCAACCGGTGAGGAAAAGCACAAAAAAACCGTAAGCGCTGAATTATTTAGTGTCCCGTTGTATCTCATCCCTTAGAGCATTCATCGACAGGGATACGGACATGAAACCTCGCAAGAAAAGCCTCCAGCCAATCGGCCTGAAGGACATCACCATCGTCGACGACGGCAAGATGCGCAAGGCAATCACCGCGGCAGCCCTGGGCAATGCCATGGAGTGGTTCGACTTCGGCGTCTACGGCTTCGTCGCCTACGCCCTGGGCAAGGTTTTCTTCCCCAATGCCGACCCGAGCGTGCAGATGATCGCGGCGTTGGCCACGTTCTCGGTGCCGTTTCTGATCAGGCCTCTGGGCGGGCTGTTCTTCGGTGCCTTGGGTGACCGCTTCGGGCGGCAGAAAATCCTCGCTGCGACCATCGTGATCATGTCGCTCAGCACCTTCGCCATCGGCCTGATACCGTCCTATGCCAGCATCGGTATCTGGGCGCCGATCCTGCTGCTGCTGGCCAAGATGGCCCAGGGCTTCTCGGTGGGGGGCGAGTACACCGGCGCGTCGATCTTCGTCGCCGAATATGCCCCTGACCGAAAACGGGGGTTTCTCGGCAGTTGGCTGGACTTCGGCTCGATTGCCGGGTTCGTGTTGGGTGCCGGTGTGGTGGTGTTGATCTCTACGGTGCTGGGTGAGGACAAGTTCCTCGAGTGGGGTTGGCGCCTGCCGTTCTTCCTCGCCTTGCCGCTGGGCATCATCGGCCTGTACCTGCGCCATGCGCTGGAGGAGACGCCAGCCTTCCAGCAGCACGTCGACAAGCTGGAGAAAGGCGACCGCGAAGGCCTGGCGACCGGGCCCAAGGTGTCGTTCAGGGAAGTGGCCACCCAGCACTGGCGCAGCCTGGTGACCTGCATTGGCGTGGTGATCGCCACCAACGTCACTTACTACATGCTGCTCACGTACATGCCCAGCTACCTGTCGCACAACCTGCACTACAGCGAAGACCATGGCGTGCTGATCATCATCGCGATCATGGTCGGCATGCTGTTCGTGCAGCCGATGATCGGGCTGCTCAGCGACAAGTTCGGCCGTCGACCGTTCATCATCGTCGGCAGTATCGGCCTGTTGGTGCTGGCCATCCCGGCATTCATGCTGATCAACAGCGGCGTGCTGGGGGTGATTTTTGCCGGGTTGCTGATCATTGCCGTGCTGCTGAACTTCTTCATCGGCGTGATGGCCTCGACGCTACCGGCAATGTTCCCCACGCACATCCGCTACAGCGCCCTCGCCAGCGCCTTCAATATCTCGGTGCTGATCGCCGGCCTCACCCCGACCATCGCCGCCTGGCTGGTGGAAAGTACTGGCAACCTGTACATGCCGGCCTATTACCTGATGGTGATCGCCGCCGTGGGGCTGGTCACCGGCCTGACCATGAAGGAAACCGCCAACAAACCGCTGCGCGGCGCTGCACCGGCAGCATCGGATATCGAGGAAGCGCGTGAGCTGCTGCAGGAACACCACGACAACATCGAGCAAAGGATCGAGGACATCGATGCGCAGATTGCCGAACTGGAGGCCAAGCGCAAGTTGCTGGTGCAGCAGCACCCGCGCATCGAGTGATCAGTGTGGCATGTAGCCACGCTGCCACGTCCGTGGAATGAACCGCGACACCAGGGCCAGCACGCAGGCCAGCGAGCAGCTGCCGGCCAGCGCTTGCAGGCCCAGGTGGTGCTCCAGCCAGGCACCCAGCGCGGCGCCCAGCAGCATGCCGGCCCAAGGCACCAGTTGCACCCGCCAGCCATTGCGCCGCTCGCCCAGCAGCCAGCGCCCCAGCCCACGACCGAAGCGTGACAGGGCGCCGGTGACGTAGGTCAGGCCGATGGGCAGGCCGTTCACCTGTTCGACCACGGCATTGATCATGCCCATGGCCAGTGTGGCAGCGAGCAGCGCTGGAAAGGTGGCTGCCAAGGGCCATGCGGCTGCAAAGCCCAGCAGGGCGGCGACTACCAGCAGCACCGGCCACGCCCGACGGCGGAAAGCGCGCGCCAGCAGCACGCCCAGGGCGTTGCCGACGACGAAGCCCAGCACCGCAGCACTCAGGCGCAGCACCAGGGCCAGGTCCGCATCGCTGATGGCGACGGCCAGGCGCGTGGTGTTGCCACTCATGAACGACACGAAGTCGCCCAGCGCCAGCAGGCCGATGGCATCGGTCATGCCGGCCAGTACGGACAGGCCGGCGACCAGGCCGAGGCCCACGCGGCCACGCAGCATCTGCAGGCGCAGCCGCTTGGCTGTGCGCGCGTGGAGGGTGTTGGGCAGCATCCTAGGGAACTCAGCGAGGCATTTCGCGGGCCAGGGTGCTCTTGATGGTGCGCTCCACTACATCGACCAGCACCATTGTCTGGTGGTCCACTTCGATGTTGAGCAGCTCGCCGGCCTTGTAGCTGGGGAAGGTAGTCTGGCGCAGGGTTTCCGGGATCAGGTTGATGGTGATCACATTGTCCTCGACATCGGCTACGGTCAGGCTGCAGCCGTTGACCCCGATGAAGCCGCGCGGGAACACGTACTTGCCCCATTCCGGTGGCATGCGGAACTTGATGAAGGCGCCGGTTTCCTTGATCGACAGCTCGACGATTTCGGCGGTGGTGGCGATGTGGCCGGCCATCAGGTGGCCGCCGACTTCGGCGTTCATCTTCGCCGAGCGTTCGATGTTGACGCCCTGGCCGGCCTTGAAGTTGCGCAGGTTGGTGCGCTCGAGGGTGGCGGTCATGGCGTCGAACCTGACCTGGGTGCCGTGGATTTCGGTGACCGACAGGCAGGTGCCTTCGACACTGACGCTGGCGCCGATCTTCAGCTCGTCGAGCAGTTCGGGGGTGAGGTCGATGGTGAACTGGTTGTGGCCCGGGTAGGTGGTCACATCAAGCAGAGGGCGGACGGCCTGGACGATGCCGGTGTACATGGAGTTGCTCCTGGGCACGGAAAAGAAAACTTCCGAACGCTATGCCCGTGGAGCGGTAAAAGCAAGCCGGCCATTTGTCTGGACACTTGAAACCCACAGGTATGGCGCACTCTGTCAGCTGGAGGTGACCCTGTGGGAGCGGGTTCACCCGCGAAGCAG
>NZ_JAWJYQ010000050.1:0-3722 GCF_032971465.1 Pseudomonas sp. LSJ-87 | reverse complement strand
CCAGATTTTAATCCCTCATCAAGACACAAGCGGGCTTGCCCGCGAAGGGCCGCAAGGCGGCCCCAGTTGCGCGAATGGACAGCATTACGCTGGGGTGGTGGCCTTCGCTTTACACAAGGTGTGCATTCCACACCAGCAGCACCCTGGCCTGGATGTAGGTCTCTTCCCGGCGAATCATGCGGTCCTTGTGCCGCGAGTTGTCGGAAATCATCTCGAAATGGTCTTCGTCGGCAATCTGCAATCGCTTGATGTAGATGTGGTCGCCCCAGGAGAAGAAGTAGATTCCATCACCGACGAACTCGCGGATGCTGACGTCCACGATCAGCGGGTCGCGGTGCTTGATGGTCGGTTCCATCGACTGGCCCCAGCCGGTCACCATCTTCAGGTGGTGGTGCTCGCTGAACTCCACGCCCAGCTCGCGCAGGTGGCTTGGGCTGACGCGAACATCCTTGAACATCTCGGGGTAGTCGTGGGGGATCTGCCCGCCGCCCATGGCCGCACGGACGTCGTAGTGGGCAATCCATACTTCGTCGCCCACCAGGCCTGGCCGAACAAGTTCAGCCGCCACCAGCGTCGAGTCTGCCGGCTCCTCGGCGGCGGCCAGCAGCCTTTGCCGGGTTTCTTCGGGGATGCCCCTGCCGCTTCTGGCAAGCATCTGCTTGACCAGATCGGCCGCGGAAAGCTTGCTGTCGACAGCCTCGGCCGGCGACTGCGGCTGGTCGCCCGCTGCCATCGCGTCGAACCACCCCCGTGGCAAGCCTTCGATGCCCTCGATTCGGCGGGCCACGTCATCGCCCAGGTTCTTCGCTGTCTTGTCCGAAAGGATCTGGCTCAGGTGCGCAGGCGCCATCCCCCAGCGCTCTGCGCAGGATCCCTTCCTCTGGCTGCCGATCAGCTTGACCAGGTTGTGCTTGCGAATTTCGTAGATGTCCATGGGGCGAAGCATGCCAGTGTTTAGCTCGCTGCCAAATATGCTCAAGGCTAAATTTCTCTTGTCATGTTATTAGCTGTAGGCTAAATTAAATGCGCAAGCAAGGAAAGCCACCGAGAAGCTGTTCTCCAGGCTTACGACATCACCATCCGTTATGAGGTTTTCATGGACCCGACTGACCTCGGCCCAGGCACCATCACCTGGCTGGGCGGAACAGGCACCGTGTTGCTGGGTGCATTCCTCTGGCTGCGCAAGTGGCTGTCCAGGGATGCGGCTGACCGTGCCATGGACAACGCTGATATTGGCGTGGTCCGGCGCCTGAACGAGCTGCTCGATATCGAGCGTGACGCCCGAAGAGAAGCGCAGGCCAGGGCCGATCAGTTTGCAAAGGAACGCAATGAACTGGTGATCACCGTAGGGCGCCTGGAAGGCAAGATCGAAGCGCTGACCAGTCGGGGCGGCCATCCTCCCCGGCAGGTCACCGTCCAGGGCGAGGGGATCGCCCGCCTGCGCGGGAAGCAGGGTGAGTGAGGCGGCCCGCAAGACAAATTCTGTTTATGCCCATGCGTATGGGCCTTTTTCTGTATGGAGACAACATGGCTCGATTGGATTCTGCCGCTGCCGGCGGCGCGAACGTGCTCGCATTCCTGGACATGCTGGCCTGGTCCGAGGGTACCTCGACCATCGCTGCCAGTGACGATGGCTACAACGTCCTGGTCGGCGGCCAACTGTTCAATGACTACAGCGGGCACCCGAGGCAGAAGGTGTGGTTGCCCAGCTACGGCATCCACAGCTCCGCTGCGGGGCGGTACCAGATTCTGGCCGGTACCTGGGATGCCATCGTGAGCACTTATGGCTTCAATGGCCGCTTTACCCCTGAGGCCCAGGACCTGGCGGCAATCAAGTTGCTGAGCGAGTGCGGCGCACTGGCACTGATCAAGGCCGGCCGCATTGCCCAGGCGATCGCCAAGGCCGCGCCGATCTGGGCCAGCCTGCCTGGCGCGGGCTACGGTCAGCGCGAGCACCAGCTGGCCGCGTTGTTGGCAATGTTCATAGCCTGCAGCGGGGAGGTGCAGGCGTAACGCCCAGGCAAAAAAAGACCCGCCAGGTAGGCGGGCCAGAAGGGCGTAGGGAGCAACGCACAACAAATACGGGTCAGGCGACCAAGGTGCCTGGTTGCAACTGTTCGACCAGGGCCTGAGCCGAGGCGCGGGTCGGCATCGGGCCGCTTACGGCTTCGCCGTTGCGCACCAGGTACCAGCATGCCAGCAGGCCCTGCTGACGCAGCGAAGCGGGGACGGCACTGCCGACGACGGACATGATCTGGATAGTGGCCATGTGGACCTCCTGTAAAACATGGCCCTACCTTACGCAGCAGCCGGGGCGGTTTGAAATTAACTTCCTCGATAGTGGTCATTGGTTCTATCAACATTTACCACCGCGGCGGGCCGTAATACACCGGTGGCGGACCGTAGTAGGTGCGATAGCCCGGGGGCGGTGGTGCTGGCACGTAGTACGGCTGGTAGTACACCGGCGGTGGCGGTGGTTGCACGTAGACCGGTGGCGGCCCGTAGTAGACCGGTTGGCGCTCGACGTACACGGTACGGTCACGCCCGCCATAAACCGTCGCCCCGACCACGGCGCCAACCACGGCCGCACCCAGCAGCGGGCCGGGGCCATACCAACCGCCATGGCCATGGCCGCCATGGGCGACAGCGGGCGCGCTGATGGCCAGGGCACCGACCAGCAGGGCGATTCCGGGAATGTGACGGTTCATGAAGAAACCCTCGCAAGGACACCCCAGGTGTGGGGTCCTATTACTATGACTCCACTTTTCGTCAGCTGAGCACGGGGGAACGGTAAAGGTTGTGTAAGCGACGACCAGCGGTTACGTCTGTTACGCTGAACAAACGTTTCAGTTATGACAAAGGAGCAGGTTATGTCGACAACTCCCAGCAGAGACACCGTGCTGTGCATCTCCCTGGCGGGCCGCCCCGGCACCTTCGGGGTACGGTTCCACAACCACCTGTACCAGCAGCTGGGCCTGGACTTCTACTACAAGGCCATGCGCACCGATGACCTGCCGGCGGCGGTGACGGGCATCCGTGCCTTGGGTATCCGCGGTTGCGGGGTATCGATGCCGTACAAGGAGGCCTGCATGGCCCTGGTCGACGAGATCGACCCATCGGCGGCGGCCATCGAGTCGGTCAATACCCTGGTCAATAGCAATGGTCACCTGAAGGCCTACAACACCGATTACCTGGCCGTGCGCCAGTTGCTGGAGCAACACCAGGTCGACCCGACCACGGCGTTTGCCTTGCGCGGCAGTGGCGGCATGGCCAAGGCGGTAGCCAGTGCCTTGCGCGATGCCGGGTTCGCCGAAGGCATCATCGTGGCGCGCAACGAGCAGGCCGGGCGGCAGCTGGCGGATGTGTGCGGTTATCGCTGGGTGGCGGAGCTGGGCGACCTGTGCCCACCCATGCTGGTGAACGTGACGCCGATCGGCATGGCGGGCGGGCCCGAGGCCGAGCAGCTGGCGTTTTCCGAGAACGCCATCGCCGCGGCGGCGCGGGTGTTCGATGTGGTGGCGATGCCGGAGAGCACACCGTTGATCCGACGGGCGCGGGCGTTGGATAAGCCGGTTATCACCGGGCTGGAGGTGATTGCGCTGCAGGCGCTGGAGCAGTTCGTGCTTTATACCGGGGTGCGACCCACCTTGGCGCAGGTGGAGGCGGCGGTGGCGTACGCCCGGGATATCTGAATACTCCTGTGCCGGCCCTTTCGCGGGCTT
>NZ_JAWJYQ010000049.1:0-48299 GCF_032971465.1 Pseudomonas sp. LSJ-87 | reverse complement strand
CTTGGCGCAGGTGGAGGCGGCGGTGGCGTACGCCCGGGATATCTGAATACTCCTGTGCCGGCCCTTTCGCGGGCTTGCCCGCTCCCACAGGGACCTCACAGGATCTGAAATCTGTGCAGTACCTGTGGGAGCGGGCAAGCCCGCGAAAGAGCCGGCACAAGCATAAACAAGGTCAAAATACCTTTTGCCCCTCATCCAACTGCTGGTCGACCAGCGCCCGGCCATGGGCCAGCGACACATGCTGTGCGTTCTCGAGGTCGGAGAAGAACTTCATCGGCATCGACATGCGCCTGCTGGTGTGCCCGTCGGGGTCGGTGATCAGGCACCCGGCGGCGTAGGGCAGGGGGGAATCGGGGTGGGGCATCACGCTGGCGGTGATGGTGTGCTTGCGATATTCACAGTGAAGAGATTGCATCGTCCTTACCTCGCTGTGGCATGTGAAGCAGTTACCTTCATATACCACAGCAAGGGGCCGGGAGTTCCCGGCCCGACGAGCGAGCCGCGATTAGCGCTCAGCCTTTGAGCTCGGTCGGCTGGATGACTTCGACCCAGTAACCGTCCGGGTCCTTGACGAAGGCCAGGTGGTTCATGCGCCCGTCTTGCAGGCGCTTCTGGAACGGTACGTCCAGTGCCTCGAAGCGTGCGCAGGCGGCGCGTACGTCCGGTACCGAGATGCAGATGTGGCCAAAGCCGCGTGGGTCGGTGTTGCCGTTGTGGTAGGCAAACTCGGCATCGTTTTCGGTGCCGTGGTTGTGGGTCAGCTCCAGCACGCCCGGGATCGACTTCATCCACTGGTGGCGTTCGCTGTCATCGGCCGGGATTTGCGCCGGGTCTACCAGGGCCAGGAAGTACAGGCTGAAGGCGGCTTCGGGGAAGTCGCGCTTGTCCACCAGGCGGAAGCCCAGCACGCGGGTATAGAAGTCCAGGGACTTCTCGATGTCCTTGACCCGCAGCATGGTGTGGTTGAAGACGAACTGGGCGGTGGCGGCGTCCGGTTGGGCGGTGACGCCAGGCAGGGTTTGCAGATCATGCAGGCTCATGGGAACTCCTGAGACGGGGCCGGGCGCAGGGCGCCGGCAAAACAGACAGGCCGGCCATGATACGGCAGTGTGCCGATTGCGCAAATGAAAGCGCCCTGCACGAGGCAGGGCGCTGGAATTAGAGGCCCGCATGTGCGGGCGCGTGATGGGGTCGCTAGTCCTTTAGCTGTCTCGATACTGAGCCAGCCCTTGTGAAAAAAGTGTGAAGTACGTGTGGACGTTTCATCAGCGTACCCAGCTTTCTACCGTGGCGGCTCCGTATTGTTCTTTCCAGGCCTTGAGCCCACGGTGGTTGCCGCCTTTGGTCTCGATCCGCTCGCCGGTGTGCGGGTTGGTGTAAACCTTCACCACGCGCGCGCGGCGCTGTTGCTTGGGCGCTGCACTGGAAACCCGGGCCACTGCTTTCGGGTCGAGGATGGCGATGATATCGCGCAGGCTCTTGTCGTAGCTTTTCATCAGGCCGACTAGTTTCTGCTCGAATTCGATTTCGCGTTTGAGGCCGGCATCCTTTTTCAACGCTTCCAGTTGCGCCATCTGTTCCTGGAGCGCTTTTTCGGCAGCACGAAACTCTGCAAGTCTGGACACTGTAATCACTCCTGTACGTTGGTCGTGGCAGGGCGTGACGAACATTGAAGAAGAATAAAAACGCCGGCCACGCGGGTGGGTTCCGCTGTTCGCTGATATCGAGTGTAGTCATTCATGGGTACTGGGTAAACTGCAAACTTTTTGTAAGTAAGCCGGGAACTTTCCTAGTTTTGCGCGCGGTATTGTCAGGTTTTTCCGCGGTTGCCTTGCGGTGCGCTTAGACCATGGTCCAATGGCCCGTGCCAGAGCCTTCGCGCGATAATTTCAGATGATGGCCGGCTATTGTTCGGCCCCCTCGCAGTACCGTGGCCAGCACGTGCCACAGGTTGTTTACTCGCCTTGATTCTGGATGTTTTCTCCCATGTTTGCCCCTTTTCCCATCGCCCCCGGGCGTCGTGTTGCCGGCTTGTTCCTGTTGTGTGCCGGCGTCAATGCCCAGGCCGCCGGTTTTCTTGAAGACAGCAGTGCTAAGGTCGAAGCACGCAATGTCTATTTCAACCGGGATTTCCGTGACGGCCACAGCAGTTCCAGCCAGGGTGCGTCCAAACGCGAAGAATGGGCACAAGGTTTCATCCTCAATGTGCAGTCGGGTTACACGCAGGGGCCGGTAGGTTTTGGCGTGGATGCGCTGGGCATGTTCGGCTTCAAACTTGACTCCAGCCCGGCAGACAGCAACAGCGGCCTGTTGCCGTCTTCCGGCCATGACCCACGGCACTCGGCGGACCAGTACGCGAAGATGGGCCTGGCGGCCAAGGTCAAGGTTTCCAATACCGTGCTCAAGTACGGTTCGATGATGCCGGATGTGCCGCTGCTCAAGTACAACGATGGCCGCCTGCTGCCGACCATGTTCCATGGCGCCATGCTCACCTCCGAGGAAGTGCGCGACCTGAAGTTCACCCTGGCCCGTCTGGACAAGTACACCGCACGGGATTCCACCGACCGCCAGGACATTCGCGTGCATTGCAAGAACAAGCGCTATGCCTGCGATATCGAGGCTGACCACTTTGACCTGGCCGGTGTCGATTACCGTTTCAACGAGCGCTTCAGCGCCCAGTACCAGGTGGCCAAGCTGGAGAACATCTACCGCCAGCACTTCCTCGGCCTGGTGGCCAGCCAGCCATTGGCGGTGGGCAACCTGTCGGCAGACCTGCGCTTGATCAAGAGTGACGACATCGGCAATGCCCGCGCCGGCGAAATCGACCATCGCGCGTTCAGCGGCATGCTCGGCTACAGCCTGGGTGGTCACAAGCTCAGTGCCGGCTGGCAACGCATGTATGGCGACAGTGCCATGCCATACCTGGATGGCACCAACCCGTACCTGGTCAACTATGCCCAGGTCAACGACTTCGCCGCCGCCCAGGAACGCTCCTGGCAGGTGCGTTATGACTATGACTTCAAGGCCCTGGGCGTGCCCGGCCTGACCTTCTTCACCCGTTACATCAACGGTGACAATATCAAGGTGCCGGGCAGCACGGCCGAAGGCAAAGAATGGGAGCGCGACACCGAGTTCAAGTACCAGGTGCAAAGTGGCACGTTCAAGGACGTCAGTGTGCGCCTGCGTAATTCCACTTACCGCAGCAACTATGAAAAGTGGGCGCGTGACATGGACGAGACACGGGTCATTGTCAGCTACAACTTCTCCATCTTCTGACGGGGCGCTTTGCCAAATACCGGCAGCCACCTGACAATGGCTGCTGGTTCCCGCAAAGGGCAGGGCAATGAAAGACCTGTTGTTGATCGGCATCGGCCCGGGTGACCCGCGCCAGGTCACCTACGAGGCGGTCGATGCGCTGCGCCAGGCCAGCGTGTTCTTCGTGCTCGACAAGGGCGGCGACAAGGACGAACTGGTGCGCCTGCGCAAGGCCATCCTGCAACGCTACCGGCCCGAGGGCGGCTACCGCCTGGTGCAGGTGGCCGACCCTGCACGCGATGGCCAGGCGGATGACTACCTGGGCGCGGTGCAGGACTGGCACCGGCAGCGTGCGGCGCTGTATGCCCAACTGATCGAGCGGGAGATAGGCATTGGGGAAACCGGCGCCTTTCTGCTGTGGGGCGAGCCGACGCTGTACGACAGCACCCTGCGCATCCTTGGCCTGGTCCGCGAGCGTGGTGTGGCGCTGCGCCTGCAGGTCATTCCGGGTATCAGCAGCGTGCAGGCGTTGGCGGCGCGCCATCAGGTGCCGCTCAACCGCATCGGTGAGCCATTGACCGTATTGCCGGGGCGGCGCCTGGCCGGGCAGGGGCAGATCGACAATGTGCTGGTGATGCTCGACGGGCAGTGCGCGTTTGCCCGGCTCGATGACCCGGCGCTGATGATCTATTGGGGCGCGTACCTGGGGACCGCGGATGAGGTGCTGATTGCCGGGCCGTTGCAGGCGGTGAAGACGCAGATAATGGAGGTGCGTGAGCGGGAGCGGGCGCGCAAGGGGTGGATCATGGATAGCTACCTGTTGCGCAGGGAGCTGTGAGGTGTACTGCCTGCTCCGGCCCCTTCGCGGGTGAACCCGCTCCCACAGGTACAGCGCCAGCTTGGGGGTCGCGCGTTCCCTGTGGGAGCGGGTTCACCCGCGAAGCAGACGACACCTTGCTCACGGTGTACCCAGAATGGCCTGCACCTTCTCCCGCAACTGGTCGATGCTGAACGGCTTGCCGATGAGGTGCATGCCCTCCGGTACATCGACGCTTTCGGCATAGCCACTGGCGAACAGCACCGGCAACAGCGGCCGCAGCTCGCGCGCCTTGACCGCCAACTCTTCGCCACGCATGTCCGGCAGCCCCACATCGGTCATCATCAGCGCCAGTGCCTGGCTCGGGTCCTCGAGAATGCGCAGCGCCGCGTTGGCATGCTCCGCTTCGATGACGGTGTAGCCCAACTCGTCGAGCACTTCGACCATCAGCATGCGTACGATGTCGTCGTCTTCGACTACCAGAAGGTGCATGGTTGCGATCCTGTGCAGAATGAATGTCTTTAATCTGTGCTCCGGATGGCAGCAGAAGTTCCCGGAGGATACCGGTCCGTGCAATCAGATGGAACGATTGGCGCACATCACCTTCAAATACTGGCTAAATGCCCTGCCAGACCCGCCAAAGCTGGTTAGACTCGCTTTACGGGACAGAGCAGTGGCAGACAACTACAACGATCGCTTTGCCACACTTTCAATGGACTTTACTTGCTCGGGCGTTTTCACATGATTCAAGCAGCCTCGATGGACCAGCGGAGCTTCCGCAAGCTGTTGAGCCGCAACGTCGGCCTACCCCTGGGGGTTGGCCTGCTGGGGGCCGTTGCCTTCGTCGCGGTGATCAACTACCTGCTTTCGGCCTTGCAGTGGGTCGAGCACACCGACCGGGTGATCGGCAATGCCAACGAAACGGTCAAACTGTCGATCGACATGGAAACCGGCATGCGTGGCTTCCTGATCACCGGCGACGAGCGTTTCCTCGATCCCTACGAGGTGGCCAAGCCGCGCATCTTCGGTAGCCTGCAGAGCCTGCGCGGCATGGTCGTGGACAACCCGCAACAGGTCGAACGCATCGACCGGCTGATCGCCCTGCAGCAGGCGTGGAACACCTTCGGCAGCGAGATGATCAACTTGCGCCGCAGCCAGGGTGATTACCGCGCCTTGATCGGCAACGGCCGCGGCAAGCGCCTGACCGACGAGATCCGCAAGGAGTTCGACAACCTGATCGCCAGCGAACAACAGTTGCGCATGGCGCGCAACGAGCGGGTCAACAGTGTGACCGTCACGGTCATGTCGTCCTTCGTGCTGTTCATCGTCGGCCTAAGTGCCTTGCTGGCCTACCTCGGGCGGCGCGACCTATTGGCGCTGTCGGGTACCTATGACGAAAACTTCAAGGCCCAGCAGCGCGCGGCCGAGCGCCTGGAGCACCAGGCCTGGCTGCGCAACGGGCAGACGCAACTGGCCGAACAGGTGCTCGGCCAGCTGACCCTGCCCATGCTCGGTGACAACATCCTGCGTTTCTTCGCCAGCTACCTGGGCAGCGTGGTCGGCGCACTGTACGTACGTGACGAGCATGGCCGCCTGGTGCGTGTGGCCAGCTATGGCCTGGATGCCGAGGAGCAGGCCCGCGAGCAGGTGCTGGGCGATCACGAAGGCCTGCTGGCCCAGGCCGTGCGCGAAGCGCGGCTGCTGCGCCTGGACGACTTGCCCGACGACTATTTCCACCTCAGTTCCGGCCTGGGTCGGGGCCTGCCGCGCAGTGCCATGCTGATGCCCTGCAGTGATGACGGGCAGATCAACGGTGTACTGGAGCTGGGCTTCCTGCGGCCGCTGCAGGAGCGTGACGAAGAGATGCTGCAGCGGGTCCGTGGCAACCTCGGTATCTCCATCGAAAGCGCCCGCTACCGGCAGCGCCTGCAGGAAGTGCTGGCCGAGACCCAGCAACTGAACGAAGAGCTGCAAGTGCAGCAGGAAGAGCTGAAAACCGCCAACGAAGAGCTCGAAGAGCAGTCCCGCGTGCTCAAGGAGTCCCAGGCCCACCTGGAAACCCAGCAGGCGGAACTGGAGCAGACCAACGAGCAATTGTCCGAGCGCACCGAGGCGCTGGACCGCAAGAACGACGAACTGCTCCAGGCCCAGGATGAGCTGCAGGCGCGCGCCGAGGAACTGCAGCGTTCGAGCAAGTACAAGTCCGAGTTCCTCGCCAATATGTCCCACGAGCTGCGCACGCCACTGAACAGTTCGCTGATCCTGGCCAAGCTGCTGGCGGAGAACGGCGAGGGCAACCTCAGCGACGAGCAGGTCAAGTTCGCCGAATCCATCTATTCGGCCGGCAACGACCTGCTCAACCTGATCAACGACATTCTCGACATCGCCAAGGTAGAAGCCGGCAAGCTCGAAGTGCGCCCCGAAAGCACCCAGGTGGAACGCCTGGTCGAAGGCCTGCGTGGCATGTTCGAGCCGCTGGCCGGGCACAAGGGCCTGGCCTTCGAGGTGACCACCGAGGCGCAGGTGCCGGCCACGCTGTTCACCGACCGCCAGCGCCTGGAGCAGATTCTCAAGAACCTGCTGTCCAACGCCATCAAGTTCACCGAGCGCGGCCAGGTCAGCCTGAACATCGGTTACCAGCCCGGCACCGGCATCGTCTTTGCCGTGCGCGATACCGGCATCGGCATCGCCGCCGACCAGCAGCAGGCGATCTTCGGCGCCTTCCACCAGGTCGATGGCACCAGCAACCGCCGTTATGGCGGCACTGGCCTGGGCCTGTCCATTTCCCGCGACCTGGCGCACCTGCTGGGTGGGCAGATCAGCGTCGACAGCAGCCCCGGCCAGGGCAGCGTGTTCAGCCTGATCCTGCCGGAGCGCTATGAGCGCGTGGCGCAGGATATCGAGCCGCTCAGCCTGCGCCCGGCGGTCGACAGCCTGCCACCCGCGCCGCAGGCACCGGCGGTGGCGGCGCCGAAACGCCAGGCACCGGCATTCGCCGACGACCGCGAGCGCGCGCCGTTCGGCAACCGCTGCATCCTGGTGATCGAGGACGAACCGAACTTCGCCCGCATCCTCTTCGACCTGGCCCACGAACTGGGTTACAGCTGCCTGGTGGCGCAGGGCGCCGACGAGGGCTTCGAACTGGCCGCGCAGTACATCCCCGATGCCATCCTGCTGGACATGCGCCTGCCCGACCATTCCGGCCTGACCGTGCTGCAACGCCTGAAGGAGCAGGCGAGCACCCGGCACATCCCGGTGCATATCATTTCCGTGGAGGACCGGGTCGAGGCTGCCATGCACATGGGCGCCGTCGGCTACGCGGTCAAGCCCACCAGCCGCGAACAACTCAAGGAAGTGTTCGCCCGCCTGGAGGCCAAGCTGACCCAGAAGCTCAAGCACATCCTGCTGGTGGAAGACGACGACCTGCAGCGCGAAAGCATTGCCCGCCTGATCGGCGACGACGATGTCGAGATCACCGCCGTGGCCATGGCCCAGGATGCCCTGGCGTTGCTGCGCGAGAACATCTACGACTGCATGATCATCGACCTCAAGCTGCCCGACATGCTCGGCAACGAGCTGCTCAAGCGCATGACCGCCGAGGACATCCGTGCCTTCCCGCCGGTGATCGTGTATACCGGGCGCAACCTGACCCGCGAAGAAGAAGCCGACCTGCTCAAGTATTCGCGCTCGATCATCATCAAGGGCGCCCGCTCGCCGGAGCGCCTGCTCGACGAAGTGACGCTGTTCCTGCACAAGGTCGAGTCACAGCTGTCCAACGAACGCCAGCGCATGCTCAAGACCGCGCGCAGCCGCGACAAGGTATTCGAAGGCCGCAAGGTGCTGCTGGTGGACGACGACGTGCGCAACATCTTCGCCCTGACCAGCGCGCTGGAACACAAGGGCGCGATCGTCGAAATCGGCCGCAACGGCCGCGAAGCCATCGAGCGCCTGGAGCAGCATGACGACATCGACCTGGTGCTGATGGACGTGATGATGCCGGAAATGGACGGCTTCGAGGCTACCCGGCTGATCCGCCAGCAATCGCGCTGGCGCAAGCTGCCGATCATTGCCGTGACCGCCAAGGCGATGAAGGATGACCAGCAGCGTTGCCTGCAGGCCGGCGCCAACGATTACCTGGCCAAACCGATCGACCTGGACCGCTTGTTCTCGCTGATCCGTGTGTGGCTGCCGCAACTGGAGCGAATTTGACTAGCGAACGTAACACCGATATCGAAATCCGCTTGCTGATCGAGGCCATCTACCTCAAGTACAGCTACGATTTCCGCAACTATTCCGGCGCGTCGATCAAGCGCCGGATCCTGCATGCGCTGCGCCAGTTCGACTGCCTCACGGTGTCGGCGCTGCAGGAGCGCGTGCTGCACGACCCTGGCATGTTCATGCAGTTGCTGCAGTACCTGACGATCCCGGTCAGCGAGATGTTCCGCGACCCGGGGCACTACCTGGCGCTGCGCAACGAAGTGGTGCCGCTGCTGCGTACCTGGCCGTCGATCAAGGTGTGGATTGCCGGCTGCAGCACGGGCGAGGAGGTGTATTCGATGGCCATCCTGCTGCGCGAGGAGGGCCTGCTGGAGCGCACCATCATCTACGCCACCGACATCAACCCGCATTCGCTGGACAAGGCCAAGCAGGGCATCTACTCGATGCAGAGCATGCGCGAGTACGCCGAAAACTATCGCATCGCCGGCGGCCGGCGTGACTTTGCCGAGTACTACACGGCAGCCTACGGCAACGCCATCATGGACAGCACCCTGCGCGACAACGTGACCTTTGCCGACCACAGCCTGGCCACCGACAGCGTGTTTTCCGAAACCCAGCTGGTGTCGTGCCGCAACGTGCTCATCTACTTCAACAAGGAACTGCAGGACCGCGCCCTGGGCCTGTTCCACGAGTCCCTGTGCCACCGCGGCTTCCTGGTGCTGGGCAGCAAGGAATCGGTGGATTTTTCCGCCTACAGCGAGCGCTTCGAGCCGCTGGTCAAGCCCGAACGGATCTACCGCAAGTCATGAAAGGCGTACGCGCGATGGTGATCGGCGCCTCGGCCGGCGGCGTTACAGCGCTGTTCAGTGTGCTGGGCGCGTTGCCGGCCGGCTTCGCCATTCCGGTGATATGCGTGCTGCACCTGCCAGATGACCGCCACAGCCAGCTGGCCGAGGTGCTGCAACGTCGCCTGCGGCGGCCAGTGTGCGAGGCCTGTGACAAACAACCGCTGCGCGCCGGGCAGATCTACGTTGCCGGGCCGGGTTATCACCTGTCGGTGGAGCGTGACCTGACCCTGTCGCTGAGCCAGGAGCCGCCGGTGCATTTTTCCCGGCCGGCGATCGACTACCTGTTCATGTCGGCGGCCGATGCTTATGGTGCCGGCCTGCTGGGTATGTTGCTCACCGGGGCCAACGAGGATGGCGCAGAAGGCCTTGCCTATATCAAGCGCAACGGGGGCCGGACCGTGGTCCAGGACCCTTGCGACGCACAGGTGGCGCTGATGCCGGAGGCCGCATTGGCCCTGCACCAGCCCGACCATATTCTTTCTCTGAGTGGCATCGAGCGATTGCTCGCCGCCCTGGAACCCAGCGCATGCTAAGCCACACCATCGCCAAACTGCTGATCGTCGACGACCTGCCAGAAAACCTGCTGGCCCTCGACGCCCTGATCCAGGGCCAAGACCGCGAGGTGCACCAGGCACAGTCGGCCGAGGCAGCGTTGTCGCTGTTGCTCGAGCACGAGTTCGCCCTGGCCATCCTCGACGTGCAGATGCCGGGCATGAACGGTTTCGAGCTGGCCGAGCTGATGCGCGGCACGGAAAAGACCCGCAACATCCCCATCGTGTTCGTCACTGCCGCCGGGCGCGAGATGAACTACGCGTTCAAAGGCTATGAAAGCGGTGCGGTGGACTTTCTGTACAAGCCGCTCGACACCCTGGCGGTGAAGAGCAAGGTGTCGGTGTTCGTCGACCTGTACCGCCAGCGCAAAGTGCTCGACCGCCAGTTGCAGGCCCTGGAACGCAGCCGCCAGGAGCAGGAGCTGCTGCTGGCCCAGCTGCAGACGGCGCGGGGTGAACTGGAGCATGCCGTGCGCATGCGCGATGACTTCATGTCGATCGTGTCCCACGAGGTGCGCACCCCGCTCAATGGCCTGATCCTGGAAACCCAGCTGCGCAAGCTGCACCTGGCACGCGGCAACCTTGCCGCCTTCAGCGGCGACAAGCTGCAGGCCATGGTCGAGCGCGACGAGCGGCAGATCAACAGCCTGATCCGCCTGGTCGAAGACATGCTCGATGTATCGCGCATCCGCACCGGCAAACTGTCGCTGCGGCCCAAGGCGTTCGACCTGGGCCAGCTGGTGCGCGGCCTGGTGGAGAACTTTGCTGCCCAGGCCAGCGCACTGGATACCCATTTCGAATTGCAACGCTGCGAGCCGCTGCAGGGTGAGTGGGACGAGTTTCGCATCGAGCAGGTGCTGGCCAACCTGTTGTCCAATGCCTTGCGTTACGGTGAGCGCAAACCGGTGCAGGTGCGGGTGTTCGAGCAGGACGGCCTGGCCTGCGTGCAGGTGCAGGACCATGGCATCGGCATCTGCGTGGCCAACCAGCAGCGCATCTTCCAGCAGTTCGAGCGGGTCGCCACCCAGCAGGCCAGCGGTGGGTTGGGCCTGGGGCTGTACATATCGGAGCAGATCGTCCAGGCACACGGTGGGCGCATACTGGTGGAGAGTGAAGAGGGCAAAGGCGCCACCTTTACCTTGCAGTTGCCACTGGCAACTTACGAACAACAAAACGACCAGGCACGGGCAACCTCTGCCTGAGCCTGGGGTCTGATGGCCAGCTGTAAGTATTTCAAGGCGTTGACATGAGTGAAGATGCACAAGATGTAGTACTGGTGGTCGAGGACGAACCGGCGATTCGCATGATCCTGCGTGATTACCTGGCAGGCGAGGGCTACCACGTGCTGGTGGCCGAGGATGGCGAGCAGGCGTTCGCGATCCTGGCGAGCAAGCCGCACCTCGACCTGATGGTGACGGACTTCCGCTTGCCGGGCGGGATTTCCGGGGTGGACATTGCCGAGCCGGCGGTGAAATTGCGGCCGGACCTGAAGGTGATCTTCATCAGCGGCTACCCGGCGGAGATTCTCGAATCCGGCAGCCCGATCACCCGCAAGGCACCGATCCTGGCCAAGCCGTTCGACCTGGATACCTTGCACGAGCAGATCCAGTCACTCCTGCGCTAGCCTGCACTGGCCCTTTCGCGGGTAAACCCGCTCCCACAGGAGCTGTGCAAGTCTCAAGGTTTGCACAGTTCCTGTGGGAGCGGGTTTACCCGCGAAAGGGCCGGAACAGGCTAGCGAAGTGTCCGCTCCAGCCCACCCACCAGCATGCTTTCCATCAACCCCAGCCCCTGTTCTTCGGGCAAGGCCTTCAACAACCCCGGCAACTGGTTCAGCAGCGTCGCCACCACATGCGCCGTGGCCACCAGGGCTTGCCCCTGCAACTTCGCCTGTGGTGCGATCAACCTCAGCAACCCCGCCTCATAGCGCTTGCGCAGCAAGGCCAGGCGCGCCTGCTGGTCCTCGCTCAGGCAACAGAAGTCGCGCTCTGCCAGGCGAAACTGCATGGGCCGCTCGGCATGCAGCTGCCAGTGCGCGGCAATCAGGCAGCTCAACGCCGACGCCCCGCGCGCCATGGCTCGGCGCCCCTGGTCCAGGGTGGCCTGCAACTCCTCGTACAACTCCTCGATCAGGTCGTACAACAAGTCCTGCTTGCTGGGAAAGTGGTGGTACAGCGAGCCTGCGGTAAGCCCCACATGGGCCGCCAGCTCGCGCATGCTGACCTGGCCAAAGCCCTTTTCGGCAAACAGCGCCATGGCCCGGTCACGTCGCTCTTCAAAGTTGGCACAGCGCATCGCGGCATTGACCGGGGGCATGGCGTTCGCTCCTCAGTAGGTGAAGAAACCGCGGCCGCTCTTGCGCCCCAGCCAACCGGCCGCGACCATTTCCTTGAGCAACGGGGCAGGGCGGTACTTGCTGTCGTTGAAGCCTTCATGGAAGGCCTCCATGATCGCTAGCAGGGTGTCCAGGCCGATCAGGTCGGCCAGGGCCAGCGGGCCGATCGGCTGGTTGCAGCCCAGGCGCATGCCGGTGTCGATGTCCTCGGCACTGGCCAGGCCCTCCTGGCGCACGAAGATCGCTTCGTTGATCATCGGCACCAGGATGCGGTTGACCACGAAGCCCGGGCGGTTGCCGGCGGTGATCGGGGTCTTGCCGACCTTTTCGGTCACCACCAGCGCCTGGGCGTAGGTGCTGTCGCTGGTCTGCAGGCCGCGAATGATCTCGACCAGCGCCATCATCGGCACCGGGTTGAAGAAGTGCACGCCAATGAAGCGCTCGGGGTGCTCGATGCTGGCCGCCAGCTGGGTGACCGACAGCGACGAGGTGTTGGTGGCGATCAGGCAGTCGGCGGCGACGTTGGCCGCCACCTGCTGCAGGATGCGCTGCTTGAGCTGCAGGTTCTCGGTGGCGGCCTCGATCACCAGCTGCGCGCCGCGCAGCTGGGTGTAGTCGGTGCTGGTGCGAATGCGCGTGCGGGCGGCTGCCGCCTTGTCGGCGTCGAGGGTGCCTTTGCCGACCTGGCGCTCGAGGTTCTTGCTCAAGGTGGCCACGCCGCGCTCCAGCGCAGCGTCGGAAACATCCACCAGCAGTACCTGGTAGCCGGCCACCGCACACACCTGGGCAATGCCGTTGCCCATGGTGCCGGCGCCGATCACGGCAATCTGTTCAATGCTCATGTGTCAGGCTCCCTCAGACGCGCTCGAAGACCACGGCGATGCCTTGGCCACCGCCGATGCACATGGTGGCCAGGGCGTAGCGGCCCTGGATGCGCTGCAGCTCATGGATGGCCTTGGTGGCGATGATCGCGCCGGTGGCGCCCACCGGGTGACCCAGGGAAATGCCCGAGCCGTTGGGGTTGACCTTTTCCGGGTCGAAGCCCAGTTCGCGAGCCACGGCGCAGGCCTGGGCGGCGAAGGCTTCGTTGGACTCGATCACATCCAGGTCCTGCACCTTCAGGCCGGTCTTTTCCAGCACCTTGCGGGTGGCCGGGATCGGGCCCAGGCCCATCAGTTCAGGCTCGACACCGGCATGGGCGTAGCCCACCAGGCGTGCCAGCGGCTTCAGGCCCAGGCGGCGCACCGCATCACCACTGGCCAGCACCAGGCCGCCAGCGCCGTCGTTGATGCCACTGGCGTTGCCGGCGGTAACGGTGCCGTCTTTCTTGAACACAGTCTTCATCCCCGCCAGTTGCTCGGCGGTCACCTCGCCACGCACATGCTCGTCGGTGCTGAACTGCACGCTGCCCTTGCGGGCTTTCAGTTCCAGCGGGACGATCTGGCTGGCGAAGCGGCCTTCGGCAATGGCGCGGGCGGCGCGGCGCTGGCTGGTCAGGGCCAGTTCGTCCTGCATTTCGCGGGTAATGCCGTGCTTGGCCGCAACGTTCTCGGCAGTGATGCCCATATGGAAGTGTTCAAACGGGTCCTGCAGCACGCCGACGGTGTAGTCGATGCCTTGCAGGTCACCCATGCGAGCGCCCCAGCGTGCCTGCGGCAGCAGGTACGGGCCACGGCTCATGGATTCGGCACCGGCCGCCACGGCCACATCGGTGTCGCCGAGCAGCAGGCATTGGGCTGCCGAGACGATGGCCTGCAGGCCCGAGCCACACAGGCGGTTGACGTTGAATGCCGGGGTTTCCTTGGGGATGCCGGCGTTCATTGCCGCTACGCGGGCCAGGTAGGCGTCACGCGGTTCGGTGGGGATCACCGTGCCCATCACCAGGTGGCCGACTTGCTCGGCGGCCACGCCCGAGCGCTCGATGGCGGCGCGGGTGATGGCGCTGGCCAGGTCGGCCAGCGGCAGGTCCTTGAGGGAACCGCCAAAGCCACCAATGGCTGAACGGACGGCACTGACGACGTAGATTTCTGCGCTGCTCATAGGGGCTCCGATTGCGAAGGCATGGCGGGACCGGGCCAGGCTCTGCGAGAATGGCCGGCGATCCCGGAGTGGGACCGAGTCTAGGCAAAGGCTCTGTTGCAGCCTATGCCGGAACTGTTCAAACAACCTGGCACTTTTTGCCACTCAGCATAGACAGCGAAAACCGCCATGCGCGATAGCGATTCGGTCGCCGTGTACTTCCTCAATGCCATGCTCCACGCCCTGCGCGACTGCCCCGCCGAACGCGATGCGCAGCTGCGTGCGGTGGGCATCGACCCGCAACTGCTCGAGCAGCCCCAGGCCCGTGTACCGGCCAAGGCCTTCGCCCAGTTGTGGCTGGCGCTGATCCAGCGCCTGGACGACGAGTTCTTCCGCCTCGACAGCCACGGCATGCCGCCGGGCAGTTTCGCCCTGATCTGCCGGGGCCTGATCCTGGAGCCGAACCTGGAAAAGGCCTTGCGCCAGTGCATGGGCGGTTTTGGCCTGTTCCTGCGCGATTTGCGCGGCAGCCTGACGCTGCGTGGCGGGCGGGCGCTGATCAGCGTGCAGTCGAGCATCGCCGACCCGCTGACCCGGGTGTATGCCGAGGAAACCTACCTGGTGCTGATGATCGGCATGCTGTGCTGGCTGGCCGGGCGGCGGATCGCCATCGACCGCACCGAGCTGGCGGTGTCGCGCCCGGCCCAGGAGGACGACCTGCTGCTGTGGGGGCCGGACCTGCGCCTGGGCAGCGGGCGCACCGAGGTGGAGTTCGACAGCGCCTACCTGCGCCTGCCGGTGGTGCAGGATATGGCGGCCCTGAAAACCTTCCTGCGCAGTGCGCCGCAGGGGCTGGTGATTCGCTTTCGCAACCAGAACGGGCTGGTGGCCGAGGTGTACCGGCACCTGCGGGCACGGCGCTATGGGCAGTGGCCGACGCTGGCGGCGCTGGCGCAGCAGCAGGGGGTCAGTGCCAGTACTTTCCGTCGGCAGCTGGAGCGGGAAGGGCGTTCGTACCAGCAGATCAAGGATGAGGTGCGCCGGGCAATGGCCTTCGAGCGGTTGCGCGAAGGGGAGCTGAGCATTGCCGAGATTGCCGAGCAGACCGGGTTCCAGGAGCCCAGTGCGTTTCACCGGGCGTTCAAGAAATGGACCGGGCAGAGCCCCGGCAGCTACCGGGCGCGGTTGGCCGGGCGTTGAGATGTTGCCTGTGCCGGCCTCTTCGCGGGTAAACCCGCTCCCACAGGGGACTCACAGAATCTGAAAAATGTGCTGTACCTGTGGGAGCGGGTTCACCCGCGAAGAGGCCGGTACAGGCTACCGATCAATGATCAGGCCGGCACCATGGCAAACCCGACCCCGAAGCGGTTCCAGGCATTGATGGTGGCAATTGCCAGGGTCAGGTTGGCCACCTCGGCCGGCTCGAAGTGTTCCTGCAAGGCTTCATATTCGCCCTGCGGCGCGCCGTGCTCGGGCAGCCGGGTCAGGCTCTCCACCCAGGCCAGCGCAGCACGCTCGCGCGGGGTGAAGTAGGCGGTTTCCTGCCAGACGCACAAGGTCTGCAGGCGTGCCTCGGTCTCACCGGCCTTGCGCGCATCGTTGGCGTGCAGGTTGACGCAGTAGGCGCAGCCGTTGATCTGCGAGGCCCGCAGGCGCACCAGTTCCAGCAGGGAATTTTCCAGGCCGCTCTTGGCCAGGGCCTGCTCCAGGCCGACCATGGCTTTGTAGGCCTCGGGGGCGTGCTTGGCCCATTCGATACGGTTGTGCATGGCTGTCTCCAAAGGGTGTGGGGTGGGGATGGCGCTACTGTAGCGCCGCACGTTGGCCTCCCCGATAGCCAATCGCGCGCATCAGCGGGAGGCCAATCGGCCATTCGGGAGGCCACTGACAGGCATCCAATCTCTTCATTTCTGCCAGGCCGCCCAAGCCCGGATAATGACCAGGTCTTGCAACAGGAGAACCGATTCATGTCCGAAGAACGCTACATGCGCGAAGCGCTCGCCCTGGCCCGCGCCAACATCAAGGCCGGTGGCCGGCCCTTCGGCGCCGTGCTGGTGTACCAGGGGCAGGTGCTGGCACGTGCGGTCAACGAGATCCACAGCACCCAGGACCCGACCGCCCACGCCGAGATGCAGGCCATCCGCAAGGCCAGCCACGCCCTGGGCCAGGCGCGCCTGGATGGCGCCGAAATCTACGCCAGCGGCCACCCGTGCCCGATGTGCCTGGCGGCCATGCACCTGTGCGGCATCGAGCGGGCCTGGTTTGCCTACGACAACGCCGAGGGCGAACCCTATGGCTTGTCCACCGCGGCGGTATACGCGCAGATGGCTCGCCCGCCCCAGCAGCAGAGCCTGCCGCTGCGCGCACTGAAGCCCAGCGGCGAAGCCGGTCTGTACCTTGAATGGAAACAGGCCAACGCACAATGAGAGCGGCATTGAACCTGTTGCTGGTCATACTGCTGGCACTGAACCTGCGGCCGATCCTGACCAGCATCGGCCCGTTGCTCGAACCCATGCGCGCCAGCACTGGCCTGGGTTACCAGCAGGCGGCCTTGCTGACGGCGTTGCCGGTGCTGTGCATGGGCCTGGTGCCCTTGCTGCAACCCTGGTTGCGGCGCTGGATCAGCGAACATGGCGGCATGCTCGCTGGCCTGTCTGCCATCGCCCTGGCCTGCCTGTGGCGCCTGCAACTGGACAGCGCCTGGGCGCTGATTGCCAGTGCGGTGGTTGCCGGCCTGGGGGTGGCGGTAGTGCAGGGCATGATGCCGGGGCTGGTCAACCGCTGGTTCCCCGGCCGCCTGGCGGGGGCGATGGGCCTGTATTCGGCAGCGCTGATGAGCGGCGGCGGCCTGGCCGCCGTGCTCGGGCCGCACATCAGTGGCTACTTCGGCCATTGGCAGGTCGGCCTGGGCGTGTGGGCGATCCCGGCTGTGCTGGCGGTGCTGGCCTGGGCCGTGCTGCGGCCACGCCAGCAGGCGCCGAAGCTGGCCGGTGCCACCGGCGGTCACTGGTTCGGCACGCGCCGGGCCTGGTTGCTGGCGCTGTACTTCGGCTTGATCAACGGCGGCTACACCAGCATGGTGGCCTGGTTGCCGGCCTATCACATCGAGCATGGCGGCAGCGCCCAGGGCGGTGCCGACCTGGTGGGCCTGATGACCATCTTCCAGGTGGCCGGCGCACTGGGCCTGCCGCTGTTGCTGCGGCGCTGGGCAGACCGGCGCCCGGGCCTGTGGCTGGCCTTGGCGATCCAGCTGGTGGGTTTCCTCGGCCTGCTGCTGGCACCCACGCTGGCCTCGGGGCTGTGGGTGGCGATGATCGGTTTCGGCCTGGGCGCCTGCTTCAGCCAGAGCCTGACGCTGACCCTGGAGCACCTGAAAACGCCTGCCGAGGCTGGCAGCCTGGCGGCGTTCGTGCAGGGCATCGGCTTCATCATCACCGGCATCGTGCCGTACGTCACCGGCTGGTTGCGCGACATGAGCGGTGATTTCCAGGCCTCGTGGACGCTGCTGACCGTGACCGTGGTGGCAATGCTGCTGGTTACCGCCTGCTTCAACCCGCGCGGTTATGCCGCGGCCATTGCCCGCCCGGTAGTGGCGGGCAAGGCCGCACCGGTCAACTGAGGCGCTGCAGGGTGTCGCGCACCCGGTCCAGCGCCGGGTCGATGTCCAGCAGCTCGATGGCGCCGAAGCCCAGCAACAGCCCCGGGCGCACTGGCGCTTCGCTGAAGAACGGCGCCAGCGAGTACAGGCCGACCTCCACCTTGCGTGCGAGGTTGGCCAGCAGCTCGACATCGACCCCAGGTTTGGCCAGGGCGCTGAGGTGGAACCCGGCGCTGGCGGGGATGGCGCTGAACCACGGTGCCAGGTCGCCGCCCAGCCGCGCGAGGATGCGTTCGCGTCGGGCGCTGTAGACCTCGTGGCAACGGCGGATGTGCTTGTTCAGGTGGCCTTCGCCGAGAAACCGCGCCAGTGCCCACTGCAACAGGGTCGGGCTGTGCCAGTCGCTGAGGTGCTTGGCCACGCAGGCGGCCTTCAACACGGCGGGCGGCAGTACGGCGTAGCCCAGGCGCAACTCGGGCAGCAAGGTCTTGGAAAAGGTCCCCACATAGGCCACCAGGCCATGGCGGTCGAGGCGCTGCAACGCCTCCGCAGCTGGGCCGTGGTAGCGGAACTCGCAGTCGTAGTCGTCTTCGATGATCAACGCACCCAGCTCGGCGGCCCGTGCCAGCAGGGCGTGCCGGCGTGCCTCGCTCATCGGCATGCCCAGCGGGAACTGGTGCGAGGGCGTCACGTAGATCAGCCGGGTGCCGTCGGCGATCTGTTCCACGCACAGGCCTTCATCGTCCACCGGTACCGATTGCAGGCGCGCGCCCAGGGCCAGGAACAGTTGCCGCGCTGGCGGGTAGCCCGGGTCTTCCATGGCCACCTGGCAACCCGGCTCGACCAATACCCGGGCGATCAGGTCCAGTGCCTGCTGGGCGCCGTTGCACACCAGCAGGTCGGCGGCGCTGCAGTGCACGCCGCGGGCGTAGGCGACATGATGGGCAATGGCCTCGCGCAGCTCTGGCAGGCCCTGGGCCGGGAACTGCCGCTCGGGGTGGCGCTGGCTGCGGCGCAGGGCATAGTTCAGGCAACTGCGCCACTGGTCGAACGGGAACTGCGCCTTGCTCGAGGCCCCGCCGATGAAGTCGTAACGCGAGGGAGCGTCCAGCTGGCGTTGGCTCAGCACGGTGGCGCGCTGCTGCCAGCGCTCGAGGGACGCGGCAGCGGCCAGGGGAATGGCCGTCGATTCGCTGCTGCGCAGCGGCTGGCGCGGGGTGATGAAGGTGCCCCGGCCGACCACGCCGCTCAGCAGGTTGTCGTAGGTCAGCCGGGAATAGGCCTCGGCCACGGTCTTGCGCGACACGCCCAGCTGCTCTGCCAGCAGACGGCTTGGCGGCAGTTGGGTGCCCGCGGCCAGGTGGCCGCTATCGATGCCGGCGCGCAGTTGCTGGTAAAGCTGGTCGGCCAGGCCTTTGCGGCCTTCCAGGCGAATGTGCAGTTCCATGGAGCGGTCCGGAGCGGGGAAGTGCTCAGGATAGCGGATTGGTCGGGGAAGGGCATGGGGCCGCTTTGCGGCCCATCGCCGGCAAGCCAGCTCCCACAGGTACTGCACAATGCTTGAGGTCGGTGCAGTCGAGGTGGGAGCTGGCTTGCCGGCGATGGGCTGCAGAGCAGCCCCAGGCAAGCGGCCGGTAATCAGAAGCGTGCCGTACTCACCGTGATGTAACCCTTGTCCGCCAGCGCGATACGTATCACCGTCTCGTCCGCCGGCGCCTTGCGGTTGCGCTTGATGCGCACGCCTTCCACCGCCGCCGCTTTCATATGCTCGGTAACGGCCCGCCCGTTCGGGTCGAAGAACAACTCGCTGGCCAGCAACTCGATACGCTCGATCAGTTGGCGGGAGCGTTCATCGGTGGCGCAGAAGAACATCACCCCCGACAGGTGGGGGTCTTCGTCCGGGTTGTTCATGTCATGGGCCAGCAGTTCGCGCAGGGTGCTGCGCAATTCGGCAGTGGGGCGGGCGTACAGGTGCATGCGGAACCTCCTCTGGATCGCGACCTTGCGTCATCCAGTGGCGATCATGTTTTCAGTGGGCAGGGGGTAACAAGTAGGACGCATCCGAGCAGCGCGTAGGAGTTTTCTGAAGATGCAGGAGTGACACCCCAAGCTGGCGGGAGGACGGCGCCTGCGGCACAATTTGCCGCCCGCTACCCGCCTTGCCGAGGATTGCCATGAACAGCCATTTCCAAGCCGTCGACCTGAAAAAGGCCTATCGCCTGCTGAACCACGGCCCGACGGTGCTGGTGTCGGCCAGCCACGAAGGGTTGGACAATGTGATGGCGGCCGCCTGGGCCTGTGCGCTGGATTTCGACCCACCCAAGGTGACCGTAGTACTCGACAAAACCGCCCGCACCCGGCAGTTGGTGGAGGGCAGTGGCTGGTTCGTGATCCAGGTGCCAACCGCGGCGCAGGCGCAGCTGACCCACCAGGTGGGTACCCGCAGCCTGTTCGACCAGCCCGACAAGCTCGCCAGCATTGGTGTGCAGCTGGCGCGGGTCGAGGGGCATGCGGCGCCGTTGGTGGAGGGCTGTTCGGCCTGGTTGATGTGCCGGGTGATCGACGAGCCGCACAACCAGAACACTTACGACCTGTTCATTGGCGAGGTGGTGGCGGCCTGGGCCGATGACCGGGTGTTCCGCGATGGCCACTGGGCCTACGAGAATGCCGACCCGCAGTGGCGCAGTTTGCACTACGTGGCGGGTGGGCATTTTTATGCGATAGGCGAGCCGGTGGTGGTCGATTCGCAGAGTTGATTACACCTGTCCCGGCCTCATCGCCGGCAAGCCAGCTCCCACAGGTATCACACCAGGCCTGAAGCCTGTGCAGTACCTGTGGGAGCTGGCTTGCCGGCGATAGGGCCGCATGGCGGCCCCTGCCAGCATCAGCGCCCGACCTCCTGCTTGAAGCGCAAGCGCCAGCCATGCAGCAACGGTTCGGTATAGCCACTGGGCTGCTGCCGGCCCTTGAACACCAGCTCCCGCGCAGCGCGGAAGGCATGCGATGTCTCGAAACCGGCGGCCATCGGCCGGTACGCCGGGTCCCCGGCATTCTGCTGGTCGACCACGCCGGCCATGCGTTGCAAGGTCGCCTCGACCTGCTCGGAATCGACCACCCCGTGGTGCAGCCAGTTGGCAATGTGCTGCGCCGAGATCCGCAGGGTCGCGCGGTCCTCCATCAGGCCCACATCATGGATATCCGGGACCTTGGAACAGCCGACCCCTTGCTCGACCCAGCGCACCACGTAACCGAGGATACCCTGGCAGTTGTTGTCCAGTTCGGCCTGGATGTCGGCTGCGCTCCAGGGCCGCTCGGGGCTGACCGGAACACTGAGCAAGTCATGCAGCAACTCGGCGCGCTGGGCATTCAGGTCAACCTGTTCCAGCGTTTGCTGCACGGCCGCCACATCCACCTGGTGGTAGTGCAGCGCATGCAGTGTCGCGGCTGTGGGCGAGGGCACCCAGGCGGTGTTGGCGCCGGCCCTGGGCTGGGCGACTTTCTGTTCGAGCATGGCCGCCATCAGGTCGGGCATGGCCCACATGCCCTTGCCGATCTGCGCCTTGCCACGCAGGCCACAGGCCAGCCCCACCAGTACGTTGCTGCGCTCGTAGGCCTGGATCCAGGCACTGCCTTTCATGTCGCCCTTGCGCAGCATGGCGCCGGCTTCCATGGCCGTGTGCATCTCGTCACCGGTGCGGTCGAGGAAGCCGGTGTTGATGAACACCACCCGTGACGCGGCGCTGGCGATGCAGGCCTTGAGGTTGACGCTGGTACGCCGCTCCTCGTCCATGATGCCCATCTTCAGCGTATGTGCGGGCAGGCCCAACAGGGCTTCGACGCGGCCGAACAGCTGGTCGGCAAAGGCCACCTCGGCCGGCCCGTGCATCTTCGGCTTGACGATGTACAGGCTGCCCTCGCGGGAATTGCCGCGGCGCTTGAGGTCATGCAGGCCGATCAGGCTGGTGACCACGGCATCCAGGATGCCTTCCGGGATTTCCCGGCCATCGCGGTCGTGGATGGCCGGGTTGGTCATCAGGTGGCCGACGTTGCGGATGAACAGCAGCGAGCGGCCCGGCAGGGTCAGTGGCTGGCCGTCTGCGCCGTGGTAGTGGCGGTCTTCGGCCAGGGTGCGTTCGAAGGTTTTGCCGCCCTTGCTGACCTGTTCGCTTAGGCCGCCCTTCATCAGGCCGAGCCAGTTGCGGTAGACGTTGACCTTGTCGTCGGCATCCACGGCGGCTACCGAGTCTTCGCAGTCGATGATGGTGGTGAGCGCGGCCTCCAGCAGGATGTCCTTGACCCCGGCCGGGTCCTGCTGGCCGATGGCGTTGGCCGGGTCGACCTGGATTTCGAAATGCAGCTGGTGATGCTGCAACAGGATCGCTGTTGGCGTGTTCGGCTCACCTTGGTAGCCACGCAGTTGCGCGGGGTGCATGAGGCCCACCTGGCGGCCATCGGCCAGGGTTACCTGCAGCGTGCCCTGGCTGATCGCGTAGGCCTTGGCGTCGTTGTGCGACGCACCGTCGAGCGGGGCAGCGGTGTCGAGGAACTGCCGGGCATAGGCGATCACCTTGGCGCCGCGTCGCGGGTTGTAGCCCTGGCCACGTTCGGCGCCATCGGTTTCGGCGATGGCATCGGTGCCGTACAGGGCATCGTACAGCGAGCCCCAGCGGGCGTTGGCGGCGTTGAGGGCGTAGCGGGCGTTGCTCAGTGGCACCACCAGTTGCGGGCCGGCCTGCACGGCGATCTCGCGGTCGACGTTGCGGGTGCTGACCTGCACGCTTGCCGGGGGCTCCACAAGGTAGCCGATGCCTTGCAGGAAGTGCTGGTAGGCGGCCATGTCACGGATCGGGCCGGGGTGCTGGCGGTGCCAGTTGTCCAGTTCTGCTTGCAGACGCTCACGCTCGGCGAGCAGGGCGCGGTTTTGTGGGGCGAGGTCGTGGATCAGGGTGCTGAAGCCTTGCCAGAAGGTGCGGGCTTCGATGCCGGTGCCGGGGAGGGCTTCGTCTTCGATGAAGCGCTGCAGGGTGGGGGCGATCTGGAGTGGATGGTTTGGCATTGTCTGTTCGCTCGATGTTCAGGCTTCTGGGTAAATGTTGCTTTTGCCGGCCCTTTCGCGGGTGAACCCGCTCCCACAGGGCTTTCACGAGGCCTGAGGCCTGTGCAGCTCCTGTGGGAGCGGGTTTACCCGCGAAGAGGCCGGCACAGGATTCAGAGAGCAGCCGCCCCGGCCTTGGCCACCTGGGCATCCTGCTCGGCCTTGACCCCGGACACGCCGATCGCCCCCACCACCTGCCCATCCACCCGCAGCGGCACGCCACCTTCCAAGCTGGTCAGCAGCGGCGCGGTGACGAAAGCGGTACGGCCACCATTGACCATCTCCTCGTAATCCCGCGTCTCCTTGCGCCCCAGCGCGGCTGTGCGGGCCTTTTCCATCGCGATGTAGGCGCTGGCCGGCGCGCAGCCGTCCAGGCGCTCCAGGGCCAGCGGGTGGCCGCCGTCGTCGACCACGGCGATGGTCACGTTCCATTGTTGCGCCTGGGCTTGCTGGCGGGCGGCGGTCAGCACGCGGGCGACTTCGGCCTGGCCGATCACGGACTTGCTATGCATGGTGGTTCTCCGGGTTCAAGGCTGCTTCGACGATTTCGATCCAGTGCCGCACCGGTGTGCGCCCGGCCCCGTCGAGGTGGGCCTGGCAGCCGATGTTGGCGGTGGCGATGACTTGCGGTTTGCCGCTTTCCAGGGCGTTGAGGCGGTTGTCGCGCAGCTGTAGCGACAGCTCGGGCTGGGTCAGCGAATAGGTGCCGGCCGAGCCGCAGCACAGGTGGCCGTCCGGTACCGGGGTCAAGGTAAAGCCCAGGCGTGTCAGCAACGCCTCCACCGCACCCCCCAGCTTCAGCGCGTGCTGCAGGGTGCATGGGCAATGGAAGGCCAGGCGCTGTTCGGCGCACAGGCCCAGTTGCTCGACCGGCTCGTCGCGCAGCACCTCCACCAGGTCGCGGGACAGGGCGCTGACCCGTGCGGCCTTGGCGGCGTAGCGCGGGTCCTTTTCCAGCAGGTGGCCGTAGTCACGCACGAACGCGCCGCAGCCGCTGGCCGTTTGCACGATGGCCTCGGCGCCGGCTTCGATGGCTGGCCACCAGGCATCGATATTGCGCCGCGCCCGTTGCAGGCCTTGTTCCTGGGCATTGAGGTGATAGTCCACCGCGCCACAGCAGCCGGCCTGCTGGATCGGCACCACGCTGATGCCCAGGCGGTCCAGCAGGCGTGCGGCGGCGGCATTGGTGTTGGGCGACAGGGCCGGTTGCACGCAGCCTTCCAGCATCAGCACCCGCCGCGCATGGCGCGGTGCGGGGCGTTGGCCGGGGGCGGTGACCCGCGCCGGCAGCTTGCGCTTTAGCGTGGCCGGCAGCAGCGGGCGCAGGGCCTGGCCGCTGCGGGTCAGGGCCTTGAACAGCGCCGGGCGTGGCACCACTGCACGCAGGCCCTGGCGCAGCAGGCGCTGGCCGAGCGGGCGTGGCACCTGCTGTTCGACCACGGCGCGGCCGATGTCCAGCAGGTCGTGGTACTTCACCCCGGAAGGGCAGGTGGTTTCACAGTTGCGGCAGGTCAGGCAGCGATCCAGGTGCAACTGGGTGCTGGCGGTGATCGGCGCGCCTTCGAGCATCTGCTTGATCAGGTAGATGCGCCCGCGTGGGCCGTCCAGTTCATCGCCCAGCAGCTGGTAGGTGGGGCACGTGGCGGTGCAGAAACCACAGTGCACGCAGGAGCGCAGGATGCTTTCGGCTTCGTCGGCGCGGGCCAGTTGCCGGGCGGTTTCGCTCAGGTTGGTTTGCATGGTCTGGCCTCACAGGTCCGGGTACAGACGGCCAGGGTTGAACACCCCCTGGGGGTCGAGTTGCTGCTTGAGCGCACGGTGGTAGCGCATCAGCGCGGCGGGCAGCGGTGGGCTGCTGGCAGCGCCAGGGGCATGGCAGGTGGCGTGGCCGCCAACCTTGGCGACCTGCTCGCGGATCTCTTGCGCCGGTGCCGTGGACTTGAGCCAGCGCTGCGCGCCACCCCAGTCGATCAGCTGCTGGCCGGGCAGCTCCAGCTCGCCGGTGGCGTTGGGCACGGACAGGCGCCACAGCGGCGCGGGGCCGGCAAAGAACGCCAGGCGCTGCTCGCGCAGGTCGCTCCAGAAGCTGCTGTCCAGTGCCTCGCCGCCCAGGCGCTGGCGTGCCGACTGCACCGAGCCTTCGCCGCCTTCCAGGCGCAGGTACAGCGCGTCGCCGTCATGGCAGGCCGCGCTGATCGGCAGCGGCTGCTGGCCCCATTCAGCCAGCTCCGCCAGCGCCTGGTGGCGGCCCATCGGCAGGCGCAGGCTGAGGCACTGGCGCGGGCGTGGCAGCACTTTCAGCGACACCTCGGTCAGCAACCCGAGGCAGCCGAAGCTGCCCGCCATCAGCCGCGACACGTCGTAGCCGGCAACGTTCTTCATCACTTCGCCACCAAAGCGCAACAGCTTGCCGTGGCCGGTGATCACCCGCGTGCCCAGCACATAGTCACGCACCGACCCGGCCCACGGCCGCCTGGGGCCCGACAGCCCGGCCGCTACCATGCCACCCAGGGTGGCGTCGGGGCCCAGGTGTGGTGGTTCACAGGGCAGCATCTGGCCAGCCTCGTGCAGCGCCGCCTCGATCTCGCGCAGCGGCGTGCCGGCGCGGGCAGTCAGCACCAGTTCGGTCGGGTCGTAGCTGACGATGCCGCGGTGGCTGCGGGTGTCCAGCACATCGCCGGTCACCGGGCAGCCGAGCATGGCCTTGCTGTTGCCGCCCTGGATACGCAGCGGCGTGGCCTGGTTCAGCGCCTGGTTGACCTGCTCCAGCAGGGCCTGGCTGATGTCGCGGTCCATGCTCATCAGAAACGCTCCAGTTCGGGGAAGGGCAATTGCCCATGGTGCACATGCATGGCGCCGAATTCGGCGCAGCGGTGCAGGGTGGGGATGTTCTTGCCGGGGTTGAGCAGGCCCTGTGGGTCGAAGGCGGCCTTGACCGCATGGAACAGGTTGATTTCGTCGCTGTTGAACTGTGCGCACATCTGGTTGATTTTCTCGCGCCCCACACCGTGCTCGCCGGTGATGCTGCCGCCCACGGCCACGCACAGTTCGAGGATCTTGCCGCCGATGGCTTCGGCACGTTCCAGCTCGCCTGGCAGGTTGGCATCGAACAGGATCAGCGGGTGCATGTTGCCGTCGCCGGCGTGGAACACGTTGGCGACGCGCAGGCCGTATTCGTCGGACAGTTCGCTGATGCCCTTGAGCACCCGTGGCAGTTCGCGGCGCGGAATGGTGCCGTCCATGCAGTAGTAATCCGGGGAGATTCGCCCCACCGCCGGGAAGGCGTTCTTGCGCCCGGCCCAGAAGCGCACGCGCTCGGCCTCGTCGCAGGCCAGCCGCACTTCACGCGCGCCAGCCTGGGCCAGCACGGCGGCGACCCGTTCGCAGTCGTCATGCACATCGGCCTCGACGCCATCCAGCTCGCACAGCAGGATGGCCGCCGCGTCCACCGGGTAACCGGCATGGATGAAGTCCTCGGCGGCGCGGATCGCCAGGTTGTCCATCATCTCCAGGCCGCCGGGGATGATCCCGGCAGCGATGATCTCGGCCACTGCCCGGCCGGCGTCCTCGACGCTGTCGAAGCTGGCCAGCAGCACCCGCGCCACCTGGGGCTTGGGCAGCAGCTTGACGGTGACTTCGGTGACGATGCCGAGCATGCCTTCGGAGCCGGTGAACAGTGCCAGCAGGTCGAAACCGGGGCTGTCCAGGGCATCGCTGCCGAGGGTCAGGCGTTCGCCCTCGACCGTGAGGATTTCCACCTTGAGCAGGTTGTGCACGGTCAGGCCGTACTTGAGGCAGTGCACGCCACCGGCGTTCTCGGCGACATTGCCGCCGATGGAGCAGGCAATCTGCGAGGACGGGTCCGGCGCGTAGTACAGGCCATGGGGCGCGGCCGCCTGGGAGATGGCCAGGTTGCGCACGCCGGGCTGCACACGGGCGAAGCGGCCCTGCAGGTTGACTTCGAGAATGCGGTTGAACCGCGCCATCACCAGCAGGATGCCTTTGGCCAGTGGCAGGGCGCCGCCCGACAGGCCGGTACCGGCGCCGCGTGCCACCACCGGCACGCCACGCTGGTGGCAAAGCCTGAGCAGCGCCTGCACCTGCTCCAGGCGCTCGGGCAGCACCACCAGCAGCGGCACCGTGCGGTAGGCCGAGAGGCCGTCGCATTCATAGGGCTTGAGGTCTTCCTCGCGGTGCAGGATCTCGAGGTCCGGCAGGGCAGCGCGCAGCGCCTGCAGCAGCGCCGCCTGGTCCACGTCGGGCAGCGCGCCATCGACGCGTTCGTCGTACAGGATATTCATCGGCTCACTCGGCAACGGTTTTTGTTGTTGTTGGCAAAGCGCTCACCCTTGCAGCCTGCGCGTGGCCGCCGCCCGGGTCGAGTACGGGGTGAACTGGTCCTACCAGTTTTTGCGACGGGTACTGGTTATTGACGGCTTTGCCTGGCTAGATTGAGGCAGGTGGTCGAAGTGGTCCTACCAGCAGGAGGGTACGCAGTGGGTACTGAAGGCAAGGCCAAGGTCGCCGACCAGGTGGCCGAACGGGTCGAGCGGCTGATCGTCGAAGGCGTGCTCAAGGTGGGCCAGGCCCTGCCGTCGGAGCGGCGCCTGGTGGACAAGCTGGGCTGTTCGCGCTCGGCGCTGCGTGAAGGCCTGCGCATCCTGCGCGGGCGCGGCATCATCGACACCGAGCAAGGGCGGGGCTCGTTCGTTGCCGACCTGACGGGCCATGCGGGTGCCACGCCGTTGATGCACCTGTTCGGCTCGCAGCCGCGCACGCTGTTCGACCTGCTGGAAGTGCGGGCGTTGCTGGAGGCCGAATCGGCGCGCCTGGCGGCGCTGCGGGCCACCGAGGTCGACCGTCTGCTGATCCGTCGGCGCTATGAAGAAATGCTGGCTGCGCACGAAGCCCCCGAAGCGATCGATGCCCGTGAACATGCCCGCCGCGACCATGCCTTTCACCGGGCGATCAGCGAGGCGTCGCACAACCCGGTGCTGGTGCATACCTTGCAATCGCTCAGTGACCTGACCTTGAGCACGGTGTTCGCCTCGGTCAACAACCTGTATTGCCGGCCAGCGCAGAAGCGCCAGATCGACCGCCAGCATGCGCGGTTGTATCACGCGGTGATGGAGCAGCTGCCCGAGCAGGCGCAGCGCGCGGCGCGCGAACATATCAACGGGATCCGCGACAGTTTGCGGGAGATCGAGCAGGAAGAGCAGCGGCTGGTAAGGGCTACCATGCGCATGGATGGCTGGGGTTGAGGTTTTGCCTGTGCCGGCCCTTTCGCGGGTAAACCCGCTCCCACAGGGACCGCACTGGGTTTGAAGTGGGTGCGGTTCCTGTGGGAGCGGGTTTACCCGCGAAGAGGCCGGTGCAGGATTACCTCAATCAATGATCGGCTATGCGGTCATCCTGCGAGAGTAGGGCCCGGGCCAGTTCTTCATCATTGGCCTGCAGGCCTGGGTTGTCCTTGCGGGCTTGTTCCAGCGCCGACTCCACATAGGCGCCACGGATTGCACCACCGCTGGCGACGTAGGCCGAAAGCTCGTCACGCGCCGGGATGATCCGTTTGTCGTCCTTGAAGGTCGAGTAAAGCGAGGCGGAAACACCGGCCGAGGTTGCGACGTCGCCTGCGTCGACGTCAGCCAGGGCAGCACCGGCAGGCAGCAGGAGCAGCAGCGCAGGGGCGAGGAGTAGGTGGCGCATGGTGTGATCTCCAATAGCATGAAGCCCAAGTAATTGAACCACTCAGTGTTTAAGAAAGCGCAGGTGGGGTGGTAGTTCCCTTGTTCAACGCTGGAGATTGCCGGGGCTGCTGCGCAGCCCATCGCCGGCGAGCCAGCTCCCACATCGACCGCGCTGCCCTTGAGGCCTGTGCAGTACCTGTGGGAGCTGGCTTGCCGGCGATAGGGCCCTGTCAGGCGAGTTGGTAAGTAGTGGGAGGGACGGGGAATAAGATGTTCTGGCTGCGCGCATTGACCCTGTCGGGCCAGGCGTGATCTGCTCGGTCTGATGGCCCAATCATTCAATGGATACTGAAGGTTCTCACCCATGCCCGACTACAAGCTGCATTGTTTCGCTGAATCCGGTAATGCCTACAAGGCCGCCCTGATGCTTGAGCTCACAGGCCAGGACTGGCAGCCGGTGTTCGTCGATTTCTTCAATGGCCAGACTCGCGAACAAGCCTGGCGCGACGAAGTGAACGAGCAGGGCGAGGTGCCGGTGCTGGAGCACGCCGGCAAATCCTTCACCCAGTCTGCGCTGATCCTTGACTACCTTGCGGAGAAAACCGGGCAGTTCGGCCCTCGCGACGAAGACGAAAAGCGCGAGATCTGGCGCTGGATGCTGTTCGACAACCACAAGTTCACCAGTTACTACGCGGCGCTGCGCTTTCTTTTCTGCCTGAAGAAAACCGGCGAAACGGACGTGACCCGGTTCCTGCGTGAACGTGCCATGGCGGCCTACCGTATTGTTGACGCGCACTTGGCGAAGACGCCATTCATGGTCGGTGGCCGGCTGACGATCGCTGACCTGTCGCTGGCTGGGTATGTGTTCATGCCGGAGGACACTGGCATTGCGTTGGCGCAGTTCACCCACATCGAGGCATGGAAGGCGCGAATCCAGGCGTTGCCAGGGTGGAAGCACCCGTATGATCTGATGCCCCGCGCGGCCTCCTGAGCAACCCGGCTCGCCAGGCCATGGTGCAGCGGCCTTTGGCGAGCCAGCCATTCTGATGACCGGTCGGTGACAAGCGAAGCGGTGTGGCTACGCTCAAAAAATCAAGAAACATTCTGAAATATATGGCCAGCAGGCCCAGATGGATCTCGTTCAACCGCTGCAGATGGATGGCCGCGCTGGTTAGCAGGTCGCCCCATGGGGGGCCGGAAATCACAGGGTGCGTAGTGCAACCCGGTGCTACTCCAAGCGGAGGCTCATGATGCTCAGGAAATGTTTGTTGGCTTTGGCTATCGGTGCAGTGTTGTCGGCTTCGGCCGTGTTGGTGCCGGACTCCATTGGCGGTACCTCCAGCGCATATGCGAAGGATGGTGGCGGTGGTGGCGGAGGCGGAGGCGGTGGTGGTCACGGTGGTGGTGGCGGAGGCAGCGGTGGTGGTGGTGGCCATGGCGGCGGAGGTGGTGGTAGCGGTGGCGGCCATGGTGGCGGCGGTGGTGGTAGTGGCGGCGGCGGTGGCTCGGGTGGTGGCCACGGCGGCAGTGGCAGCGGGCATAGTGGCGATGGTGGTGGACATGGCGGCCCAGGCCATGATGGCCGCGGGCGCAATGGTGCTGATGATGGCGCCGACCACGAGGCCAACCACGAAGCCAACCACGAAGCCAACCATGAGGCGAATCACGAAGCGAATCACGACGTGGGCGAGCCCCACGGTGTAGGGCATGGCGCTGATGATGGGGCTGACCATGATGTTGGGGATGATCGCGGAGGCGACCGGAACTAGCAATTTGGGTGTCTGTGCCGGCCCTTTCGCGGGTAAACCCGCTCCCACAGGTACTGTGCCGATCTCAAGCTTGGCGCGGCCCCTGTGGGAGCGGGTTTACCCGCGAAGGGGCCGGCACAGGTTTACAAGCATTCAGATCGACAACCGCACCACCCGGTTATCCAGCACCTGCTGCTCCTGCCCCCGCCTTTTGTTCACCACCAACTCGCCGATCGCAATCAGCCGGGTACGGGTGATGTTGCGCGACAACCCCAGCAACTGCGCGGTATGCACCTGGTTGTAATGGCAGAACCGATACGCCGACCGCAGCAGGGCATTTTCCACCTTCTCGTACAGGTCACCCGACTGCTCTTCGAACAAGCGGCTGAACGCCCGCTGGAGCAGATCCTCAACGCCATTGCCCGCAGGCTCTTCCTCCTGCCGTTCGATACGCAGGTTGGACAAGCGCAGGTCTTGCGCCTGCACCGTACCGTCGCCACAGGTCAGCAAGCTGTGGTGAATCACGTTCTCCAGCTCGCGGATGTTGCCCGGCCAACTGTATTCCACCAGCTTGGCCTGGGCCTTGGCGCTCAACTCCACCGGCCCGTAGCCCAGCCGGTCGCTGTAGCTGCGGATGAAGTGCCGGGCCAGCGGCAGGATGTCACCCGGGCGGTCGCGCAACGGGTGCAACTGCAAGGTCACCACGTTCAGCCGGTAGTACAGGTCTTCACGAAAATGCCCGGCGTTGATGGCCTTTTCCAGCTGCACGTTGGTCGCCGCCAGTACCCGCACATTGATCGGGATGCTCTTGCGCGACCCCAGCCGTACCACTTCGCGCTCCTGCAGCACGCGCAGAAGCTTGACCTGGATCGGCAACGGCAGGTCGCCGATTTCGTCGAGGAACAGCGTGCCGCCGTTGGCCTCCTCGAACCAGCCGGGCTTGGCCGCCAGGGCACCGGTGAAGGCGCCTTTTTCATGGCCGAACAGCTCCGCCTCGACCAGCGATTCGGAAAAGGCACCGCAGTTGACCGCGACGAACGGGCCGTTGCGCCGGCCGCTGAGGTTGTGGATGTGGCGTGCGACCAGCTCCTTGCCCGTGCCGGTTTCACCGATGATCAGCACGCTGGCCTCGCTGGGGGCGACCTGTTGCAGGTGGGCGAGCAGCGCCTGCGACCTGGGGTCTTCGAAAACCTGTGCGGTGGCCCGGATCGAGGTGGCCAGTGTCGGGGACGGGGGGAGGGTCAGCAGTTGCATGGGCAATCCTCAGGAATAGAAGGATGGGGCAGGGCGCTTGTCGTTGAGGGCCCACTCGCCGAGTTCGTGGATGCGGTAGTCCACCGGGTCGTGCAGGGTTTGCGTGCGCAGGTTGCGCCAATGCCGGTCAAAGCGTAGCGAAGCATGGGTGGCGCGGGCGCCGGTGACCTCGAACAGGCGGTTGCAGATGTCCAGGCCATGGCGGCTGGCGGCAACCTTGGCGGTGCCGATGGCCAGGGCCAGGTCGCCGCGCTCTTGCGCCGTGAGGGCGTGCTCCCTGGCCCAGGCGGCATCGAGCTGGCGCGCGGCCCGTTCGATCAGCAGGCGCACGCTCTCCAGGCCGACCCAGAACTCGCCGTAATGGCGCAACACGTATGGGTCTTCGGCGCTGCTGGCGGCGCTGGAGCGGAACCACGGCCGGCTTTCCTTGAGCGTGTACTGGCGGGCCTCCTCGAACGCCCCCTCGGCGATGCCGAGGAACAGGTTGGCGAAGTGCAACTGGGCAATCAGCGGGCGCAGGGCGGCGAACGGCGTGCTCAGGGGGCCTGGGTCGAGCAGCAGTTCGTTGTGCTCCACCCGTACCCGCTCGAAGGTGGCGCTGCCGCTGTCGGTCTGGCGCTGGCCGATGTTGTCCCAGTCACTGTGCAGGCTGATGCCGGTGCGGCCACTGGGGATGGCGGCGATCAGCAGCTTGCCGCCGGCACGTTCGTCCACCGCCGAGGCGATGAGCATTTCCGAATCGCTGGCGCCGGAGCAGAAGCTTTTCTTGCCGGAAAACTCGCACCAGCCATCGAAGTGCTTGACCACGGTGCGGGTGTCCAGCGGGTTCAAGGCATTGCCCCAGAACCACTGCTTGCGGGCGGTCTGCTCGAACCACGGTTGCCATTGGTCCGGGCGCGAGAACAGGCGCACGGTGGCCAGCATCAGGTGATGGAAGCCGAACACGTGGGCGATGGAGCTGTCGACCCGGGCGAACTCGCGCACCACCGCGAAGGTGTCGTGCCAGTTGGCGCCCTGGCCGCCGAAGGCCTGAGGGATCACCAGCGACAGCAGGCCGCTGTCACGCAGGGCGTCGCGCTCGGCTTTTGGCGTGCCGCCACGCTCGTCGCGCTCGACGGCGGTCTGGGCAAACTGCCCGGCCAGTTCGCGGGCGATGGCCAGGGCAGGGCGCCGGGGGGTGTTCACAGGTGCATTCATGGCCGCTCCTCAGGCGCTCTTGCGCAGCGCATGATGGGCGCCGAACAGCGGCACGGCGCGCTCGGCGGCCAGGCGGATACGGGCGGCCAGGGCTGCGCTGGACACCCGGTAGTCGGCCATTTCCGCCTGGCTGGCGAACACGCCGATGGGCAGGGTCAGGGCTTGCAGGAAGCTGAACAGTGGGCGCAGCTGGTGGTCGAGCACCAGCGCGTGGCGCTCGCTGCCGCCGGTGGCGGCGAGCAGCACCGGGGTGTCGACCAGGGCGTCCTGGCCGATCAGGTCGAACAGGTGCTTGAAGTGGCCAGTGAAGCTGCCGCGGTACACCGGCGTGGTCACCACCAGCAGGTCGGCTTTTTCCACCAGGCGCAGTTGCTGTTCAACGGCCTCGGGCAGTTCGCTGCGCCACAGGGCGCTGCCCAGCGGGCGGGCGATCTCGCCCAGTTCGATCAGGTGCGGCTTGATGTGCAGGTGCTGGGCCAGTTCGGCGAGGATCGCCTCGGTCAGGGCCAGGGTGCGCGAAGGGCGGGCAGTGCCGCCGGACAGGGCTACGACGTTCAGTGGGGTGCTCATGGGCAGGTCTCCGTTTCGGGTTGAGCGGGGGACTTTGCTTGAGCAATCGTCGTGCCGAGTTTGAATGTGCTTTTATTTCAACTGGTTAGCGCTTTTATGATAGTTGCGGCGCTGTTGCCGTGTGGGCGTTGCCTGTTGATCGTGTGTTGCGCTGCAGACAGTTGGCCAGGTGTTGGCGGCTGTGCAGTTGGGGGATTTATAGAGGATTACGGAATGATGAAAAAGGAATAAGATTTTATATTCTTATTCCCTATTTTGATTTTCATGTGCTGGGGCCGCTTCGCGCCCCATCGCGACACAAGGCCGCTCCCACAGGATTTGCGCTGCCTGTGACGCAACACTGAACCTGTGGGAGCGGCCTTGCGTCGCGAAAGGGCTGCGAAGCGGCCCCAGAAGTCTCAAGTGTGCGGCACGCTCCGAGGCACTACCCCACCCGCATACTCCGGCTTCAGATGCCCCTGCTCATCCAGCAGATAGGCATCCATCACCTCCCGCACCACCGGCCCTGCCACCCGCCCGCCAGCTTCACCATTCTCGATCATCACCGCCACCACCACACTCGGGTGATCAGCCGGGGCAAAGCCGACGAACAGGGCATTGTCGCGGTGCCGCTCCAGGGTCTTGTCGCGGTTGTAGCGTTCGCCCTGCTTGATCGCCACTACCTGCGCGGTGCCGCTCTTGCCGGCAATCCGGTATTGCGCACCGGCCGCGGCAGCGCGGGCGATGCCGCGCGGGTCGTGCATGACCATCTGCATGCCCTGGCTGACCTGGTCCCAGGCGTGCCTGTCGTGCAGCACGATATTGGGCATCGGGTTGGGGTCTACCGGCGCATCGCCGCCCACGGTCATGGCCAGGTGCGGGCGGTGCCACACGCCCTTGCTCGCCAGCAGGCTGGTGGCCTGGGCCAGCTGCAGCGGGGTGACCTGCATGTAGCCCTGGCCGATGCCCAGGATCAGCGTCTCGCCCGGGAACCAGGCCTGGCGCCGGGTGGCGCGCTTCCACTCGGCCGACGGCATCAGCCCGGACGCCTCCTCGAACATGTCCAGCGAGACCTTCTGGCCCAGGCCGAACTCGGCCATGTAGTCGTGCAGGCGGTCGATGCCCAGCTTGTGCGCCAGGTCATAGAAGTAGGTGTCGTTGGAACGCATGATGGCGGTGTACATATCCACCCAGCCATCGCCGCTGCGGTTCCAGTTGCGGTACTTGTGGTCGTAGTTGGGCAGCTCGTAGTAGCCCGGGTCGAACACCCGGCTGCCCGGGGTGATCACGCCGCTGTCGAGGCCGGCGATGGCCACCTCCGGCTTCACCGTCGAACCGGGGGCATACAGGCCGCGCAGCACGCGGTTGAACAGCGGGCGGTCGATGGAATCGCGCAGGGCGGCGTACTGTTTGAAGCTGATGCCCTTGACGAACAGGTTGGGGTCGAAGCTGGGGTTGCTGACCATCGCCAGCACGTCGCCATTGGCCGGGTCGAGCACCACCACCGAGCCACGGCGGTCGCCCAGGGCCTTTTCCGCGGCCAGTTGCAGGTGGGCGTCCAAGGTCAGGACGATGTCCTGGCCCGGGGTCGGGGCCTTGTGGTTGAGCACACGCATCACCCGGCCCTGGGCGTTGGTCTCGACCTCCTCGTAGCCCACATGACCGTGCAGCTGGCTTTCGTAGAAGTGCTCGATGCCGGTCTTGCCGATCGACTGGGTGCCCCGGTATTCGGTGCTGTCGAGGGTCTTGGCCTCTTTCTCGTTGATGCGCCCCACATAGCCCACCGAGTGGGCGAAATGCTCGGCCAGCGGGTACTCGCGGATGAACTGTGGTTCCACCTCCAGGCCTGGCAGGCGGAACTGGTTCACCGCCACCAGGGCTATCTGCTCTTCGCTCAGGCCGACCATCAGGGTCACCGGTTCGAACGGCTTGCGGCCACGGCGCAGGTCCTTGTCGAACTGCTTGCGGTCGTCGTCGGTCAGGCTCAGCACCTGGGCCAGGGTATCGAGCACCTTGGCCGTGTCGCCGCCGGCCCGCTCGCGGGTCATGGTCAGGTCGAAGCTGGGCTTGTTGTCGGCCAGCACCACGCCGTTGCGGTCGTAGATCAGCCCGCGCTCGGGGGCGATGGGCAGCACGTGCACGCGGTTGTTTTCCGATACGGCGGTCTGCTGGTCGTGTTGCAGCACCTGCAGCACATAGAGCCGGCCCACCAGGACGGCGACCAGGCTGAAGACCAGGGCGGCGCAGGCCAGAAGCCGGCGGTTGACCAGGTGCTTTTCCTTTTCGTGGTCCTTGAGGGGTATGGGTTGCGGCATCGGGGTTCTGTCTGCTGATGGTGTGGCTGGGTGAGGTGTGAGCGCTTTGGGCACGCGCCTGTGGGAGCGGGCGTGCCCGCGAATGGGCCGCGCAGCGGCCCCGGGGGGCGGTGATGCTACGCAAGGTAGTGAGCCCCCTCAAGGTGAAGGCCTGCGGCTGCAGAAGCGAAGAGGGCTGCCACGCCCGCAATCAGGGCGCTCGCCAGCAAAATGAAGATTTGTTCATGGCGGCAGTGCGTTGGTGGGGGGCGGCGGCAACAGACATACTGCTGGGATATCTCTTGTTCGCCTGCTCCACTTGGCCTGGCTGACTCAGCGCTGGACGCTGCCGTGTGATGCGCTGGCGATCAAGCTGGCGCCGCACGCGGTTTTCATGCCGTCGAGCGCGACAGGAACTCCGTTGACGCGGTAGGTGTCGCTACCCTCGATGATTGGGAATTCTCCTTTACAGAGTGGGCAAAATACCATGCTGCCTTTGCCAGCCAATGGTTTTCCGTTGAGGTTTGTGTGGGGAATGGCATCAAGTACTATTCCGCCGTGGTCGGTTGTGTCGCCCAGTCGAACTATTTGGTTCATTGTGATTAAGTTCCTGTACTGCTGAAGTATGTATTCCGTGCTTGTGAGCTATTCGGTTTATGGGGTATCTATTTTTTCTTGCTGGTTCTACTGCGAAACTTAATGGTCGCTTCTGCGGGGTAATTTAAGCGCGTACAGATTTTTGTAAAAATCCCAGTGGATTATTTTTAAGTTATTTTCGTCTACGTAGATGGTGTTTGCGTAATCGAGTTCCTTTGCAAATTTCTGCCATTCTTCTAGTGTTGTGCTGATTGCTGGAAAGGCATCATCTATGTTGATAATTATTATGGTTTCTGAATTTTTTAATTCTATGGTTGATGCTGCGCCCAATATTTCGACTATCAATCTGTCCCTTTGGGTGTGGCCTATTTCAATTCTGTTGGGAATGTTCTCCCAGTGGATTTTCGAAGGGCCTGCTGGTAGTAGTTCTCCAATTTTTTTCAAAACTTCATCTTGTCTTTCAAAGAGATGGGTGTTGATATAGGTCCGACACTCTGGTGTGAAATTCATCGGTTAAATCTCCTTAATAGTCCCTGGCGGTTTTTGATTTGCCTCGAATTAGATTATTGTTTCTGGTCCCAATACCGTTGGTATTCACGATGCGGATCAGGCGTATGTTTGGGGGCCTGATCAGCTCTCAATTTTAGGTCGGGAGCGGCGACAGCAGGCACACTCCTGGAATGTCCCTTATTCGCCTGCTCCACTTAGCCTGGCTGACTCAGCGATGGACGCTACCGTGTGATGCGCTGGCCGGTCTTCATTCCGTCAAGCGCGACAGGAGTGCTATTGACGCGGTAGGAGTCGCTGCCCTCGATGATTGGCAACTCGCCTTCGCATTGAGGAAAAAAACCATGTTACGTTTGCCGGCCATCGGTTTGCCGTTAAGGCCTGTACTGTCTATGGAGCCAATCACGATACCTCTATGGTCGGTTTTGTCGTAAAGTCGAACTATTTTCTTCATTGTGGTTGAGGTCTATGTATTGTTGGCGTGTTGTTTGATTCGGTCCTTTGTTTAGAGTGAATTAATTAGTGTGTCTATCTTTTCGGCTGCGCGTGCATTTTTTTTGTCAAGTTCATGATGCGCCTCGGTGTTAATGAAATTCTTGATGTGTGAAAATTTCTTCGGGCCGAGATGGGTGTTCCATTTGCGGAGAAAATCTAGCGGAGCTAAATTTCTTTTCAATTTTGTGAAGGTAAGGTATGGGGCTTCGTCTATGCCGTCCATTAGTGACATTATATAATTATCCCAATCGGACTGGCTTTCTAACCAAACATCTCGCCATTCACATGCGGAATGTTTTACGTCCAATCCGAGTGGTTCGATTTCAGGAATTAGCTCCAAAAGCTCTGGTGTGATCGGTGTGTTGAATTCGTCGATCACAAGCCAGTAGAGCCGGCTTGCTATTGAGTTGATGACATATGAGGCGGTGTTTGTCTCGTCGGAATTACTCTTAAGGACTTTGTGAAGGTTATCTATCTTTTCTAGCGTTTGCTTGGGGATGTTGCTTTTTTGGGCGAGTTCAAAAAAATCTTTTTCAGTTTTCTTTATACGGTGGCAGGAAAAATCCGCGCACATGTAATAATTGTCGCCACCGTTAATGATTGTTTTGACGATTTTTCGCGCTATTTCTCTGATTTTTAGAGATTCGTGCTTTGTCGTTGTGTCAAGTATTTCGCCACAAAAGCTATCAGTGCTCAGTATTAAAATGAGGTCATCAAAAGTCGCATTCATTGTTGCTGCCTTTCGGGGCTGGATGGGATTTCGAGTGTGCCTGTTTTTATATCGGTTGCTGCTTTTTTGTGACCCTGCCAAGATCCGCTCGCCATCAGGGTTATAGGCCACTTCTTCTCACCGCCGTTGGCGTCGGTGATGGCGATAGGCAGGTTGTCGCTGTTGTAGGTATCAGCTCTCAATTCTAGGTCGGGAGCGGCGGCAACAGACATACTTCTGGGATGTCTCTTGTTCGCCAGCTCCACTTGGCCTGGGTGACTCAGCGATGCACGCTGCCGCGTGATGCGCTGGCGATCAAGCTGGCGCCGCACGCGGTTTTCATACCATCGAGTGCGACAGGAACTCCGTTGACGCGGTAGGTATCACTGCCCTCGATGATTGGGAATTCTCCTTTGCATAAAGGACAGAAAACCATGTTGCCTTTACCGGCCATAGGCGTGCCGTTGAGGTTTGTGTGTGGGATAGATTCCATGACTATTCCACCATGGTCGGTTGTGTCTCCAAGTCTAACGATTAGCTGCATATGAATAATCCTTACGTTGGAATTCGCTCGGCATGACTTTGGCTATATACTCTTGACGTTATGCCATTCTTCGTTTGCGCTGATCCGTCCTTCGACCTTGTCGATCCTTGTGTCCTCATTTTTTGTTATTAGTGTGTATCGTCGATAGGGTAGGATAGATTTCTTATTGTGCGTGCAAATTAGAGTTGTACGATCATCAGTTTCTAATGTGTTCTCTAGTATTTCTTGAGCGTACTCCGGGGGGCGTGCTGTGGCCAATATGTCTAGTCGACCTTTTGCAATGTTTTTAAAGGCGCGCGAAGTCAGGGAGTTAGTGAATATTTCAAATAGCTCGCTTCTTTTGGATTGCAGTATGTTGTTGCGCACTTCTGGGTCGTCATTGTATTCTTTGGTTTTTTTTAGCTTGTCTAGTGTGGTCTCCCATTCGAGCATGGATGTTATAAATTGCTGTAATTTTTCAGTAGGAGTCATGTTTTTCCTATGAGTTCATCGGCATGGGCAGCCGCAAGGGTTAGGGAATTCTTGTCTTTGCGTGACGCCATTTACTCTTGCTTGATATAAAACACTGTGTGGTCTTGTTTCTCCTGCTTCATATTTTGGGGTTATCCGAACGACTACGGTGGTGTTTGGGTTTTTGGCTTGGTTGTAAATGTTCTCTTCAAAGACTCTGAATGTTCCTGTATTTACATTGCTGTTTTGGGGGAAGACATTTCCCTTTCCGCCTAGACCGCCTAGGCGGTTGGCGATTGCATGGCCAGCATGGTCACCACTACAACCAATTTCTTGGGCGTATCTGCGAGAGCTTCGATTGATATTTGTTCCAGTATCAAGGTCTTTGTCTCTTATCTGGGCAACTACGCTCCGTAAAGTGCCGTTATCATTTTGGCGATACCTAAATTTTGGATTTTCGCCCCATAGTCCCAGCGGGTCTACCCATTCGGTGGGATTAGGGCCGTAGTTGTAAATGTTTAGGCCTCCAGAGAAGCCTATCGGATCCTTCCCAATGAAGCGGCCTACATTGGGGTCGTAGTAGCGATATCTGTTGTAATGAAGTTTGGTTTCTATGTCAAAATATTGACCTTGGAAACGTATTTGACTGGCGATCTGTAGGTTAGCCGCCTCTATTTTATCTTTTTCGGCATTCGTGCCCTCTCTACCCAGAGTGCTATAAATGGCTTCCCAAATTATTTTTTTACTGCACCCGGTAATTTCCGTCGGAGTGCCAAGATGGTCGCACTGGTACCAGCCCAGGCGAGCGGTCAGGAAGGCGAAGTGTTCCATCAGGTACTCGCTGGCCGGGTCCGAGGCGGTGCGACCAAGGACAGGCGCCAGACGCGGGTCGTCCTCGACAAAGTCGTCACCCAATTCCCGTAGGGTCTGCTGCTCCTGCATGAACCAGTCTTTGAACTTCATGTTTATCGCGTTGGGCGCTCTATCTGGTGGCATGTGCCGGGGTTGATGAAAAGTGCGCATGGCGTATTTGTAGGAAAGTTCCCACAAGTTGCTGGGTTGTTAACTTTCCTGAGGCAAGTTCTTTTTATTTCATAATTCAGGAAAGTCACCGGCGTCTGCAAGAAAAGTGTTAGCTGGTATTTCTTGCTTGATATCATTGAATAGTGTTTTTCAATGCTGCTACTGTTTTTGCCAGTGTGCACTGTGAGGTGCCTTAAATCATTCGGATATGCAGTCGGTAAGGTTTGCCGCTATGAAAGTGAACAAGGACAGTCTGCTGCGCGGTGTATTGCTGGTGCAGCGTCAGGCAATGCCGGTAGTTGTTGGTGTGGTACTGCTCGGCGTTGCTGCCGCAGTGGTCTGGCTATGGTGGTTGGGGCCTGAATGGCGTTGGCGTGAGCAGCAACCGTTGGTTGACCTGCCGGTGCGGATTGCGGCAACCGTGCTGCTGGTGATGCTGCCATTGCTGGCATGGAGCGCGTGGGTGCATCGGCGCAACCGCTCGATCGTACGCGAACAGCAACGGCAGCGGCGCGAGGTGGAAGACCCGTGCCTGGTGCATCTGCAGGCCCAGCAGCGCTCCCTCGACAGCAGCCTGGCCCGCTTGCGCGACAGCCAAGGTGGCCGCGGGCACCGTTACGATGTGCCGTGGTACCTCATCCTTGGCGAACAGAATGCGGGCAAGTCGAGCTTCGTCAGCCGTTCGGATCAGCGTTTTGCACTCGCCCCCACCGATGGCGCCACCCAGCGGGCCTGCACGGATCCGGACCTGGCTTTTGGCATCGACTGGTGGGTAGGTGACGACGCGGTGCTGATCGATCCGCCGGGCGAGTTCATCAGCCAGCCTGAGCGCCCGGCGCGTGTGGTTAAGCCCATCAAGGAGGAGGGGGGCGATAACAACACGCTGCCAGCAGTGCAGGAGGCGGCACTGACGGCGAGAGCACCGGCCGAGCCCACAGGCCTGCCGGCGGGCGTCGAGCGACGCCTGTGGCGGCACATGATTGGCTGGCTTGCCCAGAACCGCAGCCGACGGCCACTCAATGGCGTGGTCTTGCTGGTGGATATGGTCAACCTGTTCGGGCGACCGGCGAAGGCGCGACGTGACCTGGCCTTGATGCTGCGCGCGCGCCTGACGGAGCTGGGCGGTGAGTTGGGTACGCGTTTGCCGCTGTACGTGGTGATGAGCAAGTTCGACTTGCTGGACGGTTTCGAGGAACTGTTCGCCGCGCTCCCGGCCCGTGAGCGGGAAGAGGTGCAGGGCTTTACCTTCACGTTGGGTTCGGTAAAGGACTTCGATGCCTGGCTGCAGGAGCTGGAGGGAGCCTATCAGGGCTTCCTGGGGCGCCTCGGCAGGCAACTGATGAGCGCTACCGTGGGCGCGCCTGGCACCACGGGCAAGAGCGCCTGCTCGCTGCTTCGGGAGCTGAGCGGGGCGCAGGAGATGTTGCTGAATTTCCTTGGAGATGTACTGGTCAGTGACCGCTACAGCACCCCACCCCTGGTGCGTGGCCTGTACTTTTCCTCGGTCTACCAGCGAGGCGAAGTGCGCAACCTGCTCGCGGATGCTTCTGCCCGCGCCTTTGCCTTCGCTACCCCGGCGTTGTCGACCAAGCCGCAAGGCACCTCCGTGGTGTATTTCGCGCAGCGGCTGTTGCAACGCGTGGTCTACCCCGAGGCCGGCCTGGCGGGCGACAACCGCAAGGTCGCCCGGCGCAAGGGCCGCCTGTTGAAGGGCGGCGCCGTGGCGGCGAGTGTGTGCGGGTTGGCCATGGCCGGTGGTTGGGCGTACTTCTACAGCGTCAACCGTGACAAGGCGGAGCAGGTACTGGAGAAAAGCCTTGCGTTCAGCAACACCAGCACGGACGCCAAGGATGATTTGACCGGGCGCGGCCTGCTGCTGCCGTTGAATGAGATCCGTGATGCCGTGAGCCTGTACGGCGATTATCGCTCTGGTTGGAGTGTGTTCACGGATATGGGGCTGTACCAGGGCAAAGCCATTGGCCCGCAAGTGGACCAGGCGTACCTGAATGCCCTGGCCCAGCGCTTTCTACCGGTGATTGCGGGCGGCGTGGCAGCGTCTGTCAAGCAAGCTGCCCCCGGTAGCGACGAGCAGTTGGCGGCATTGCGCGTGTATCGCATGATCGAGGATCGCGGTAATCGTCGGGCGGAGATGGTCGAGCAATGGATGGCTCGCGAGTGGCAAAGGGCGTATCCGGGCCAGGGCCAGCTGCAGGCCGCGCTGATGCGCCACCTCAGGTACGCTTTGGCCTACGCAGATGTCGAGCTGCCGGAGTATCGGAAGGTCGTTGCCCAAGCGCAGCAGCAGTTGCGCAAGCTACCGCTGGCCGAGCGTGTCTACATCGGCTTGAGGCAGCAGGCTCGGGAGCAATTGCACGGTGAGCTGGATTTGCGCAACGAGATCGGCCCAGCGTTCGATATCGTCTACAGGCCACTGGCCGAGCGCGATCACCAGGCGGCCGTCGACGCCAATTTGTCCCTGCCACCTTTACTGACGGCGACGGGCTTTCGCGACTATTTCGACCAGCATAGCCAGAACGTGGCCGACCTCGCCCTGGTCGATCAGTGGGTGCTAGGGGAGCGGCGTAGCCTCGACTACTCCGACATGGACCGCCAGGCCCTGGCGGAGCGTCTGCGAGCCCTGTACAGCGCCGACTACATCGACAGTTGGCGGCGTGTGCTGAACCAGTTTTCGGTTGCCGAGTTCAGCGATCTTGCGCATGCCTTGGGTGTTCTGGAACAAGTCAGCGGCCCGGCAGCGCCGATACGCCGGCTGCTGGAAACCGTGCGCAGCAATACGCTGATCTATCCGCAGGCCGCGGACAGCGAGAAGGAATCGAACGCCGATCCGCAGGTTCGCATGCAGGCCATGGGCATCTATCGGTCTTTCGCGGGGCTTTCGGGGATGCTCGACGTGCGGGGTGACAAACCGTCCTACCATGACGAAACACTCCAGGCGATCAGCGCTGTACACGACTACCTGAAGGCGGTGCAGGACAGCCCTGACCGGGGCAAGGCCGCCCTGGCGCTAGTGTTGAGCCGTTTTTCGGAAACGGCGCCCGACCCCATTCGCAACCTTCAGCGCATTGCCACGGGCCTGCCGGAACCCCTCAATCGGCATGTTCGCCAGCTGGCGGAGCAGACTTCGCAGGTGTTGATGGTCATGGCGTTACGGGAGCTGGAGCAGCGTTGGGATGCCGAGGTTTACAGCGTCTACCAGGAGCGACTGGCCTCACGCTATCCCATCGACCCGGCCGGGCCGGATGTGTCGCTCAAGGATTTTGAAGCCTTCTTTGGCCCGCAAGGCCAGCTCAAGCGCTTCCAGGACCAGTACCTTGCGGTGTTTCTCGAAGACAACCTCGATGCGCTGTACTCCCGTGCGGATGAAGGTTACCTGGTCCGCCCCGAAGTCATGGTGCAGCTCAAGCAGGCTGAAGCCATACGCAACGCGTTTTTCGACAATCGCGGGGAGCTGAACGTGAGCTTCGGCCTGGAGCCTCTGGCGATCAGCGGTGGCTTGCGCGGCAGTGTCTTCGACCTGGATGGGCAGCTGCATGCGTTTGCGGACCGGGGCAAGGAGCCGATCGGCATGACCTGGCCGGGCCCTGCCGGGGAGAGTGGGCATAGGCGATTTCGTCAAGGTAGTAAGTGGGCAGTGGCGAGTCTGTGCCATGCAGGCCCAGAAAACTTGCCTGGATGCGGTAGCGGTCGTCCTTCAAGCGATCGGCGCGCAACACGTCGGCAACAGGGAAAGACAGGCTGGGCGACACTTCCAGCCGTAATCGGCGTCGCGTCTCTCGAGCAAGTGGGCGTTGTTCCAGATCGTCGTCGTGTACGTGATACAGCAATTCCAGTAGCTGGAAATAGGCGTACTGGTGGGCGCTTTCCAAAGCGATATCGACCTGGCCAGCGGCGTGCAGAACTACTGGTTTTTCCATGGTTGAGTCTCTTGCCGTAACTGGTGCGAAGTGAATGCTGATCGTAGTCGATGGTTTCTGATTCAGGTCATTGTTTTCTCGTCTGAAAGTGGATATCGACCAATAAAAAGAACTTTCTGTAGGAAGTGTCTTTTTTTATTGGTGCGGGGCTGTTTATGTTGACTTTTCGGTAAGGCTTTCAGAGTCGCGGAATTAATAAGTTCATCGAGGGTTGAAGTTGGAAGCCGCTTATCGAATAGAGCCGGGAATTGCTTTATCGAGGAATACGACGAGTGTTCGTTCACGCCGCGATGAACCTGCTATTCCTAAGAAGACCCCTGAACCCACCAAGGCCCATCGATGCTGGTCATCGAGCAACTGCACAAATCATTCCCCACCCCCCAGGGCCCGCTCCCCGTGCTGCAGGGTGTCGACCTGCGCCTGGCGCGCGGCAGCAGCCTGGCGCTGATGGGCGAGTCGGGCAGCGGCAAGAGCACCTTGCTGCACCTGGTGGCCGGCCTGGACCGTGCCGACAGTGGCCGCATCCTGATCGACGATACCCCGCTCGACAGCCGGTCCGATGCGTCGCTGGCGTTGTGGCGGCGGGAGGGCATTGGCCTGGTGTTCCAGCAGTACAACCTGATCAGCAGCCTGGACGTGGGGGCCAATCTTGCGTTCCAGGCGCGGCTGGCCGGTCGGCATGATCCCGATTGGCTGGCCTACCTGGCGCAGCGCCTGGGTTTGGCGGATTTGCTGGCGCGTTACCCGGAGCAATTGTCTGGCGGCCAGCAACAGCGGGTTGCCATCGGCCGCGCCCTGGCCGGGCGCCCGGCCTGGTTGCTGGCCGACGAACCCACCGGCAGCCTCGATGAAACCAGCAGCGATGAGGTGTTGAGCCTGTTGTTGCAACTGGTCGCCGAGGCTGGCAGTGGGGTGCTGATGGTGACCCATAGCCCGCGGCTGGCGGCGCGCTTGCAGCAGCGTTGTTACCTGCAGGCCGGCCGCGTGCGGCCCGAGCAGGGCGGATGAGGCTTCTATCGCTGGCCCTGCTGGCGCTGCTCAGCCACTGGCGGCGCCATCGCGTGCAGTTTTTCAGCATCTTCACCGGCCTGTGGCTGGCAACGGCGCTGTGGACCGGCGTGCAGGCGCTGAACAGCCAGGCACGCAGCGACTATGCCCGCGCCAGCGCGGTGCTGGCCGGGCCGTTGCAGGCGCAACTGGTGCCGCGCCGTGGCGAGCGCTTCGACCAGGCACTGTACGTGCAGTTGCGCAGGCTGGGCTGGGCGGTGACGCCGGTACTGGAAGGGCGCTTGCGCTTTGCTGGTGAGCCGGCGCGCAGCGTGCGGTTGATCGGCATCGAGCCGTTGAGCCTGCCGCCGGCCAGCAGCATCGCCGGTGTGCAGCCCGGAACGTTCGATCTGCAGGCCTTTGTCGGCAAGCCCGGGCAAGCCTGGGTCGGGCCGGACACCTTGCGCCAGCTGCATGCCGGCCCCGGGGCCTCAGCACGCGACAGCGAAGGGCAGCTGCTGCCGCCGTTGGTTCTACAGCCAGCGCTGGCCCCAGGGGTGATCGTGGTCGATATCGGCCACGCCCAAGCGTTGCTGCATGCACCCGGTCAGTTGTCGCGCTTGCTGGTGGCTGCCACGCCGGGGCCGCTGCCGGCGGATATCTCGCCTTACCTTGAGCTGCAACCCCGGCAGGACGATGGCGGCTTACAGCGGCTGACCGACAGTTTCCACCTCAACCTGACCGCCCTTGGCCTGCTGGCGTTCGTCGTCGGCCTGTTCATTGCCCATGCCGCAATCGGTTTGGCACTGGAACAGCGGCGCGGCCTGATTCGCAACCTGCGCGCCTGTGGCATCAGCCTGCAAACCTTGCTGTGCGCCTTGGTGCTGGAGCTGGGGCTGTTCGCGGTGCTGGGCGGCCTGGCCGGCGTGGCCAGTGGTTACGGGCTGGCCGCGTGGTTGCTGCCCGATGTGGCCGCCAGCTTGCGCGGCCTGTATGGCGCCCAGGTCGCCGGGGCGCTGAGCCTGCCCGCCGGGTGGTGGCTGATGGGCGTGCTGGTGAGCGTGCTGGGGGCGCTGCTGGCAGGTTTGGGCAGTGTGTTGCGTGCGGCGCGGTTGCCATTGCTGGCGCTGGCGCAACCTCAGGCATGGCGGTTGGCCCAGGGGCCTTGGTTGCGGCGCCAGGCCCTGGTGGCCGGCCTGTTGCTTTTGCTGGCCCTGGGCTGTGGCGTGCTGGGCGACAGCCTGCCCAGCGCGTTCGGCCTGCTGGCAGGCTTGCTGCTGGCGGCGGCGCTGCTGCTGCCGGCCTTGCTCGACCGGGTGCTGGCCTGGCTGGCGCGCCATTGCCGGCGGCCTTTGGCGCAATGGTTCGTCGCCGACAGCCGCCAGCAATTGCCGGCCCTGAGCCTGGCGTTGATGGCTCTGTTGCTGGCGCTGGCGGCCAGTGTCGGGGTGGGCAGCATGACCGAGGGCTTTCGCAAGACCTTTGTCAGCTGGCTTGACCTGCGCCTGTCCGCCGACTTGTATGTCACCCCAAGGGACACCGCCCAGGGCTTGCAGATAGCCGAGTGGCTCGGGCAGCAACCTTCGGTGGAGGTGGTATTGCCCGGCTGGCGTGTGGAAACACAGCTGCAGGGCTGGCCGGTGCAGGTCCAGGGCATCGTCGATCATCCCGTCTATCGCACACGCTGGCCATTGCTGGCGCAGCAAAAGCAGGCCTGGCAACAACTGGCCGCTGGGCAGGCCGTGATGCTCAGTGAACAGCTGGCCAGGCGACTGAAGCTGCAGCTGGGTGATCGCCTGAGGCTGCTCGCGGACACTTCGCCAGCCCTGAGCGTTGTGGGCATCTATGCCGATTACGGCAACCCCAAAGGGCACATGCTGGTCAATGCCGGCTGGCTGCGCGGGCATTGGCCACAGGCAACCCTGACCGGGTTGAGTGTCGATCTGGTGGGCGCACAGGTGTCGGCGCTCGAGGCTGCATTGCAACAGCGCTTCGCCCTGGACGACAGCCGCGTGGTCGAGCAGACGCGGCTCAAACGCTGGTCGACCGACGTGTTCAACCGCACCTTCGCCGCCACCGCCGCGCTCAACAGCCTTACCCTTGGCGTGGCAGGCGTGGCGCTGTTCATCAACCTGCTGACCCTGGGCCAGACCCGCCTGGGCCAGTTGGCGCCGCTGTGGGCTCTGGGTGTGCGGCGCACGCACCTGGTGTGGCTGAGCCTTGGGCAGACATTGCTGCTGAGCAGCCTTACCGTGCTGCTGGCGATTCCGCTGGGCATCCTGCTGGCCTGGTGCCTGGTCGCGGTGGTGAACGTGCAGGCATTCGGCTGGCGTTTGCCGCTCTACGTGTTCCCTGCGCAACTTCTGCATCGCCTGGAATTTCCGCGTGACCACGGGGTACATGATGGCTTCCGCATCGAATGGTGGTATGTCACCGCCAACCTCCAGGACCTCCAGGGGCGGGACTGGGGTGCGCAGTGGACGCTGTTTCGCTCGGCCCTGCGGCCAGGCCCCGAGACTGCTGGCTGGAACAGCCCGAACCTGTGGTTGGGGCACGCGGCGTTGACCGGTCCCGGTGGTCATCAGTCTGGCGAAACCTTGGCGCGTGGGGGTATCGGCCAGGCTGGCGTGCAGGCCCAGCCGTTCCAGGCGTGGATCAATGACTGGTCGTTGCAGGGCAACAGTGGCATCGAGCATCTGCAAATGGTCGCCGGTGGTGACGGCTTTCGCTACGACCTGCAACTGCACAGCGATCAGCCCTTGGTGCTGCACGGGGACCAGGGCTACAGCGAGAAGTCCGGCAAGGGGCAGGCTTCGTACTATTACAGTCAGCCTTTCTATCGGGTGAGTGGGGAAGTGCAGCGTGACGGCCAGTGCATTGCTGTTACCGGCCAGGCCTGGCTGGACCGGGAATGGAGCAGCCAGCCGCTGGCTGCCGGGCAGACGGGTTGGGACTGGTTTTCCCTGCACCTGGACAGTGGCGCCAGGCTGATGCTGTTCCAGGTGCGCGAGGTGCAGGGGGAGGCGTATCGCGCCGGGACCTGGGTCGGCCCGCAAGGTGAGGTGGTGGCACTGCAGGGCGCGCAGATCCAGCTGCAGGCGCTGGCCTGGGCCCGGCAGAAGAACGGCAAGCAGGTGCCGACGCGATGGCGGGTGCAGGTGCCGGGGCATGGCGTGGATGTGCAGGTCGAAGCTGTGGAGTCGCAGGCCTGGATGGAGACGCGGTTCCCGTATTGGGAGGGGCCAGTGCGCTTGACCGGGAGTGCGGGTGGGCGTGGGTATCTGGAGATGACTGGCTATTAGCAATCCTGGGGTTTCTGAGTTTTCCAGGGGCTGCGTTGCAGCCCATCGCCGGCAAGCCCACGGGTGCAGCGTTGATCTCGAGGTTGTCGCTGTACCTGTGGGAGCGGCCTTGTGTCGCGAAAGGGCCGCAACGCGGCCCCAGGATTGATGCGCAATAGTTGAAATTGCTGGGGCTGCTTTGCAGCCCTTTCGCGACACAAGGCCGCTCCCACAGGGAATCGCGCCAACTTTTGGAATTTGGACAAGACAGTTGCTCCCACAGGTTGGACTGCCCCCGAAAAGTTG
>NZ_JAWJYQ010000048.1:0-57794 GCF_032971465.1 Pseudomonas sp. LSJ-87 | reverse complement strand
TCGTTCCGGCGTCGCTGGAAGTGGGGCGCATTATAAGGGGATTCAGAAGGCGGTCAAGGGTTAATTTCATTTATTTGAAATATTCCAGGCGAAGACCCTATCAAGGCCACCAGATGTTCGCCACAACACCTTCAGCGCCTATGAGATCGAGCGCCGCCCGCGCGGCGCATCGCCGGCAAGCCGGCTCCTACATCTGTTTCGGGCCAATTACTCCTGCCTTCTCCGCACTCGCACCCTGGGTGTATGGCTGAAGATTGATGAAGAGCAGCGGCGCTACCTTCGATATCGAAGGGAACAAACAAGGCGGGCAGCGGTGAACTCACAGGACAAACTGGCCCGAAACAGATGTGGGAGCCGGCTTGCCGGCGATGCGCCGCGCGGGCGGCGCTCGATCTCACGAGCGCCAGAAGAGCAAAGGCAGGCACCTTCCAAAGCCAATACCATCTCAAGACAGGCCCATAGCCGCCCTGACGCACACAACAACCAAAAGCCAAAACACCAAACCCCAAAAACAAAGCGGGGAGGCCTGTCGGCCTCCCCGCTTCTGCTCATCCCTTACAAACTAGGGAAGGCAAACTGCGAAGCCTCATGGCTGGCACGCTGCGGCCAGCGCTGGGTGATCGCCTTGCGACGGGTATAGAAGCGCACGCCGTCCGGGCCATAGGCATGCAGGTCACCGAACAGCGAGCGCTTCCAGCCACCGAAGCTGTGGTAGGCCACCGGCACCGGCAGCGGTACGTTCACACCGACCATGCCCACTTCGATCTCGTCGCAGAACAGGCGCGCCGCTTCACCGTCACGGGTGAAGATGCAGGTGCCGTTGCCATACTCGTGATCGTTGATCAGTTGCATGGCCTGCTCCAGGCTGTTCACACGCACTACGCACAGCACCGGGCCGAAGATCTCTTCCTTATAGATGCGCATCTCCGGGGTCACCTTGTCGAACAGGGTGCCACCGACGAAATAGCCATCCTCATTACCGGCCACACGGAAACCACGGCCATCCACCACCAGCTTGGCGCCAGCAGCAACACCGTCATCGATATAGCCCACCACCTTGTCACGGGCAGCAGCCGTCACCAGCGGGCCCATGTCCAGGCCGCACGAGGTGCCGGCACCAATCTTCAGGGCCTTGATCTGCGGTTCCAGCTTGGCAATCAGGGCGTCCGCCACCTGGTCACCCACGCACACCGCCACCGAAATGGCCATGCAACGCTCGCCGCACGAACCATAGGCAGCACCCATCAGTGCGCTCACGGCATTGTCCAGGTCGGCATCCGGCATCAGCACCGCGTGGTTCTTCGCACCACCCAGGGCCTGCACACGCTTGCCGCGCTTGGTGCCTTCGGCGTAGATGTACTCGGCGATCGGAGTCGAACCGACGAAGCTCAGGGCCTTCACTTCCGGCGCTTCGATCAGCGCATCCACCGCTTCCTTGTCGCCGTGCACCACGTTGAGGATGCCCTTCGGCAGGCCGGCTTCCAGCAGCAGCTGGGCGATGAACAGGGTCGAGCTCGGGTCGCGCTCGGAAGGCTTGAGGATGAAGGCGTTGCCGCAGGCGATGGCCAGTGGGTACATCCACAGCGGCACCATGGCCGGGAAGTTGAACGGGGTGATACCGGCAACCACGCCCAGTGGCTGGAAGTCGGACCAGGCATCGATGTTCGGGCCGACGTTGCGGCTGTACTCGCCTTTCAGCACTTCCGGCGCGGCGCAGGCGAACTCGACGTTCTCGATACCACGCTTCAGTTCACCGGCAGCATCTTCCAGGGTCTTGCCGTGCTCTTCGCTGATCATCTGCGAGATACGCGCTTCGTTCTGCTCCAGCAGTTGCTTGAAGCGGAACATCACCTGGGCGCGCTTGGCCGGTGGGGTGTTGCGCCAGGCCGGGAAGGCAGCCTTGGCCGAGTCGATCGCTTCCTGCACGGTCGCGCGGCTGGCCAGCTCGACCTTGCGCACGGCCTGGCCGGTAGACGGGTTGAAGACATCGGCGGTGCGCTCACCCTTGGTAACCAGTTCGCCGTGGATCAGGTGCTGAACAATGCTCATGCAAAACTCCAGATAAAGAAGGTTGAGGCAGGCGCGCGATGTGTTCACGCGCCTGGCATCAGAATCGGAAAGATCAGTCGATCAGGTTCAGGGTTTCGCCCACTGCGTCGAACAGGCGGTCCAGTTCCTGCGGCGTGGTGTTGAAGGTTGGGCCGAACTGCAGGGTGTCGCCACCGAAGCGTACATAGAAGCCTGCCTTCCACAGTTTCATCGCCGCTTCGTACGGACGCACGATGGCATCACCGTCGCGGGCAGCGATCTGGATCGCGCCGGCCAGGCCGTAGTTGCGGATATCGACGATGTTCTTGGTGCCCTTCACGCCATGCAGCAGCTTCTCGAAGTGCGGCGCCAGCTCGGCGGCGGCCTGCACCAGGCTTTCCTTCTGCAGCAGGTCCAGCGCGGCGATGCCGGCGGCGCAGGCTACCGGGTGGGCCGAGTAGGTGTAGCCGTGCGGGAATTCCACGGCGTACTCCGGGGTCGGCTGGTTCATGAAGGTCTGGTAGATCTCGCTGCTGGCGATCACCGCGCCCATCGGGATGGCGCCGTTGGTCACCTGCTTGGCGATGCACATCAGGTCCGGGGTCACGCCGAAGGCTTCGGAGCCGGTCATCGCGCCCATGCGGCCGAAGCCGGTGATCACTTCGTCGAAGATCAGCAGGATGTTGTGCTGGGTGCAGATTTCACGCAGGCGCTTCAGGTAACCCTTCGGCGGCGGCAGTACACCAGCCGAACCTGCCAGCGGCTCGACGATCACGGCAGCGATGTTGGAGGCGTCGTGCAGCTCGATCAGCTTGAGCATCTCGTCAGCCAGGGCGATACCGCCCTCTTCCGGCATACCTTTGGAGAAGGCGTTCACCGGCAGCACGGTGTGAGGCAGGTGGTCGACATCCAGCAGCTGACCGAACAGCTTGCGGTTGCCGTTGACGCCACCCAGGCTGGTACCGGCGATGTTCACGCCGTGGTAGCCACGGGCACGGCCGATGATCTTGGTCTTGGTGGCCTGGCCTTTCAGGCGCCAGTAGGCACGCACCATCTTCAGCGCGGTGTCGGCACACTCGGAACCGGAGTTGGTATAGAACACATGGTTCAGGTCGCCCGGGGTCAGCTCGGTGATCTTCTCGGCCAGCTGGAACGACAGCGGGTGGCCGAACTGGAAGGCCGGGGAGTAGTCCAGGGTGCCGATCTGGCGGGCCACTGCCTCGGTGATTTCCTTGCGGGTGTGCCCGGCGCCACAGGTCCACAAGCCGGACAGGGCATCGAAGATCTTGCGCCCCTGGTCGTCGACCAGGTAGCTGCCTTCGGCCGCCACGATCAGGCGTGGGTCGCGCTGGAAGTTGCGGTTGGCGGTGTAGGGCATCCAGTGGGCATCCAGCTTGAGCTGGCTGGCGATACCGGCGGTAGCGGTTTCGGGCATGTTCATCGGCGGTTCCTCGGAAGACGATTAGGCAACGATGGATGTTGTTGCAGCTAAATTGGCACGGCGATAAAGTCTGAAAAAGCCAACATTTCTAATCTTCAGACATGCCCTGACTAAACTAATGAGCCGACGCCCCGATCCACTCGCCCAAGTCAGCGATTTCGACATCCGCCTGCTGAAGATCTACCGCAGTGTCGTCGAATGCGGCGGCTTCTCGGCCGCGGAAAACGTGCTGGGCATTGGCCGTTCGGCCATCAGCCAGCAGATGAACGACCTCGAGCAACGCCTGGGCCTGCGCCTGTGCCAGCGCGGCCGCGCCGGGTTCTCGCTGACCGAGGAAGGCCGCGAGGTCTACCATTCGGCGCTGCAGCTGCTCAGCGCCCTGGAAAGCTTCCGCACCGAGGTCAACGGCCTGCACCAGCATTTGCGTGGCGAGCTGAACATTGGCCTGACCGACAACCTGGTGACCTTGCCACACATGCGCATCACCCATGCCCTGGCCGAGCTCAAGGACCGCGGCCCCGATGTGCGCATCCAGATCCGCATGATCGCGCCCAGCCAGGTCGAGCATGGCGTGCTCGATGGCAGCCTGCATGTCGGCGTGGTGCCACAGACCAGCCCGCTGTCGGGCCTCGAGTACCAGCCGTTGTACAGCGAGCGCTCGCTGCTGTACTGCGCGGTCGGCCACCCGCTGTTCTACGCCGATGACCAGCAGATCGACGACGACCGCCTCAACAGCCAGGAAGCCATCACCCCCACCTTTCGCCTGCCGGCCGAAATCCAGGCGCATTACCAGGCGCTGAACTGCACGGCCAGTGCTTCGGACCGCGAAGGCATGGCGTTTCTCATCCTTACCGGTCGCTACATCGGCTACCTGCCAGACCACTACGCCACGTTCTGGGTGCAGCAAGGTCGCTTGCGTGCCCTCAAGCCCCGGCAACGCTTCTATGACCTGAGCCTGAGCTGGGTAACGCGCAAGGGCCGGCGGCCAAACCTGGTGCTGGAAAGCTTCCTCGAAAGCCTGGCTGCGACACGCTGATGCCAGTCTGTGCCGCAAACGCTTGTCACTTCGGCACAGGCAGGTAATCTTGTCCGACAGCCGCAGCCACTGACCCGTACGGAATCGTCCATGACCCTAGAAGTCCCTGCGCATCGCCTCTCCGCCTCGGGCAAGCCCGCGGGCCGCATCCGCCAGAAGAACGAACAGGCCATTATCCAGGCCGCCGAAGACGAGTTTGCCCGCCATGGTTTCAAGGGCACCAGCATGAACACCATCGCCCTCAAGGCGGGGTTGCCCAAGGCCAACCTGCATTACTACTTCACCAACAAGCTGGGCCTGTACATTGCCGTGCTCAGCAACATCATCGAGTTGTGGGACAGCACCTTCAACGCCTTGAGCGTCGACGACGACCCGGGCGAAGCGCTGAGCCAATACATCCGCACCAAGATGGAGTTCTCCCGGCGCAACCCGCAAGCCTCGCGGATCTTCGCCATGGAGGTGATCAGCGGCGGCACCTGCCTGAGCGAGTACTTCAGTGCCGACTACCGCGAATGGTTCCGCGGCCGCGCCGCGGTGTTCCAGGCCTGGATCGAAGCCGGCAAGATGGACCCGGTCGACCCGGTGCACCTGATCTTCCTGCTGTGGGGCAGCACCCAGCACTACGCCGACTTTGCCACCCAGATCTGCCAGGTAACCGGCCGCAGCCGCCTGACCAAGCAGGACATGGAAGACGCGAGCAACAATCTTATCCACATCATTCTGAAGGGCTGCGGCATCAAGCCGGCTGCCTGATCGTCATTTATGCCTTCTACCCTGCTCGACCTCTGCGAATACCGCGAGGAAATCCGCAAAAGCCGCTTCATCACCCTCGCCGGGCCGATCAGCAGTGCCGCCGACGCGATGAGTTTCATCGAACGCCACAGCGACCTGGCCGCCACCCACAACTGCTGGGCCTGGAAGCTTGGCGCCCAGTACCGCAGCAGCGATGACGGCGAACCTGGCGGTACCGCGGGGCGGCCAATCCTCGCGGCCATCGAAGCGCAGGACTGCGACCAGGTGGTAGTGCTGGTGATCCGCTGGTACGGCGGTATCCAGCTGGGCACCGGCGGCCTGGCCAGGGCCTATGGCGGCGGTGCCAACAAGTGCCTGCAACAGGCACCCAAGCGGCTGCTGGTGCAGCGCAGCGAATTCACCTGCAGTTGCAGTTTCAGCGAACTGGCGCTGGTGAAGCTGCGCCTGGCGGAGGTTGACGGCCTGGTCCTGGATGAGCAGTTCACCGCCAATGGCGTGGACCTGTTGATTGCACTGGGTGACGCCCACCTGGCGCCACTGCAGCAGCAGTTGGCCGACTTGAGCCGCGGGCGCATTCTGCTCGAAGCACGCTGAACATTGCCCACAACAACTGTGGGCCGGCCTGTGGATAAGCTTGGGGCACTCGCTTGCAGGCGGCATTACTCAAGGGCTGCAGAGCCTTGATCATATTTTGATCACCATTTGATGACAGCCGCAAACCGTTGATGCTCCTGACGTTATCCCCAGGCTCACAGCCTGCGTAGCCCTGCACAGCCACCTGCGCTTGCACACAATAACTGTGGACCAGCTTGTGGATAACCCGTGCGCCAACAAGCCGAAGGCCACGCCGCACAAGGGCCTGAGGCAACTGGTGATTTTTCGTACAACCTACGACAAGGCGCCCGGCACCACAGTGCATTATCCTCAATACCCTTCTTCGAACCGATCACGGAGCGCATCGACATGGCTAACGCAAAAACCGCACTTATCATCGGGGCCTCGCGCGGGCTGGGCCTGGGCCTGGTGCAACGCCTGCACGAAGACGGCTGGAACATCACCGCCACTGTGCGCAACCCGCAGCAGCCCGGCGCCCTGGCGAATGTGCCCGGCGTGCACATCGAACAGCTGGAAATGAACGACACGGCCCAGCTCGATGCCCTGAAGCAACGCTTGCAAGGCCAAGTGTTCGACTTGATTTTCGTCAACGCCGGGGTCATGGGCCCCCTGCCGCAGGACCTGGAGGCGGTACAGAACAAGGACATCGGCGACCTGTTCATGACCAACGCCGTGGCGCCAATCCGCGTGGCCCGCCGCCTGGTCGGCCAGGTACGCGAAGGTAGCGGCGTGCTGGCCTTCATGAGCTCGATCCTGGGCAGCGTGACCATCCCCGATGGCGGCGAAATCTGCCTGTACAAGGCCAGCAAGGCGGCCCTGAACTCGATGATCAACAGCTTCGTCGTCGAGCAACAACGCCCCGACCTGTGCGTGCTGGCCATGCACCCGGGCTGGGTGAAAACCGACATGGGCGGTGAAAACGCCGAGATCGACGTGCTGACCAGCACCCGCGGCATGCTTGATCAGATCAAGGCGCAAAGCGGCAACGGCGGCCTGCGCTTCATCAACTACAAGGGCGAACCCTTGGTCTGGTGATTCACCAGGTCGCAGCCTGGCCGTGCGCAATGCCCGGCCAGGCTCTGTAGAATGGCGGCAACCGTACCTGATCGAGATGACCCACCATGTATGACTGGTTGAACGCCCTGCCCAAGGCCGAACTGCACCTGCACCTGGAAGGCTCGCTGGAGCCCGAGCTGCTGTTCGCCCTGGCCGAGCGCAACAAGATCGCCCTGCCCTGGGCCGATGTGGAGACCTTGCGCGGTGCCTATGCCTTCAACAACCTGCAGGAGTTCCTGGACCTGTATTACCAGGGCGCCGACGTGCTGCGTACCGAGCAGGACTTCTACGACCTGACCTGGGCCTACCTGCAACGCTGCAAGGCGCAGAACGTGATCCACACCGAACCGTTCTTCGACCCACAGACCCACACCGACCGCGGCATCCCCTTCGAAGTGGTGCTCAACGGCATCAACCAGGCGCTCAAGGACGGTCGCCAGCAACTGGGCATCAGCAGCGGCCTGATCCTCAGTTTCCTGCGCCACCTCAGCGAAGATGAGGCACAGAAAACCCTCGACCAGGCCCTGCCGTTCCGCGATGCGTTCATCGCTGTTGGCCTGGACAGTTCGGAAATGGGCCACCCACCGAGCAAGTTCCAGCGTGTGTTCGACCGCGCCCGCAGTGAAGGCCTGGTCGCCGTTGCCCATGCCGGCGAGGAAGGCCCGCCCGAGTACATCTGGGAAGCCCTGGACCTGCTGAAGGTCAAGCGTATCGACCACGGCGTGCGCGCCATCGAGGACGAGCGCCTGATGCAGCGCATCATCGACGAGCAGATCCCGCTCACGGTGTGCCCGCTGTCGAACACCAAGCTGTGCGTGTTCGACCACATGAGCCAGCACAACATCCTCGACATGCTCGAGCGCGGCGTGAAGGTCACGGTCAACTCAGACGACCCGGCCTACTTCGGCGGCTATGTCACCGAAAACTTCCACGCCCTGCACACCCACCTGGGCATGACCGAAGACCAGGCCCGTCGCCTGGCCCAGAACAGCCTGGATGCCCGGCTGGCCTGAGTGACCTGACCACGACTCAACCGACCTGCAACGTCGGCACGCGGGCAATGCGATTGATCTGCTGGATACCCAACGCAGAAATATGCAATGCCCGCGAGTCCTCGGCCTCGCGCATCCAGCCAGATTGCAGGAACAGCCGGAACAAGGCCTGCCCCAGTACGCCACCCAGATGCGGCCCTTGGTCGTTCCACTCGGTGCAGCGGCAGATCACACAGCCACGTTGCTGATGCGGCGCCAAGGCATCGATGTAGACCCCGACCAAAGCCAACTGCGTCCGCCCCTCCTCGCTGACCATCAGCTGTCGACCACTCCCCTCCAACCAGCCGGCCACCACCAGACGGTGATACAGCTCGCCGGCCAGTTCCCCGCCCAGGTGATCGCCACAGCGACGCGCCCTGCGTATCGACATGGGCAGCGGTGATACCGGCGCCTTGGCCCGCTCCCCCCTGGCGCTCTCCAACTGGACACTGGCCAGCGCCTCCACCGCTGCCCCGACTTGCGGGGTGGCCAGCCGGAAGTAGCGCTTGCGGCCCCGTGCTTCATGCCGGAGCAAACCGGCCGATGACAACAACGAAAGGTGAGCGCAGGCCGATGACGAGGTCAGGCCTGTCATTACCGCGAGCTCGTTGGCCAGCCGCGGCGTGCCATCGATCAATGCCCACAACATGGCACTGCGCTTGGGGTCGGCCATCAGGCTGGCAATCTGGCTGATACTGCTGGCTGCGTTCATGTCCCTGTAACTCCCTGCAAGTTCACTGTGTGGATGCGATGGCCACCCCTGGCAGGGAAGCGCCTCTCGCTGGCACTGGCCTGGTTCGCCAGTATAAGCCGCAAAAAACGCCATTCAGGCAGCGTTGGGCAGTGGCACCACCGGCCAAAAACCACTGGGTATGCCTACCCATGGCAAGCAGTGAAACAGTGCGTGAAAGCTGCCCGGACCGCGCGGGCAAGCAGCCCGGCCCCCATGGCAGGAGCACGAGAACGACGGGCGGAAAAAACACCGGATGCAACTTCGGACGCGGCCGACAACCAATTTCCACAAGTAGCGCAAGCCAAAGCGAAGGTTCCACGTGCTTGCGGGCATTGCACCCCACGCAGGAAAAAACATGTAGAAAACGTTCTTGCCGACCGTCAGTCAGGACACTGATTCAGGTCATGGCAGGCAGAATGTGCAGCGCTACATTTCATCCGCTCTCCCCCTTTGGAGGTATGCCGCGATGAAAATTGTCGTCAGTGCGTCGAGCCGAAACCCCGCCTGCTCCTGGCAGGTCCAGCTCGATCAACACGTGGTCAGTTTCCGCAGCGAGGCCGAGGCGCGTGCCTTCGTCGCCACGTTGGAAACCCGCCTGCAGGCACCTCACCCGCTTATGCGGGAGCCTTGGCCGGCAAGCGTCGGGTCAGCAGCGCGACACTGACCACCAGCGCCCCGCACAGGCTGATCACCAGCGCCATCGGCACCGCACTGCCATCATGCAGCAGCCCGACCAGCGCCGCTGCGCCGGCGGCGACGCTGAACTGCAGGCAGCCCATCAGCGCCGAGGCACTGCCGGCCCGCGCGCCCTGCCCGCTCATGGCACAGGCAGAGGCGTTGGGGATGATGCAGCCGAGGCTGGAGATGCAGACGAACAGCGGTACCAGAAGTGGCCACAGCTGTGTTGGCCGCAGTGCCGCCACGCCCAGCAACGCCAGGCCCGCGACCAGGTACAACCACACCGCACGCGCCAGCAGGAACGCCGGCCCGCGCTTGGCCAGCAAGCGTGCATTCACCTGCGCCACCAGGATAAAGCCGGCGGCATTGGTGCCGAACAACCAGCCGTAATGCTCGGCCGGCACGCCGTAAAGCTTGATGAACACGAAGGGTGAACCGGCGATGTAGGCAAACATGCCGGCGATGGCGATACCACCGGTCAGGGCATGGCCGACGAACACCCGGTCAGCGAACAGGCGCAAGTACTGGCGCAAGGCGCCAGACAGCGGTTGCCGCGGTATGTGCTCGGGCAGGCTTTCCGGCAGGCCCAGGCTGACCGCCAGCAGGCAGCCGGCGCTGAACAGGCTCAGGGCGAGGAAGATCGATTGCCAGCCGGCCACGTTCACCAGCACCCCGCCCAGCATCGGTGCCAGGATCGGCGCCAGGCCCATGACCAGCATCAATTGCGAAAACACCTTGGCCGAAGCCACCGGGTCGCACTTGTCACTGACGATGGCCCGCGACAGCACCATCCCGGCGCAACCGCCCAACGCCTGGACGAAACGCGCCAGCACCAGGGTGTCGAGGTTGGGGGCATAGGCACAGGCCAGTGACGCCAGGGTGAACAGGGTCACCCCGAACATCAGCGGCTTGCGTCGGCCAAAGCGGTCAGCTACCGGCCCATAGGCCAGTTGCCCGATGGACAGGCCAAGGAAGTAGGCGGCCAAGGTGGCCTGGACGTGTTTTTCATCGGTGGCGAACGCCTGCGCCATGGCCGGGAAGGCGGGCAGGTAGAAGTCGATCGCCAAGGGCCCGAACGCACTGAGTGCGCCCAGGATGAGCACCATTCGCAGGTTCATCTGGAATCCATAGCAGGCTAAGCAAGTGCTCGATTCTACCTGCTGTGGGCCCTATCGACATGAAAACATTTGCAACAAATCCAAGGGCTGCCGCGGTCCCTGTGGGAGCGGGCGTGCCCGCGAATCAGGCGGCGCGGTGGATGGCACCGGCTGCGCCGGTGTTCGCGGGCACGCCCGCTCCCACAGGCAAGTGTTCAGGCTACGTCGGCCTGATAACCCTCATCGCGAATGGCCGTGAGGATCTGCTCCTGAGCCAAGTCGCTCTGCACCCGTACCTGCCTGGCTGCCAGGTCGACCTCCACCTTGGCCGCGGCATCCTGCTCCTGCACCGCCCGGGTCACGGCTTTCACGCAATGGCCGCAGGTCATGCCTTGTACATTGAACACTTGCATGGGGGTTACCTCCTTCAGGTTTTCCACGAGTCTCAAGCTTGCCATCGGGGCAAGGTCAAGATCTGTCGACAACAGCCGGGGTGGAAATCCGCGCGCGCGTCGGCCAAGCTGCGCCTTTGATGATCACGCAAGCAGGAGATTCTTCATGTTCAGGGCAGCATTGGGCGTCGTAGGGCTATTGAGCACGCTGGCTGCAGTGCCACCGGCCAGTGCCGAGGGCAACTCGGACTACAGCGTGCTGATCATTTCCCGGGAGCGCCTGGAAGTGGCCACCAGTTGCGAAATCGGTATCTACCTCAACGACCAGCTCTCCGGGCGCGTGTTCCAGGAGCAGTCCACCTCGTTCAACCTGCCGCCCGGCCCGGTGGATGTGCGCCTGCGCCTGCTGCCCGGGCAAATGCCCGGCTGCGCCGCGGGTGTCGAGGACCAACGCAGCACACGTCTGAACCTGCAGGCGGGCCAGATCAACAAATACCGCATCGCCATGGGGCAATATGGGTTGGAGTTGAAGCGAGCCGGCCTGGGCTATTGACCTTACCTGCATGGCAAGGTTGATGCTGGAGGCCTGTCCAAGGAGGAGAGCCATGCCCGCATCCACCACATACGACCTGCCGATCTCCGGCATGACCTGCGCCAGCTGTGCCGGCCGGGTCGAGCGCGCCCTGCGCAAGGTCACCGGCGCTGAACAGGTCAGCGTCAACCTCGCCACCGAACAGGCCCGGGTCCAGGCCCCGGCCAACAGCTTGCCCGCGCTGGTCGACGCCGTACGCGAAGCCGGCTATGGCGTGCCCACCCGCACCGTCGAACTGCAGATTGGCGGCATGACCTGCGCCAGTTGCGTCGGCCGCGTAGAGCGCGCCCTCGGCAAGCTGCCGGGGGTTGAACAGGTCAGCGTCAACCTGGCCAGCGAACGCGCGCACCTCGAAGTGCTTGCGGCCCTCGACGACAACCTGCTGATCGACGCCGTGCAAAAGGCCGGCTACAGCGCCAGCCTGCCACAAACCGCCAGGGACGACCAAAATGCTGCCCAGCACCGCCTGCGTAACGAACGCCTGGCGGTCGGCGCAGCGTTGCTGCTCGCCCTGCCGTTGGTGGTGCCAATGCTGGTGCAGCCGTTTGGCGTGCACTGGATGTTGCCAGCGTGGGTGCAGTTCCTGCTGGCCACGCCGGTGCAGTTCATTCTCGGCGCGCGGTTCTACGTGGCCGCCTGGAAAGCCGTGCGCGCCGGGACTGGCAACATGGACCTGCTGGTGGCCCTGGGCACCAGCGCCGGCTACGGCCTGAGCCTGTACCAGTGGGCACAGGCCCCCGCCGGCATGGCCCCTCACCTGTACTTCGAAGCCTCGGCCGTGGTGATTGCCCTGGTGCTGCTGGGCAAGTACCTGGAGAGCCGTGCCAAGCGCCAGACCGCCAGCGCCATCCGTGCCCTCGAGGCCCTGCGCCCGGAACGGGCCGTGCGCCTGGTCGATGGCCGGGAAGAAGACGTGGCCATTGCCCAACTGCGCCTCGGCGACCTGGTACTGGTCAAACCCGGCGAGCGCTTCCCGGTCGATGGCGTGGTGGAAGACGGCAGCAGCCATGCCGATGAAGCCTTGATCAGCGGCGAGAGCCTGCCGGTGCCCAAGCAGCCAGGGGACAGCGTCACCGGTGGCGCCATCAACGGCGAAGGCCGGCTGCTGGTACGTACCCAGGCACTGGGTACCGAAACCGTGCTGGCACGCATCATCCGCCTGGTGGAAGACGCCCAGGCGGCCAAGGCACCGATCCAGAAGCTGGTCGACCGGGTCAGCCAGGTATTCGTCCCGGCCGTGCTGGTACTGGCGCTGATTACCCTGGTCGGTTGGTGGCTGGCCGGCGCGCCACTGGAAACCGCGCTGATCAATGCCGTCGCGGTACTGGTCATCGCCTGCCCCTGCGCCCTCGGCCTGGCCACGCCCGCAGCGATCATGGCCGGCACCGGGGTCGCCGCCCGCCATGGCATCCTGATCAAGGACGCCGAAGCCCTGGAGCGCGCCCATGCGGTCAACCGTGTGGTGTTCGACAAGACCGGCACCCTCACCTCCGGCAGCCCGCGCGTTGTCCACAGCCAGGCGCAGGTGGGCAGCAGCGCCGACCTGCACCGCCTGGCCGGTGCCCTGCAGCGCGGCAGCGAACACCCGCTGGCCAAGGCGGTACTGGATGCCTGCGCCGAACAGGGCCTGGACGTGCCTGGCGTTGCTGACAGCCAGTCGCTGACCGGGCGTGGTATCGCCGGGCGCGTGGAAGGCCGCGAGCTGGCCCTGGGCAACCGCCGCCTGCTCGATGAAAGCGCCCTGCCACCCGGCGACCTGGCCGCCAAGGCCCAAGCCTGGGAAGCCGAGGGGCGCACCCTGTCATGGCTGATCGAACGCGGCGCGCAGCCGCGGGTGCTGGGCCTGTTCGCCTTTGGTGACAGCCTCAAGCCCGGCGCCGCGCAGGCGATCGATACTCTGCACGCGCAACACATCAGCAGCCACCTGCTGACCGGCGACAACCGCGGCAGCGCCAAAGTGGTGGCCGATGCCCTGGGCATCGACGACGTGCATGCCGAAGTGCTGCCGGCCGACAAGGCCGCGACCGTGGCTGCACTCAAGCAGGATGGCGTGGTCGCCATGGTCGGTGATGGCATCAATGATGCGCCGGCGCTGGCCGCCGCCGATATCGGCATTGCCATGGGCGGCGGTACCGACGTGGCCATGCAGGCCGCCGGCATCACCCTGATGCGCGGCGACCCACGCCTGGTACCGGCCGCCCTGGAGATCAGCCGCAAGACCTATGCGAAGATCCGCCAGAACCTGTTCTGGGCGTTCATCTATAACCTGATCGGCATCCCGCTGGCCGCGCTGGGTTACCTCAACCCGGTACTGGCCGGCGCCGCCATGGCCCTGTCCAGCGTCAGCGTGGTGAGCAACGCGCTATGGCTCAAGGCGTGGAAACCCACCAGCAACACCCAGGAGGCTCCATGAACATCGGCCAGGCCGCCCGCCGCAGCGGGCTCAGCACCAAGATGATCCGTTACTACGAGTCCATCGGCCTGCTCAAGCCCGCCACGCGCAGCGACAGCGGCTACCGCCTGTACCAGGCGGAAGACTTGCACAGCCTGGCCTTCATCAAGCGCTCCCGCGACCTGGGCTTTTCCCTCGAAGAGGTCGGCAAGCTGCTGACCTTGTGGCAGGACCGCCAACGCGCCAGCGCCGATGTGAAAGCGCTGGCGACGCAGCACATCGCTGAACTGAACCGGCGCATCGAAGAGCTGGTGAGCCTGCGCGACACCCTCGGCGAACTGGTCTCGCACTGCCAGGGAGACGAGCGCCCGGACTGCCCGATCCTCAAGGACCTGGCCAATGGCGCTGCGGGCGGCTGCTGTCACTGAGCCACCCCGCAACCATTTGGTATGCCATATACGTCCAAACACGACCGAATAGTCACCAACTGCGACTTTATCCAATAAATACGGGCGTTTTCCTACATTAAACCCGGATGCTGCCGATGCAATTGTTACCTGCCTCGTGTATCGAAAATAAAAAATCCGGGAGCGTCGATGAGCATCAAACAGAAACTGACCTGGGCATTCGCGGTCATCGCCGGCTTGCCCATCGTCCTTGTGGCCACCCTGGTGGTCCTCAACCTGCGTGGCGAAGCCCGCGACGGATTCCTCGATGGCAGCAGCCGGGAAATCCGCCAGGTCAGCAACGCGATGAACATCTTCTTCCAGGGCATCAACCAGAACGTCGAGTATCTGGCTGCGCAGCCGATGGTCGCCGCCACGGGTAGCGAACTGAACAAGTACATGAGCGCAACCCCGTCCTATGAACTGGGCGACCAGGCCAGCAAGCTGCTGGAGTTCATGACCCGCCTGGCCACCACGCATCCCAGCTATGCGTACCTGTCCTACGGGGTGAATGACGGTGGCTATGTCGGCTGGCCGGCCGGGCAGAAGTTCGTCAATTACGACCCACGCACCCGCCCCTGGTACCAATTGGCGATGGCCAACCCTGGCAAGACCTTGCGTACCGGCGCCTACTACTGGGCTGCCGACGACGCCGTGCTGGTCAGCACTGTGCGCACCGTCGCCAACCAATTGGGCAACCCCGGCGGCGTGGTCAACGTCGACGTCTCGCTCAAAGGCCTCACCGAGATCGTCCAGCAGATCAAGCTGGGCGAAAGCGGCTACGTGCTACTGGTGGAGAACAACGGCAACGTACTGGTCGACCCTCGTGACGCCAAGCACAACTTCAAGCAACTGGCGAGTTTTGGCGACGGGTACGCCGAGCTGGCCAAGCACGGCAAGGGGCTGGCCGAAGTGGAGCTGAATGGCGTGCGCTACATGGCCAACATCTACCCGGACGAACAGCTGGGCTGGACCTTGATCGGCCTGATCGAACAAAGCGAAGTGATGCAGACCACCACCCGCCTGACCTGGCTGATCGGCGTGGTGGCCCTGGTACTGGCCGCGCTGTTCGCCGTGGTCGGTGCCACCTTTGCCAAGCTGATCGTGCGCCCGATCAACAGCGTCACCAGCGGCCTGGAAGATATCGCCCAGGGCGAGGGCGACCTGACCCGCAACCTGGAAATCCGTGGCCGCGACGAAACCGCGCAACTGGCCAGCTGGTTCAACCAGTTCCTCGGTGCCATTCGCAGCCTGATCCAGCACATCGGTGCTGCCGCCAGCAAGATCCTCAGCACCTCCAGCAGCTCGACCCGCGTTTCCAGCGACATGGCCGAAGCCGCAGGCCGACAGCGCGAAGCGGTGGACATGGTCTCTACCGCCTTCCACGAAATGGTCGCCACTGCCAACGAAGTGGCACGTTCCTGCAGCCAGGCAGCGCAGTCGGCCGACAGTGGCCAGCAACAGGCCCGCGAAGGCCAGCAGCAGATCGATGCCGCGGTACATAGCGTCGACCGCCTGAGCCAGGAGATCGAGCAGTCGGCGCAGTCGATCCAGCAGCTGGAACGTGACAGCAACGCCATCCAGTCGATCCTCGGCACCATCCGCTCGATTGCCGAGCAGACCAACCTGCTGGCGCTCAACGCCGCCATCGAAGCGGCCCGTGCCGGCGAGCAGGGCCGTGGCTTTGCCGTGGTTGCCGACGAGGTGCGGGCGCTGGCCAAGCGCACTGCCGATTCCACCGCCGAGATCGACGGCCTGCTGGGCAACCTGGCCAGCCGCACTGCCGAAGTGGCCGCACAGATGCACGCCAGCCTGGAGGTTTCGCAGCAGTCGGTGAGCCGCATCGGCCTGGCCCGTGACAGCTTCGGGCAGATCCGCGAGTCGGTGGATGTGATCCGCGACATGAACACCCAGATCGCCACGGCGGCCGAAGAGCAGCACCAGGTGGCCGAGGACATCAACCGGCACATCAGCCAGATTCACGGCGATGCGCAACTGGTGGCCGAACTGGCCCAGGCGGCGCGGATGGATTCGGAGAGCCTGGCCGGGTTGTCCAATGAGCTGGATGCGCTGGTGCGCAGGTTCCGTACCTGATGTGTTGCCTGCGCCGGCCTCTTCGCGGGTGAACCCGCTCCCACAGGATCACCGCAGCTTTGCAAGCTGTGCAGTACCTGTGGGAGCGGGTTCACCCGCAAAGAGGCCGGCGCAGGCGACCAATCACTAAAGCCTCAATTCTCCCGGCGTCGCACCGAACAATTGCTTGAACGCCGCAATGTAAGCCGAGGTGGAGTCATACCCACACCCCAACGCCGCCTCGGTCACACTCTCCCCCGCCTCCAGCAGCGCCAACGATGACAACAGCCGCATACGCTGCCGCCAGTTGCGAAAACTCAAGCCCGTCTCCCGCTGGAACAGCCGCATCAGCGTCTTCTCCGAGCACCCCAACTCTCGCGCCCACTGCTGCAAGGTCTGCGACTGGTCCGGTGCAGCGATCAGACCATTGCATAGCGCCAGTAACCTCGGGTGCCGTGGCAGTGGCAGCGAAAAACCGACCTCGGGCAGCATGCGCAACTGGTCGAGCAGCACTGCCACCAGCCGCGCCTCGGCGCTGTCACCCTCCGGGTAGTCTGCCGGGAACAGGCAGAACTGCTTGATCAGTTCGCGCGCCAGCGGGGTCACTTCCAGTACCCGGCATTGCTCCGGTGCCCACGGGCAGGCATCCCGGCGCACGTAAAGGCTGCGCATTTCGGCCTGCATCGAGGTGACCACTTCGTGTTCGGCATCGGCTGGTATCCACACGCCCCACTGGGGCGGCGCGAAGTAGCTGCCTTCGTGGGTATACACCCCGAGAACGCCGCTGATGGCGTAGGAGAACTGCACCCAGTCGTGCTGGTGGCGGGTGGTCCAGGAGCCGGCGCCGAGGCTTTCGGCACGGGCATAGAGTGGCCTGGGCAGGTGGTCCAGCGCCGGTATGGCGCGGGGGTGTCCGATGATCGGCATGGCGGTTTCTTGTAGTTCTGACCAGACAAGCCTAACAGCTGATTCGTGGTCAAGTCAGGCGCGGTCTCTGTGGGAGCGGCCTTGTGTCGCGAAAGGGCCGCAAAGCGGCCCCAACAATTTTTGCTGTGACGCTGAAACCCCGGGGCCGCTTCGCGCCCCTTTCGCGACACAAGGCCGCTCCCACAAGGCGTGGCTTCAGCGCTCGACGATGACGGTCACCCCCTGCCCACCCGCCGCACAGATCGAAATCAACCCCCGCCCCTTCCCCGCCCTCGCCAGCAACTTGGCCAGGTTGGCCAATATCCGCCCACCGGTCGCGGCAAACGGGTGCCCGGCCGCCAGCGAACTGCCCTTGACGTTGAGCTTGCTGCGGTCGATTGCCCCGAGCGGCGCATCCAGCCCCAACCGCTCACGGCAATAATCGGCATCTTCCCAGGCCTTGAGCGTGCACAGCACCTGGGCAGCAAAGGCTTCGTGAATCTCGTAATAGTCAAAGTCCTGCAGCGTCAGGCCATTGCGCGCCAGCAGCCGCGACACCGCATACACCGGCGCCATCAGCAAGCCTTCGCGACCAGTGACGAAATCCACCGCAGCGGTTTCGCCATCGACCAGATAGGCCAGAACCGACAGCCCCTGCTGCTCGGCCCATTCCTCGCTGCCCAGCAACACCAGCGAAGCACCATCGGTCAGCGGTGTGGAATTGCCCGCCGTCAGCGTGCCCTGCCCGCTGCGATCGAAGGCCGGCTTGAGCCTGGCCAGTTGCTCCAGGGTCAGGTCGGGGCGCAGGTTGTTATCACGGGTCAACGACAAAAACGGCGTCAGCAGGTCATCCTGCCAACCTTCGGCGTACGCGGCAGCCAGCGCCTGGTGGCTGAGCAGCGCCAGCTCGTCCTGTTCGGCACGGCCAATGCGCCAGGCCTGGGCCATGCGTTCGCAATGCTCGCCCATCGACAACCCGGTGCGCGGCTCGCCGTTGCGCGGCAATTCGGGTTTCAGGTGGTGAGGGCGCAGCTTGAGGAATGGCTTTAGCCGCTCGCCCAGGCTTTTGCCACGGTTGGCCTGCAGCAAGATGTGGCGCAGGCCTTCGTTTACCGCAATCGGCGCATCGGAGGTGGTGTCCACGCCGCCGGCAATCCCGCAGTCGATCTGCCCTAGGGCAATCTTGTTGGCCACCAGCAGCGCTGCCTCCAGCCCGGTGCCGCAGGCTTGCTGGATGTCGTAGGCCGGCGTCTGCGGCGACAGCCGCGAGCCCAGCACGCACTCACGGGTCAGGTTCATGTCACGCGAGTGCTTGAGCACCGCACCGGCCACCACTTCCCCCATGCGCAACCCATGCAAGCGGTAGCGTTCGATCAGCCCTTCGAGGGCGACGGTGAGCATCGCCTGGTTGCTGGCCGTGGCGTAGGCGCCATTGGAGCGGGCGAAGGGAATTCGGTTGCCGCCCAGGATCGCGACCCGGCGAAGTGAACGCATGCGCTTGTTCCTCCTGAAACAATTTGATCCGTACAGCCTAGGTGTTTTTACCGCATTCGAACGACCTTGCCACAAAGTTGGTCCACACTTTCAAGCTTGCCTTCCGGGAGACCCACTCATGAGCGATCGCTACCTCGGCTTTGCCAACTCCAACCTCGGCCGCCGTCTTGTGGATGCCATTGGCCTGCCACGCCCGGCGCCGCTGGAGCGCTGGCAGGCCGGCCGCCTGCGCCCGGTCGAAGGTGCCCTGGTACTGGGTGGCGGGCCACTGGCGAGCCAGGTCGAAGCCATTGCCCCGCGCCTGACCGACACGCTTTACAGCTTCAATACCGACAACCTCCAGGCCGAAGAGTGGGTGGCTGGCCTGGGGCCGAAGATCAAGGCCGTGGTATTCGATGCCAGTCACCTGTCCGACAGCGACGCGTTGAAGCAGTTGCGCGAATTTTTCCAGCCACTGCTGCGCAGCCTGGCGCCGTGCGCCCATGTGGTGGTGCTGGGCCGCGCACCAGATAGCCTCGACGACCCGTTGGCCAGCATTGCCCAACGGGCCCTGGAAGGCTTCAGCCGCTCGCTGGCCAAGGAGCTGCGCAACGGTGCGACCGCGCAGTTGCTGTACGTCGGCCCCGGCGCGGAAGACCAGCTGGAAGGTGCCCTGCGCTTCTTCCTCTCGCCCAAAAGCGCCTTCATCTCCGGCCAGGTGCTGCGCCTGCATGCCTGCGCCAGCCAGGTCGAGGACTGGACCCGGCCGCTGGCTGGGCGCCGCGCCCTGGTAACCGGTGCCGCGCGCGGCATCGGCGCCGCCATTGCCGAAACCCTGGCCCGGGACGGTGCCGACGTACTGCTGCTGGATGTGCCGCAAGCCAGCCAGGACCTCGACGCCCTGGCCGCGCGCCTGGGCGGCAAGGCGCTGCCCCTGGACATCTGCGCCGGCGACGCGGCAACGCAACTGCTTGCAGCCCTGCCCGACGGCATCGACATCGTGGTGCACAACGCCGGTATCACCCGCGACAAGACCCTGGCCAACATGACCCCGGAATACTGGGACGCGGTGCTGGCGGTCAATCTCAAGGCACCGCAGGTGCTGACCCAGGCGCTGTACGACAACGGCGCCCTGGGTGAAAACGCGCGCATAACCCTGCTGGCCTCGGTCAGCGGCATCGCCGGCAACCGCGGGCAGGCCAACTATGCCGCGAGCAAGGCCGGGCTGATCGGCCTGGCCCAGGCGTGGGCGCCCCGGCTCGCCGAGCGCGGCGGCAGCATCAATGCCGTGGCACCCGGTTTCATCGAAACCCACATGACCGCCGCCATGCCCATGGGCCTGCGCGAGGCCGGGCGACGCTTGAGTTCGCTTGGCCAGGGCGGCCGCCCGCAGGATGTCGCCGAAGCCATCGCCTGGCTCAGCCAGCCGGGCTCCGGTGCAGTCAACGGCCAGGTGCTGCGGGTATGCGGCCAGGCCTTGATGGGGGCCTGAACATGAGCCGACACTGGCACGACCTGCACAGCCCGGCTTCGCGCGCCAGCCTGTACCTGCGCGCGGCCAGCAAGCGCAGCATCAGCGGCGACCAGCTGCCGGACGACGGCCTGCGCTGCTTCATCCGCGTCCAGCCGGGCAACCTGGCCGCCTATCGACGGTTGTGTCACTTCACCGACGATGGCCGCCTGCCGGGTACTTATCCACATGTCATGGCGTTCACGCTGCAGTTACAGTTGATGACCGCGCCAAACTTCCCCTTCCCGCTGCTCGGCCTGGTGCACCTGCACAACCGCATCGAGGTGCTGCGCCCACTGGGCGGTATCGAAGGGCTGCGCTTTGCGGTGCATGCAGGCAATCTGCAAGCGCATGCAAAGGGCGGCACCTTCGACCTGGTCACCGAAGCCGAAGACGGCATCGGCCTGCTCTGGCGCGAGACCAGCCGCATGCTGGTGCGCGGGTTGAAGCTGGAAAGCGAGGCAGGTGAGCCTGCCGAGGACGAACCGCAAGCATTGCCAGAGGCGACCCGCTGGTACGCCGACAGCGATATTGGCCGGCGTTATGCCAAGGTCTGTGGGGACTACAACCCGATCCACCTCAGCGCAGCCAGTGCGCGGCTGTTCGGCTTCCCCACGGCCATTGCCCATGGCATGTGGAGCAAGGCCATGGCCCTGGCGGCACTGCGCGGGCACCTGCCGCACAGTGGCTATGCCTTCGAGGTGGATTTCCGCAAACCGGTGCGGTTGCCGTCGGAGGTGGTGCTCGGTGCCAGTGAGGCGGGGGCTGCGGGAGAGCTGCGGCTGGATGGGCATGGAGGGGTTCTGCATATGGTCGGGCGCTGGGACCGGCTTTAAGCCCTCATCGCCGGCAAGCCAGCTCCCACAGGGGACGCGCAGGCTTGGGCCGGTAATTATCCTGTGGGAGCTGGCTTGCCGGCGATTGGGCCGCATAGCGGCCCCCTTGCTTTGCATCGGGCCTGCGCAGAAGCTATGCAGCATTAGGAGACCCCCGATGAACCTGCAAGAACTCACCCAACGCCTGCACCAGATCCGCGACAACAACGACTGGCGTGGCTTCCATAGCCCGAAGAACCTGGCCATGGCCGCCAGCGTCGAAATGGCCGAGCTGGTGGAAATCTTCCAGTGGCTGAGCGAAGACCAATCGCGCCAGCTGCCCGCCGACAAGCTGGCCCATGCCGGCCAGGAAATCGGCGATGTGGTGCTGTACCTGTTGCTGCTGTGCAGCGAACTGGGCCTGGACATGGACCAGGTGGTGCGAGCCAAGCTGGCCGACAGCGAGAGGCGCTTCGCCCGATGAACGACCGTCATTTCGATGAGCTGGCCACCCGCTTTGCCGAGAAGATCTACGGCGGCGCCAAGGGCGCCATCCGCCTGGCCGTGCTGCAGGCCGACCTGGCCGAAGCCCTGCCCGACCGCCCGCTGCGCATACTCGACATTGGTGCCGGGTTGGGTCACATGGCCTTGTGGCTGGCCCAGCGCGGCCACCAGCTGACCCTGGCCGAACCCGCCGCGCCCATGCTCGACGGCGCACGGGCGCGCTTTGCCGAAGCCGGCCAACCGGCCACCTTCATCCAGGCCCCCTGGCAAGACCTGCTTGGCCAGCTGACCGAACCCTACGACCTGGTGCTATGCCACGCCGTACTCGAATGGCTGGCCGAGCCCGAAAGCATCCTGCCGGTGCTGCACCAGCTCACGGCCCCTTCCGGGTGGCTGTCGCTGGCCTTCTACAACCGCGACGCCCTGGTCTATCGCAACCTGCTCAAGGGCCATTTCCGCAAGTTGCGCAGCAACCGCCTGGAAGGTGAAAAGCAGAGCCTGACCCCGCAAAAACCGCTTGATCCACGCGAACTCAGGGCGCAACTTGATCCTATGTGGCAGGTTGAAAGCGAAAGTGGCGTGCGGGTGTTCCACGACTACATGCCCAAGGAATTCCAAGGCAAGGCCGAGCTGCTCGACCTGCTGGAAATGGAACTGGCCTACCGTCGACACCCCAGCTTCGCCGGGCTCGGCCGCTACCTGCACTGGGTCTGCCGCCCCCGCTGACCTGCCCGCCGGGAGGAATACATGCCGTACCGTCTGTTGTGCCTGGCCGTGCTGCCGCTTGCCCTGGCTGGCTGCCAGGGCAGCAACCCCTATGTGGCCAGCAGCCGCCCGTTACCACCGGCGCCTGCCCAGGCGGCCAGCACCTTCGATGCCAGTGCCTACCCGACACCGGCCCGAGATTACGGGCACTACCGTAGCTGGAGTTGGCGCGACGGCCAGTTGCCCAGTGGCTCGGTCGATACCGACCCGGGGCAACTGGCCGATGCCGTCAGCGGCGCGCTGGACCAGCATGGCCTGCGCCCCGCCCGGGGCGGCCCCGGCGACTTGCTGGTCAGCGCCGACATACGCCTGGAAAAGCGCTTGCGCCAGGTACGTGACTACGATGCCTACGACCCTTACTACGGCCCGTACCCCTACGGTGGTGTCGGTTATGGCGGCTACCGCCATGGCTATGGTGGCTATGCCAGCGTGCCCATCGTGCGCACCTATGAGGTGCAGGTGATGGTGGTGCGTATCGACCTGTACGACGCCCGCAGCGGCCAGCCGGTATGGAGTGCCAGCGCCGAAAGCGGCAGCGACAAGGACTCGCCGCGTGAACGCGAAAGCGCCCTGCGCGATTCTGTGCACAAGGCGCTCAACGGCTATCCTCCCAGTTGATATCCAATGGAGAACCATCATGTTGCGCCGTCTCGTTCTACTGTCATTCGCGTTATTGCTCGCCGCCTGCTCCAGCAATAACGTCCAGCAGGATTTCGATGCCAGCCGTGACTTTGCCGCCTACCGCAGCTGGGCATGGCAGGAACCGGGCCTGCAGTACCGCCCGGACGACCCACGAATCAAGAGCGACCTGACCGAGCAGCGCATTCGCCAGGCAGTCGCAAATCAACTCGACCAGCGCGGCCTGCGCCCGGTGCAAAGTGGCGCGCGGCCAGACCTGACAGTGCGCGCGTACCTGATCGTCGAGCAGCGCCAGCAACAGATCACCACCAACTACGGCGGTGGCTGGGGGGGCTACTGGGGCGGCTACTGGGGTGGGCCGATGTACAACGAAACCCGCAGCGTCGACTACAAGGTCGCCACCATCCAGATCGACCTGTTCGATGGGCGTGACAGCAAGCTGGTGTGGCGCGGCAGTGCCGAGCAGATCATGAACAACTACCCGCCAAGCCCCGAGGAACGCAACAGCGCGATCCAGAACACCGTGACCAAGGTGTTGGCCAACTACCCGCCGGGGAGCAAGAAGTAACACCGAACGCGGTTATGCAGGCGCCGCAGCCCCTGTGGGAGCGGGTTTACCCGCGAAGAAAACAACGCGGTGCATGGCACCGGCTTTGCCGGTGTTCGCGGGTGAACCCGCTCCCACAAGAGTCGCCTGCGAGGCCTGTTTCAACAGCGACAAAATCCATCCCGGCCACGCCTTTTTCTTTCTCCCGCTCCACTCCCCACAGGTTCCCGTCTATCTTCACTTAAGGAAACCTGACTGACCGGGTAGATGTGTTCAACATTTGGGAAGGGCGACCTGCCAATGCAAAGCATTGTTCTCCTGCTGTGGCTTGCCTTGTGCTCCGAACAGGACGTGCGTCAACGCCAGATATCCAACATGCTCACCCTTGGCGTGGCTACCTGCGCCCTGGCTTGGCTGTTCGCCACCGGTCACAGCTGGATCGGCGCCGATGCCAGCGATGCAGGCTGGGCGCTGGCCATCGTCATGCTGCTGACGCTGCCCGGTTACATGCTCGGCCGTTTCGGCGCCGATGACGTCAAGCTGATGGGCGCCCTGGCCCTGGCCACCAGCCCGCAATACGTGCTTGGCACCTTCATCGGCGCCGGTGTCAGCGTGCTGCTGTGGCTGCTCACCCGCCGGCGCCTGTGGACCTTGCTCAACCCAAAGGTGAAAAAGCGTTTGCAGGCCCTGACCGAAGAAATGGGTGACAAGCAGGCGTTCGTCCCCTATGTGCTGGCCGGCTTTCTGTTGACAGCGGTATGGGTCCAATGAGCCAGCCTGTGGTCCGACACCTTGTACAAAACTTGTACATATTCGCTTGGTGCGACTATTTTTAAACTGCCAGAGCGTCTGGCCCGGGAGCAGGGCCGTATACGAACAGGGAGTGGATCGTGTCCAGACAAGTGAGTGAGTTGAAGGTTTTGGTGGTGGACGACCAACCGGTCATTGTCGAACAACTCTGTGAATTCCTCGAAACCAAGGGCTATGTTTGCGTACCGGCCCATTCTGCTGACGAAGCCATCGAGCGCTATATGGCAGACCCAGCCATCGGTCTGCTTATCTGCGACCTGCACATGCCGGGACGGGATGGCGTTGAACTGATGCGCACCCTGAAGCAGGTCGACGGCGGCCAGCGCATGTTCGAAGCCATCATGTTGACCGGGCGTGCCGAGAAACAGGACGTGATCCGCGCGCTGCGCGAAGGCTTTGCCGATTACTACCAGAAGCCGGTGGAGCTCGATGAACTGCTTGAAGGCGTACGTCGGCAGGAAGAGGCATTGCTGGAACGCCAGCGCAACTTCCACGACCTCGGCGGATTGAATCAGCGCCTGCAGGATCTGGCCGAATCGATTGACGAGCTCTACCAGGATTTGGAAAAGGCCCGGGGCCAAGGTACTCATCGACGTGCCACGGATGTGGAAGAAAGCGAAAGCGAGCTGCCAGCGGCGTTCGGGAAGCTGTCGCCACGCCAGCTGGAGGTGGCCCGCCTGGTGGGCAAGGGCAAGACCAACTACCAGATCGCCTGTGAGCTGGGCATTACCGAGAACACCGTGAAGCTGTATGTGTCGCAGGTGCTGCGCCTGACCCACATGCACAACCGCACCCAGCTGGCCCTGGCGCTGACACCCAGTTCGTCGCCGGTGCATCAGCGGTTTACTACCCACTAAACAGGTAGCTTCAGGCTGCGTTGCAGCTCATCGCGACCCCTGTGGGAGCGGGCGCGCCCGCGAACACCGGCGCAGCCGGTGCCATGCACCGCGTTGGATTCTTCGCGGGCGCGCCCGCTCCCACAGCGCCCCCCTTACATTTGAACGCCAAGCGTCAACGTCAGCCGAGGCCCGCGGTCCAGGCTGTCCAATGCCACATCCGCCAAAGGCTTGGCCAGCTCCAGCGCCACATTGAACAAGCGCCCATCGCCCAACCGCACACCAAGCGCCGCCGAAGCCAGGTGGGTATCCTCCACAGGCCCCCGGTTATGCCAGGCCTGCGCCGTATCCAACACCACATAGGGCTGCACCAACGCCAGCCAGTTGGCGTGCATGCTGTAATTCACCTCGTAAGCCACACCCCAGCCCTTGTCCCCGTCCGCCTGGTCGCGCGGGTAGCCACGGCCGAAACTCTGCCCGCCAAACCCCGCACGCTCGCTGTCGGGCAAGCGGTCATCACTCCAGTACAGCGCCCCGGACACCACCCCCTGCCAGTTACCGAGCAGCCTGTCGCTCTGCAAACCGGAAAGCCGCAACCGCAGAAAATCCAGATCGTGGTCGGCATCGCTGCGCGCCCCTAGGTAATCCAGGCCCTGATAGACCCCGGCGCTGACGATACGCAAACGGCCCTCTTCCACCTTGCGCCAGTCGCCCTCGAATGACAGCGCACGCACGTAGGTGTCGTAGTCCCGTGCCGATGGCAACCCATCCACCCGGTCCTCGAAGTGCTCACTGACCGAATACACCTGCCCCTGCACCACCATCCATTCATCCGGCCTGACGATCACCGGCTGGCGCAGGCCGATCGCATAGCGATCGCTGTCGCGCTTGCGGGTGATGTCACGGCCATCGTCCAGACGAATCCGCGTGCCGGGCTCGCTGCGATAGCGCGAAGCCGACAGCAGCAGCTGACTGCCGCCCGCGTCCAGGTACTGGCTGTAGGCCAGGCGCTGGTAATGCACCTGGTCATCCCCCGGCGGCAGCAACAGGCTGGCCTCGATCTGTTCGGCAAAGCGGGTCTGGGCGTGGCTGGTTGCCGTCAGCAGCGCCTGCGCATCGTCGCGGTTGCCATCAGCAACGGTAACCGCAGCGCTGAACGGCTTGCGCTGCGCATGCACGGTCAACCGCGCAGCACCATCAGCGGTTTGCGCCACGGCCAGCTGCGGCTCTATCGTCACCCCCGGCAGGCGCTCGGCCAGGCCCAGGTAGCGCTCCAGCGTTTCCCGGGTCAGCGGGCGCTCGGTTGCAAGCCGCTCCAGCAGTTGGTGCAGATAGGCGCTGGCCGGGCCAATATCGCCGTCCACGCGGTAATCACGGATATAGCCTTCGACCAGCACCACATTGACCCGGCCATCGGCCACCTCCTGCGGCGGCAGGTAGGCGTATGACAACAGGTAGCCTTCCTGCCGATAGCGCTGGGTCAGGCGCGCGGTGTACTGCTGCAGCTCGCCCAACGTGGTCTGGCGCCCGATCAGCGGTTGGTAGTGTTCGCGCAGGTCGCTCAAGGGGAACACCGTGCCGCCTTCGAAGCGCACTTTATGCAGCACCAGCGGGGTATCCGCAGGCGCCCACGCGGGGCTGTCGCCATCCGCCCCGGCCAGCTGCAGGTGAACGCTGACTGGGCGGTAGGCGTCTATCGGCAGGTTGGCGCCGGGCAGGCGACGTTCGTACTCATGGCTGTCGAGAAAACCCGGCAAAGGCTCGGCATGGGCCGCAAGCGCCCAAGGCAGCAACAACAGGGGCACGGCCAGAGGACGCATAGGGCGCTCCATGTTCCCTGGGGCTGCGTTGCAGCCCTTCGCGGGCGCGCCCGCTCCCACCGAGATCGCGCTTTCCTGAACCCAGCACCAAACCTGTGGGAGCGGGCGTGCCCGCGAAGGGCCGCAAAGCGGCCCCAAATTGCTTGACTGACAGGCATCAGGGGCGCCAGCCGGTCACACCCGTTACTTGCAAGCGTAGGTGCTGCCTCGGCCCTCGTCGAACAGCTACTCGCTGACCTGGAACGCCACGCGCGCCGTCTCGCCGCTTTCATCCAGCGCGCTGATTTCCGCCTGGCCTACCTGTTGGAAGCGCACCAGCAGGCTGTCCTGCCCCTGGGTTTCGCCCAATGGCTGGCCGTTGAGGAACCACCAGCGCCGCCCGCCGCCGCCCAGCGCCGACACATACAGTTGCAACGGTTCGCTGCTGGTGGCCGGGCGGCGCAGGTTGTCGCCCGGGCGCACGCCCACGATCGAAAGCGGTGGCGCGCTGGCTGGCACCTGCGGCGGGCAGGCTGGGTCGATGGCCGGCAGGCGCGCCGCACGCCGCTCCACACGTGGCAGCCAAGGCTCCAGCGGGGCGGGCCATAGGGCGATCTCGCGGGCCTTGGCGCCCGGGCAACTGCCATCGACGCGCAGCCCCTGGTCGTTGACCCATACGCTTTCGCGCAGGCCCAGGCCGAGTGGCTGGTCGGCGGCCTGCAGGGTTGGCGGGGTAGTGCCGTCGAGGGTCCAGGCGAAACGCTGACGCCGGCAGTTGCGGTCCTGTTTGTTCATCGGCTGGCCCAGCGGCCAACAGATCGCCGCCACGCCGACATTGGCCGGCACCCGCTCCACCGGCACGCCGATGCCACGCTGGCTGTCACGGTTGCTCAGCAGGTCGTGCACCTGCAGCATCAGCGGCGCCGCCGAAGCAAGCCCGAATTGGCCGGGTACCGGTGTGCCGTCGGGGCGGCCGATCCATACGCCGATCAGGTAGCGCGGGCCCACGCCGATCGACCAGGCATCGCGAAAGCCGTAGCTGGTGCCGGTTTTCCAGGCCAGTTGCGGGCGTTGCACCAGCTCGGCATGCGGGTCGCGGTCGGGGCGCGCCTGGCCGCTGAGGATACGCCGGATGATCCACGCAGCCCCTGGTGACAGCAGGCGCCGTTCCAGCAACGGATCCTGCGGTTGCAGGCGCACCCGCGCACTGTTGCCACCCCGCGCCAGCGCAGCGTAGCCACCCACCAGGTCCTCCAGGCGGCTGCCCGCGCCACCCAGGATCAACGACAGGTTGGGCTCGGCCAGGGGCGGCAGTATCAGCGGCATGCCCGCCATGCGCAGTTGCGCGGCAAAGCGTTTCGGGCCGTAGGCCTCCAGCAGCTGCACCGCCGGCAGGTTGAGCGACAGCGCCAGCGCCGAACTGGCAGACACCGGCCCGCTGAAACCCATGGAGAAGTTGCCGGGGCGATAGTCGCCATAGCGTCGCGGCACATCCTGCAGCAACGACTCGGAATGGATCAGGCCGTCATCCAGCGCCATGCCGTAGAGGAACGGCTTGAGGGTGGAGCCCGGCGAGCGCAACGAACGCACCATGTCGACATGCCCGAAGCGGCGCTCGTCGGCCAGGTCGATGGAGCCCAGGTAGGCACGCACCGCCATGGTCTGCGCATCGACCACCAGGATGGCGGCGGAGGTGCGCTCCGGCAGCCGTGCGCGCCAGCCCAGCAGCAGGTCTTCGAGGCGACGCTGCAGCGCGGCGTCGAGCGTGGTGCGGATCAGCGGCGGGCTGTCGGCGCTGTTCAGGCGCCGGGCCAGCAGCGGCGCCAGGGCCGGTTCCTGACGTGGCGCCAGCAACAGCGGTTCTTCACCTGCCTCACGGATTTGCTGGGCCGGCCACACCTGGTATTCGGCCAGGCGTTGCAGCACCTTGTCCCGGGCGCGCTGGGCACGCTCGGGGTGGCGGTCCGGGCGCAGGCGGCTGGGCGCCTGGGGCAGCACGGCCAGCAGCGCTGCTTCGGCCGGGGTCAGGTGCATGGGTGACTTGCCCAGGTATGCCCAACTGGCGGCCGCCACGCCCTGCAGGGTGCCGCCGAAAGGCGCGCGGTCCAGGTAGATCTGCAGGATTTCGCGCTTGGACAAATGCCATTCCAGCTGCGCCGTGCGCCACAGCTGGCGCAGTTTGCCGGCCAGGGTGCGTTCATGCGGGTCGAGCAGACGCGCGACCTGCATCGACAGCGTGCTGCCGCCCGACACCACACGCCCGCCACGCAGGTTCAGCCAGGCAGCGCGGGCCAGGGCCAACGGGTTGACCCCGGGGTGGCTGTAGAACCAGCGGTCCTCGTAGGTCAGCAGCGCCTGCAGATACAGCGGAGAAACCTCGTCGGGGCTGACCGGGTAGCGCCACACGCCATCGGCATCGGCAAAGCGCCACAACGGCGTGCCGTCCTCGGCCAGCACCACGCGGGCCAGGTCGTCGCCGGGCATGGGCAGCGGCCAGAGGCGGTCGGCCAGCCACAACAGGCCGAACAGCACCAGCATGCCGATCACCGTGGTGCGCAACAGCCTGCCCGCACGGGTACGCGGCCGCGTTAAGCTTGGCATCGGGAACCGACCTGGCCAGGTGATGGCCAAAGGCTTGGGAACGGCAACATCGCCGATTCGTTCATCAGGAAGCAACTATGCATGTAGAAGGTTTTTTCGAGTGGCTGGGCCAGGCGCTGGGGTCGTTGATCCGCTTCATCGTCGACGCATTGAGCGGGCTGTTCAACCTGCTGGCCAGTGCCGGAGGCAATTTCATCGATGGCCTGGCGCGCACCTTGGGCATGGAGACCTCGCTGCTCAGCATCCTCGCCCTGATCATCGGGCTGGTGCTGCTGTACTCGGCAATCCGCGCGTTCATGCGCGCCTCGATCATCCTCGGGATCATCTGGCTGCTGTTGGGGTTGTGGGTGATGAGCTGGGTGATTCACTGACATTGAACTGCCCGGCGCGGACCTGTGGGAGCGGCCTTGTGTCGCGAAAGGGCTGCGCAGCAGCCCCAGGATCTCAGCTCCGCCGCTTGAAATGCCGGGGCCGCTTTGCGGCCCTTTCGCGACACAAGGCCGCTCCCACATAGTGCGCGCAAGGCAGGTGCTTAGCGGGCTTTTACGGTCATCTCCCCTTGCCCATCCCCCACGGCCTGCAGGTTTGGCCGGTACATCGATTCGACCTGCGGCGGCGGCACGCGGTAGGTGCCCGGGGTCACTGCCCGAGCCAGGTACAGCAGGTGGGTGGTGCCGTAGCTGTCCAGCTTGAGCGCAGCGACATAACGGTCATCGCGATACTCCTGGTGCACCACGCTGGCGTTCTGCATCGACTCGCGCCATTCCTTCACCGCACTGCTGGCGTTGTCCAGGCTGGCGGCACTCTGCGCCAGGTTCTGGTTCTCCAGTTCCAGGCCTGCCGGCAGCAAATCCACCACCAGCGCATCCGGCACCCGGTCTTCAGCCTTGAGCGCCAGGTGCACCAGCACCAGGTCGCCGCTGCGCAGGTTGTGCAGGTCCAACGGCTGGCCGTTCATGCCCAGGTACTCACGGCGGATCTGCATGCCGTTGCCACCGGCCGCAGGCGCCTGGCGTGGGTAACCCGACAAGGTCAGTTGCTGGTACAGCGTTTCGCTGCCTTGGTTCTGCACACTCAATGGCGAAGCCAGCAACGGGCCTTCGAGCTTCATGCCGGCCTCGGCATTGTTGAACTCGCGCACTTCGCCCGCGCTGTCCAGGCGCGCCTGCCACTGGCCTTCCGGCTTGCCCAGCAGGCCACGGCCGGCCAGGAACAGCGCATTGCGCTCCTGGGTCGACAGCCAGCGGTTGGCCGCCAGTTCATCCGACAGGGCGAACAGGCGCTGGTCGACCTGGCGGCTGGCCAGGTTGCTTTCCTGCAGCAGCGCCAGGATCAGTGCCTGGTCGCGCAGGGCGCTACCATAGTCGGCCATCCAGCCTTTACCGCGGCTGATGCCCAGCCCCGCCTGCAGGGCCTGCTCGGCACGCGGCTTGTCGCCCATCTTGTCCAGCGCCACCGCCAGTTGCACCAGCGGCAGGCCAGAGCGGGCGTCGGCGCGGCGTTCGAACAGGCCACGCAGGGCACCCAGCGGCGCCTGCTGGCTGCGCGACAGCACCAATGCCGCATAGGCCTGCACGGCGAAGCGGGTGTGTTCGGCGTTCTCGCTGTAGTCGACTTCGATCAGGTTGCGCTCCTGCAGGTAACGCAGCAGGCGCTCGCTGGCCTTCTTCAGCGCTTCGGCCGGCACACCATAGCCTTGGTCACGGGCGCGCAGCAGGAAGTCGGTGACATAGGCGGTCAGCCAGTATTCTTCTTCGCTGTCCGAGCTCCACAGGCCGAAGCTGCCGTTGTAACGCTGCATGCCCAGCAGGTGCTCGATACCCATCTCGATCTTGCGCTTGCGCACATCGGCTGGCTCACCCTTGATGCCCAGGCGCTTGAGACTGTCGGCATCGGCGTACAGCGACGGGTACAGGCCGCTGGTGGTCTGCTCCAGGCAACCGTAGGGGTAGGCTTCGAGGGCACGGATCTGCTCGGCCAGGTTCAGCGGTGGCCGGCTCGACAAGGCCAGGCTGGCTTCAAGCCCGGCGGGTTCGAAGGCGGCCAGGTCTGCTTCAGGCAGGGTCCATGGCTGGTCCTTCAAGGCCACGCGGTAGTGCTTGAGCATCGCCGGGTAGGCCGGGCGCACGCCCAGCGTCCACTCGCGCTCGAACGCACCGGTCGGCTCGTTCGGCAACTGCAGGCCAGTGACCCGCACATGCACCTTGCCCTGCCCCAGGCCACCCTGGGCCTGTACCGGGATCATCAGCGTCGAGCGCTGGCCTTCAGCCAGGGCAACGTTCTGCACGGCGTTGGCCACCAGGCTCAGCTGCCCTTCGGTGCTGATTTCAACGTTCAGCTGCTGGGCACGGCCCGACAGGTTGGCCAGGTCCAGCGCCAGGCTGGTGCGGTCGCCACCGGCCAGGAAACGCGGCGCCGAGAGCTCGGCGATCAGCGGCGCAGCGACCACGGTCTTGCCTTCGGCCATGCCGAACTGTTCCTCGGTCCAGGCCTGGGCCATCAGCCTCAGTTCGCCATTGAAGTCGGGGATATCGACCGTGGCCTGGCCCTCGCCCTTGTCGTCCAGGGTCACCGGCAGGCTCTGCTGGGCGACGATGGTCACCGTGGTGTTGGGGCGCTTGCCACCCTTGGCCATCGCCGCGTCACCACCAAATGCCAGGCTGGCCAGGCGACCCTGGCCGGCTTCGATCAACTGGCCGTAGATATCCAGCTGGTCAGCACCGTAAGCCTTGCGCCCGAACAGGCTGGCGAACGGGTCGGGGGTCTTGAAGTCGGTGATGTTGAGGATGCCCACGTCCACCGCCGACAACAGCACATGCACCTGTTTCGGCACGCTGCCATCGGCATTTGCAGCCTTGACCTTCACGGTCAGCGGCTGTTTCGGACGCATTTTGTCCGGCGCCTGCAGGCTCACCGCCAGCTTGCGCTCGGCGCGGTTCAGCGGCAGGTGCAGCACGCCCACCGCGCGTTTCGGCGTGGCGTTGGCCTTGCGCTCACCCGGGCGGATCACCAGCGCGCTGATGTACAGATCGTGGCGGGCCCACTGCTTGTCCAGCTGCACGTCGAACGTCTTGCCCTCGGCGGGCACGTCGATCTCCTGCCACCACAGCGGGCCATCGCTGGACTCGATCATCAGGTAGCCACTGCCGGCTGCGGGCGGGGTGACGGTGACCTTGGCGGTAGCACCGTCGGCGTAGGCCGGTTTGTCCAGCGCCAGCTTGACCTGGTCCGGTCGCACCGCGCCGCCTTCGGCGTTGTCCTGGGCGCGGTAGCCGGCCCAGAAGCGCGCGCTGGACACCAGGCCTGTCTCCGGGTCCTCCACCTCGACACGGTACGGGCCCCATTCCACCTGGAAGCTCAGCTTGGCGGTGGAGCCGGCCTTGACGCTGACGGTCTCTTCGCTCTGGGTGAGGAATTTCTCGTTGTAGGCGTAGCTCCAGCCATCGCTCTGCGAGTAGTTCCAGTAGTAGTCGCGGCGCTCGCGTACCAGCCGCACCTTGAGGTCGTTGGCCGCCAGCTTCTTGCCGTTGCGGTCGGCCACCAGGAACTCGAACTCCACCGGCCCGTCACTGTCGGTTTCCTCGCCGTCGAACAGGCCTCGCAGGCCTGGCAGGCGCTCGGCCGGCCAGATGGGTTGTTCCAGGCGCCGGGTGATCGGCCGGCCACCGGACTCCTGCAGGCTGGCCTGCACGGTCAGTTGCAGCGGCGAGCGGGCTTCGGCCCAGCGGCTTTCGATATCGACCACGGCCTTGCCGGCCTGGTCGAGGGTGACTTCGTCCAGCTCCAGGTCCTGGTTCAGCTCGGTTTCGGTGACCGAGCCGAACTGGTAGCCAGGCAGCGCCGGTACCGCCTCGCGCAGCGGGCGAACATAGGCCTGGCCGCTCAGGCGGTTGCCGGCAGCCGGGGCGCCGTAGAGGTAACGGCCATTGACCTGGATGCGCGCATCCTGATCCGGAGACAACGGTTTGCTGCTGCCCTTGAGTTCCAGCGCCAGGCGCTCGGGCAGGAAGTCTTCGACGAGGAATTCATACACCTGCTTGCGCCCACCGCCCAGGTCGAGCAGCAGTTGCCAGCGCCCGGTCGGCGCCTCGCTGGCCAGCTGCAGCTGGTACTGGTACAGGCCATTGCCGTCGGCTTCCCAGACGAACTTGCGGCTGACCTGCTCATCCGGGCGACGCACTTCCACGCTCACTGGCTGCGCCTTGACCGGCTTGCCGTCCTGGTCGCGCAGCAGGCCGTTGAGCAACACCGTTTCACCGGGGCGATACAGGTCACGCGGGCCGAAGATGAAGAACTGCAGCGGGTTGGCCTGCGGGCCGGTGATGTCGAACTCGGCCAGGTCCAGCGCCGCGCTGCTCAGGCGCAGCAGGGTGGTGTGCACACCCTGGGTGGCGATCAGGGTGTCGGCCTTGGGCGTGATCGGCAGCTGGGCGTGGCCATCGCTATCGGTGCTGGCCTGGGCCAGCAGCTTGCCCTTGTCGTCATGGATTTCCAGGTTCACGCCGTTCATCGCCTTGCCACCTTCCAGGGCCTGGGCGAACACATCGAGGCGGTCGCGGTAGCGATGCGCGGACACACCGATGTCGCTGAGGGTGAACAGCGTCGCTGGTTGCGAGTAGTCGTAGGTGCCCGAGGCTCGCATCACCGCCAGGTACACGCCTGGCTCCTGCAGCGGCTTGATGCCGGCGATCGGCAGCAGCACGGTCTCGCGGGTGTTGCGTGCGGGATTGAGGTCGAAGCGGCCGCTGTAGACCAGATCGGCCATGTCCAGGGTTTCCTTGGACTGGTAGTAGTACAGGCTGCTGTTGCGCCCCCAGTTGACCAGGAAGGTCGAGAGCATGTCCGGCTTCACGCGGAAGAACTCGACATCGACCTTGTCGACGTTGAGGGCGATCACCGGCAGGCCCTCGGCCAGGCGCGTGGGCAGCAGCGAACCACGGCTGGCGAAGCCGATGGTCGGCTGCATGTCGCGGGTTTCCAGGCGGCTGATCGACTCGCTGTCCAGTTGCCTGCCATTGACCGCCAGCAGGCCCTTGTCGACGGTCAGCACCAGCTTGCGCTGCGGCTCCAGGTGGCGCAGGCGCAGCTCCATCTGGTTGTCGGAGAGCTCCCAGGCGCCGTCCAGCTTGCCTTTGACGGTGTCGACCAGGTGCACTTTGCTGGCGAAGTCCTGCTTGGCATCCAGCGGCGCGGAGAAGCTGATCGACAGCGTCGCGGCGCCATCGAGCTGCACTTCGGAAACATCCAGCACCGTCAGCTCGCGGCCCTCGTAGCGTTTGGCGAGTACGGCCGGGTCTTCGCGTTGGGGTGCCGGGGTAGCAGCGGGCGCTGTGGCCGCCGGCTTTTCGGATGGCGCCGGCTTGTCCGGCGTCGAAGAGTCACAGGCACTGAGCAAAGCCAGCGCGCAGGCCAGCAACAATCCTTTGTTGAACATGGAGTAGAACTCTTAGGCAGCGTGTACGTGAGGGCAGCAACTATAGCGCAACTATGGTCGCGCGAATTGACTGCATGGCCGGTACACTGCTGGCAATTTAGAAAAGCGGGGGCGCTTTGCGCCCCTTTCGCGACGCAAGGCCGCTCCCACAGGTACTGCACAGGCTTCCAGTTTGCACGCCACCTGTGGGAGCGGCCTTGTGTCGCGAAAGGGCTGCGCAGCAGCCCCAGGATTCCCCAGGACACCCGATGACCTCACTGACCGCCGACTGGCAGCACCGCCCCACCCACCACAAGGTCTGGGCCCTGGCCGCGCCGATGATCCTGTCCAACATCTCCGTGCCGCTGGTAGCCCTGGTCGACAGCACGGTCATCGGCCACCTCCCCCACGCCCACCAGTTGGGTGCCGTAGCCGTGGGCGCCACGCTGTTCACCTTCATGGTCGGCCTGATGGGCTTCCTGCGCATGGGCTCCACCGGCTTCGCAGCCCAGGCCGCCGGGCGTGGCGACGGTGCAGCGTTGCGCCAGGTATTGGTACAAGGGCTGTTGCTGGCGGTCGGCTTCGCCCTGCTGATCGGCTTGCTGGCCCTGCCCTTCAGCCAGTTGGCGCTGCACGCGATGCAACCCAGCGCGGCCCTGCAGCAAGCCACCGAAGACTTCTTCCATACCCGCCTGCTCGGCCTGCCCGCGGCACTGGCCAGCTACGCCCTGGTCGGCTGGTTCCTCGGCACCCAGAACGCGCGGGCGCCACTGGCCATCCTGCTGACCACCAACCTGCTGAACATCGTCTTGAACCTGTGGTTCGTGCTTGGCCTGGGCTGGGGCGTGCTAGGTTCGGCGCGGGCGTCGGTGATTGCCGAGTGGAGCGCCGCCCTGCTCGGCCTGGCCCTGACCCGCCCGGCCCTGCGCGCCTACCCGGGGCAGATCGTGTGGGCGGCGCTCAAGCGCTGGCAGGCCTGGCGGCCGCTGCTGGCGGTGAACCGCGACATCTTCCTGCGCAGCCTGGCGCTGCAACTGGTGTTCCTGCTGATAACCGTGCAGGGCGCTCGCCTGGGCGAAGCCACCGTGGCGGCCAATGCCCTGCTGCTCAATGGCCTGCTGCTGACTGCCTATGCGCTCGACGGGTTGGCGCATGCGGTGGAGGCCCTGTGCGGCCATGCCATTGGCGCCCGCGACCGCGACACATTGCGCCGCTCGCTGGTGGTGGCCTGTGGCTGGTCGCTGATCACCAGCCTGGGGTTTGCCGGGTTGTTCCTGCTGGGCGGGCACCTGTTCATCGATTTGCAGACCGACATCGAAAGTGTGCGGGCAGCGGCTTATCCGTACCTGCCGTACCTGGCATTGCTGCCGTTGATTGCGGTGTGGAGCTATTTGCTGGATGGCTTGTTCATTGGCGCGACCCGGGCGCGGGAGATGCGTAATGCGATGTTGGTGTCGGTGGTGATTGCGCTGCCCTTGGGAGTGCTCATGGGTGGGTTTGGCAACCATGGGTTGTGGTTGGCGTTTCTCGGGTTCATGGCGTTGCGGGCGGTGACGTTGGGGTGGGTGGGGTGGCGGTTGCAGGAAAAAGGGCTTTGGGTTCAGTAATGCCGGGGCCGCTCCCACATTGATCGGCGTACGCAGGACTTTGTGGGAGCGGCCTTGTGTCGCGAAATGAGGGCGAAGCCCTCACCTGCGGATTCACAGCCACACACAATCCCAATGTGGATAATCACCAGCCCGCCGCACCAGGCCAGCCCGAATGGGATTGGCGATGATGTAGCGCGCCACTGCCCTCACATCCTCCTCGCGGCGCAAAGCCCGATCATGAAAGCTGGTCTGCCAGATATGCCGCCTTTCAGCCCCCACCTTGTACAGCGCACAACTGCTTCTGGACTTGAACTCGCACATCAGCCTACCCAGGCTCGACGGCCCAAGCTCGAGAAGCCAGTGAAGATGATCCGGCATCAAGACCCACGCCAGAGATCGACACGCCTTGCGCTCTTCGCTGAGCCGCAATTGCTGGATAACTGTTCTGGCGAACAAGAAGTCTTTGAACAACGGTGTTCGGTTGCGAGTGGTCGTGGTGAGCAGGTAGAGACGCCCTGGTTCGGACACTCGGCCACTACGTAAACGATGGGAGCCGGGACTTTCCATGTCGTCCTCCTTTGAACATTGCATTCAAAGGTAGCGGCGCTGATGCGATAGGCGAGGACTGGACCATTACCAGGTATGACGCTGTGAGGGCTTCGCCCTCATATCGCGACGCAAGGCCGCTCCCACAAAAAAGCGGGAGCGGCCTGGCAATCACGACGACAGGTACGAAGACCGGGTCAGACCAAGGCGCAGGGCATCCAGGAACTGTGTCCGCTCCCGCGCAGTGATCTTGGCGCTGGCCACCTTGTCACGGTAATGCGTCATCAACTCCTCCGGCGACAGGTGCACATAGCGCAGCATGTCTTCGATGGTGTCGTGGGTCTCGATACCGGCGTGGTACACGCTACCGTCGGCGTTCTGGTAGATGTTCACCGAGTCGGTGTCACCGAACAGGTTGTGCATGTCACCGAGGATTTCCTGGTAGGCACCGACCAGGAACACACCCAGCAGGTAGTCCTCGCCCTCCTTCACCGCATGCACCGGCATGCTGGTCTCGATGCTCTGCTCGTCGACGTACTGGTTGATCTTGCCGTCGGAGTCACAGGTCAGGTCCTGCAGCACGGCACGACGCATCGGCTCTTCGTCCAGGCGGTGCAGCGGGATGATCGGCAGTACCTGGCCGATGGCCCAGGTGTCCGGCAGGCTCTGGAACACCGAGAAGTTGCAGATGTACTTGTCGGCCAGCTTGTCGTTCAGCTCGTCCAGCACCTGGCGGTGCGAGCGCTGGCGGGCTTTCAGCGAGTTGTGCAGGCGGCGGCACACGGCAAAGTAGCACTGCTCGGCCAGGGCCTTCTCGGCCAGGCTGATCTTGCCATCGGCATACTGCGCGGCCACGTCACCCATGTAGTGGGTGGCGCGCCAGTAGGTCTCGGTCACCATCTCGATGTCGGTCGGGCCGAGCAGGTCGACCAGCCACTGCACGGTCTCGGGCAGGGCTTCCTTGTTCTCGATGGTCGGCACGTCGTCGTTGTGCTTCTCGACGTCGGTCACCTGGATCACCAGCATGGCGTGGTGCGCGGTCAGCGAACGGCCGCTCTCGGAGAAGATGTGCGGGTGCGGCAAGCCCTGCGCGTCGCAGAACTCCTTGAGCATGCCCACTACCACGCCGGCGTAGTCGTCCATGTCGTAGTTGATCGAGCTGGCATTGCGCGAGTGGGTACCGTCGTAGTCCACGCCCAAACCACCGCCAACGTCGATATGGTCGACCGGCAGGCCCAGCGCACGCAGCTCACCGTAGTAACGGATGGCTTCCTTGAAGCCGTGCTGGTAGTCGGCCAGGTTGGCGATCTGCGAACCCATGTGGAAGTGCAGCAGGCGGATACCCTGGTCCAGGCCGGCATCGCGGAAGCGCTGCACCACCGAGATCAGCTGGGCGGCGGACAAGCCGAACTTGGACTTCTCGCCACCGGTGTCGGCCCACTTGCTCGAGGCCAGCGACGACAGGCGCACGCGCAGGCCGACCTGCGGCTTGACCTTGAGCTCGGCAGCCTCATCGATCACCAGGGCCACTTCCGACTCTTTCTCGATGACGATGAACACGTTGTGGCCGAGCTTCTGGCCCATCAGCGCCAGGCGGATGAACTCGCGGTCCTTGTAGCCGTTGCAGACGATGGTGCCGCCCTTCGGCGCCAACGCCAGCACTGCCAGCAGCTCGGGCTTGGAGCCGGCTTCCAGGCCAATGGAGACGTTCTGCGTGGCGATGATGTTTTCCACCACCGCTTCCTGCTGGTTGACCTTGATCGGGTACAGCGCGGTGTACTTGCTCTGGTATTCCAGGCGCGCGATGTTGGCATCGAAGGCGCCGGTCAGCTGGCGCACGCGGTCTTGCAGAATGTCGGGGAAGCGCACCAGCAATGGCAGCGACAGGCCGCTCTGGCGCAATTCGTCGACCTGTTCGAACAGGTCGATCGGTGCGCTTTTGGGGCCGTTGGGGCGTACTTCGACGCGCCCGGCTTCATTGATGGCGAAATAACCAGCGCCCCAATGGCGGATACCATAAACACTGCGGCTGTCGGCCACGGTCCATTGGCTACCATCGTCTTTGCGTGTGCGTCGTACGGACATTCAAGTCCCCTATAGATAAGTCGAAGACACTGCCCCGCAAGAAGGCGGGCGCAGTGTAAAAGCCAAAAATGACGATTCGTCCGTGCCCTCGGGTAGACCCTGGTCACGGCAACGAGTTTAGAAAGCACTGGGCAAAAAATCGCGTGGCCGCATCAGCCGCCGGATTTTTTCGCCTTGAAGCCCTGCTTGGTCAGCTCACCGATCAGCAGTTCGACATGGTCGCCCTGGATTTCGATGACCCCATCCTTCAGGGCGCCACCGGTACCGCAGCGGCGCTTGAGGGTAGAGGCCAGCTCCTTGAGCTGATCGAGCGGCAGCGGCACGCCGGTGACGGTGGTCACGGTCTTGCCGCCGCGGCCCTTGCTTTCGCGGCGCACACGGGCAATGCCATCGCCTTCGGGGATGACCTGCTGCTTGCAGGTACAGGCATCCACCGGCTGGCTACAGTCGGGGCAGTGCCGACCGGTGTCGGTGGAGTAAACGAGACCGCCAAGGGCGGCGAAGGAAGAAGCTTTCTTGGCCACTTTTGTTCCTCTGTGCTGAGGACAAAAACTGGTCGGCCCCAGGGGGTTGAGCCCGACCGCGAAGCCCCACTCTGGCAGGGGCGGCGCTACCACCGCAAGACCTGCGGCAGCCCGAAAAGGGCGCGCAGTGTAACGATAAATCCGGCTGTTGCTAAGTACTGGAATGCGGCATTTTGCGAATGTTTTGCGACCCCTTCGCGGGTAAACCCGCTCCCACAGGTACTGCGCAGGTTTCACGACCTGTGAAATCCCTGTGGGAGCGGGTTTACCCGCGAAGGGGCCGGCATGGGCCACGCATCTATTTGAGGCTGGCTTTGTAGCGCTGCAACGCCGCCAACGAGTCCGGGCAATACGGCTTGGTCAGGCTTTCTTGCTCAGCCTGCTCCAGGCCAATGAAGCGTGCCTCGATCACCTCTTCCGGCTGTAACCGCAACGGCGCATCCGACACCGCCGAATACACCGCACACCACAAGTGGTTATCTGGCTGGTCAAAGTAGAACCGCTCATGAAAACGCAGCTCCACACCGTCGATCCCCAGCTCCTCGGCCAGCTCCCGCGCCGCCGAATCGGCATACGCCTCCCCGGCCGTCACCATGCCGCCTGCCGCCACATCCCAGTACCCCGGGTACAGCGCCTTGCTCAGGGTACGCCGGTGCACGCACAGCTCACCGGCACTGTTGAACAGCAGAATGAACGTGCAGCGCCCGATCAGGCCGCGCTCGCGCAGTTCGGCGCGGGGCAAGGCACCCAGCACCTGGTCGGCTTCGTCCACCCAGGTGACCAGTTCTCGGTCGGAAGCCGCCCGGTGGGCGGCCTCGTTCGGGCTGATCGCCATCATCAACCCTGCGACAGCAGCTGACGCAGGTCGATGACCGCCGCGTTGGCCCGGGAAATGTAGTTGGCCATGACCAGCGAGTGGTTGGCCCACATGCCGAAGCCGCTGCCGTTGAGCACCATCGGGCTCCACAGGGCTTCCTGCGAAGCTTCCAGCTCACGGATGATCTGGCGCACGCTGACCGTGGCGTTCTTCTTCGCCAGCACGTCGGCAAAGTCCACCTCGATGGCGCGCAGCAGGTGCGACAGCGCCCAGGCCTGGCCTCGGGCTTCGTAGAACACGTTGTCGATCTGCAGCCATGGGGTTTCCACCAGCTCCTCGTCCACCTGCGGTGCCTGGCCGGCGACCAGCGACTCGGTCTTCAGCGTGGTGTTGAGCTTGACCCGGCCAACGCTGGCCGACAGGCGCTGCGACAGCGAGCCCAGGCGGGTGGCCACGTCACCCAGCCAGTTGTTCAGGTTGTCGGCACGGGTGTAGAAGATCGCGCCCTTGTCGCCGGCAGCCAGACGGGTCTGGTAGCGGGTCAGCGACTTGATGCCCTCTTCGAACTCCGACTCGCTCGATGGCAGGATCCAGCTCTTGTTGTCGAAGTTGAAACGCGGCTCGGCCTTGGCCAGGTCGGCGTCTTCGGTCGACTGCGACTGCGAACGGGCGAAGTCCTTGCGCAGGGCACGGGACAGGTCGCGCACCTGGACCAGCACGCCATATTCCCAGCTCGGCATGTTGTCCATCCACAGCCCTGGCGGGAAGCGGTCGTTGGAAATGTAGCCACCGGGCTTGTTCAGCAAGGTGCCGGCCACGGTCTTGAGGGTTTCGATAGTGGTGTAGCCCACCACCATCTGCTGGCCGGTACGCTCGGCTGCGGCCTGGGCGTTCTGCTGCACCGGGAACAGCTCCGGCTCCTGGCTCCAGTACCAGCCCAGGCCGATACACACCAGCAGGTACAACCCGATCAGGGTCCCCAGGGCACGGCTCCAGAGGCCGCCAAGGTAGCTACGGGCGGCGGCGCCACGGCCGTCGACACGCTCGCGGGGCTCGGCTTTGGCCTCGCGGTTTTTCCAGTCCAGCATGGCTTTGTCCTTAATCAGTCACGACGGTTCAGGGGCTTGGACCACAGGCCTGCGCCAGGGTGCCACGGCAAGCCCGCGTGGCAGCACTATAAAGCAGACACCGCCTTACGCATAAGCGACCAATCGGTCAGCAACTGAATATTCGTTCTGACCGCTTTGTTGATGCAGCGCACTCACGCACCTGAAAAGAACTGCTAGCATAGAGCCATCATTGCCCCTGCACACCCCAACCTACAAGTAGCCAGGACATGAGCCAAGCAGCCGAGCCGAGCCCGTTGTGCCCCGCCCAACAGCTGACGCGTAGCGGCCTGCGCAAGGACGACCCGCTCGACCAGGTGCTGCTGCCGCCCCTGCGCAAGCCGGTGTATATCCTGCTGCAGGACCACGAACGTGCCCAGCGCCTGGCCCAGCAACTGGAATTCTTTGGCCTGGTGGTGCAGGCGCTGGCCAGCGCCGCGGCGTTTCAGGCCTCGATCGGCGAATACCCGCCCTCGGCCATCATCATGGATGTCGACTTCAACGGTGCCGGCCAAGGCTTGCTGCTGGCTGCCCAGGTGCAGCAGGGGTTGGCCCGGCATATACCGCTGCTGTTCTTCAGCCACCACGAAACCGACACCCCGACCCGCCTGGCCGCCGTGCGCGCCGGTGGCCAGGACTTCCTCACCGGCACCCTGGAAGCCTCCAGCCTGCTGGAAAAGGTCGAACTGCTGACCAATGCCACCCAGCATGACCCGTTGCGCGTGCTGATCATCGACGACTCGCGCACCCAGGCGTTGTACACCGAGCGCGTGCTGGCCAGTGCCGGCATGATCACCCGCAGCCTGACCGACCCGATCCGCACCATGGCCGAGCTGGCCGACTTCCAGCCCGACCTGATCATCCTCGACCTGTACATGCCGGCCTGCACCGGCCCTGAGTTGGCCAAGGTGATCCGCCACAGCGACCGTTATGTGAGCGTGCCGATCATCTACCTGTCTGCCGAGGACGACCTGGACAAGCAGTTGGATGCCATGAGCGAAGGCGGTGATGACTTCCTGACCAAACCATTTCGCTCACGCCACCTGATCACCACCGTGCGCAACCGCGCCGCCCGCGCTCGGCACCTGAAGGCGCGCATGGTGCGCGACAGCCTGACCGGGTTGTACAACCACACCCACATCCTGCAACTGCTGGAAGACTGCAGCTTCCGCGCCCGTCGCGAGCAGCAGCCGTTGAGCTTTGCCATGCTCGACATCGACCACTTCAAGAAGATCAACGACCGCCACGGCCACCCCATGGGCGACCGGGTGATCAAGAGCCTGGCGCTGTTTCTCAAGCAGCGCTTGCGCAAGACCGATTTCATTGGCCGTTACGGTGGTGAAGAGTTCGCCATTGTCATGCCCAATACCGCGCTGGACGCGGCGCACAAGGTGCTGGACGAAATCCGCCGGCGCTTTGCCGAGATTCTCTACCCGGCGCAGCCACGGGACTTGCAGTGCACCTTCAGTGCCGGGGTGGTGCAAATGGATGAGGGGCTGGATGCGCTGACCATGGCCAGTGCGGCGGACGAGGCGCTGTATCGGGCCAAGCATGCCGGGCGTAATTGCGTGGTGCGTGTAGAGCCCTGAATCAGGCTTTGCCTGTGCCGGCCTCTTCGCGGCTAAAGCCGCTCCCACAGGGACTGCGCAATCCCTCAGTCCAGTGGAGTACCTGTGGGAGCGGCTTTAGCCGCGAAGAGGCCGGCACAGATTGAAATGGAGGCACTGTGCCACTTTTTTATGGCGCCAACCCCCTGTCGTCATCACCCCGTCACAAAATCGCAATAACTTCAGCCACCGACCTCTCCCCTCCCCGCAGGAAGCTCGCGGCTATGCGCCTGAAGTGGCTGACCAATTTCAACACCCTGTTGCTGGTAACCGTGTGTATCGCCCTGGGCGCCACCCTTTGGTGGTCGCAGCGGGCCCTTGAGCGCCCCTACCAGTTGATGGAGCGCTACCTGGGCCTGTCCCAGCAGTTCCAGAACCAGGCGGCCCGCAACATCCAGGCGTACCTGGGCAGTGGCGATGCCCTGCGCCACGCCGCGGCGATGGAGGCCAACCAGCAGCTGCAGGCCGCGCTGGCCGAGTGGCCCAGCGAACTGGCCGACAAACTGCGCCCCAGCCTGGACAGCCTGCAAGCCTTTACCGCCGAGGAGCTGCTGGCCGCCGGCAAGCTGGCTGGTGACCCGCAAGCCCTGCTGCTGCAGGCCGAGCGGGAACTGGGCGCCAACTTCGAACAACTGGCCGGCTACGCCCGCGACAGCGGCAGCGCCGACGCCAACCGCTACCTGGTGCCACTGCTCGACGCCACCGTGCACCTCGGTCGCCTGTCGCTGGCCCGGGACAAGTTGGTCAGCAGCGGCCGCCCGGAGCTGGCCGACGAAGTGGAGCGCGAACTGCAACTGATCCGTGCCCAGGCCCAGGCGATCGACGCCTTGCCCTTGCTGGGCGTAACCCGTAGCGCCGAATCCGGTGCCGACGACTTCGCCGCGATGATGGGCCTGGAAACCCAGGCCAGCGCCCAGCAGGAAGACATTGCCGTCGGCCTCAAGCGCGAACTGCAGAGCCTGCTCGGCCGCTACCCGGCGGAACTGCAGCGCACCCGCGAACAGATCGAGCGCCGCGTCGCCCTGGCGGCCAGCACCGGCCAACGCCTGGAGGCCGTGCAACAGGCCATTGCGGCACTGGAGCCCGAGGTACGCGGTCAGCATGGGAAAATTGCCGGCGAAGTGCGCATCATCCAGGGCCTGATGATCGGCCTGATCCTGCTTATCGCCCTGCTGATCGACACCTTGCAACGCCGCCTGGCGCGCACTTTGACCGGCCTGGCCCCTGCCCTGTCGCGCTGGGCCGAGGGTGACTTCGCCGAGGCCATCGCCCTGGGCAGGACCAACCGCGAACTGCGCGACATCCAGGAATCGCTCAACCGCCTGCGCCAGTACCTGGTGGAGCTGGTCGGCACCATCCGCCACAACGCCGAGCAGGTGGCTGGCAGCAGCCACGCCCTGGCCGGCATGAGCGCCGCCCTGCATGACGGCGCCGAACGCCAGGCCGGCGACACCGGGCAGATCCGCGATGCCTTGGGTGAGCTGGAAGCAACCATCCAGCAAGTGGCCGGCGACGCCAGTGCCGCAGCCGACGCCAGCCGCGATGCCGGGCGTGCAGTGGAGCAGGGCCAGGCGGTGATCGGCCAGAGCCTGTCAGGCTTGCGTGAGCTGGTCGACGAGGTGCAGGGCAACGCCCGCATGATCGAGCAACTGGCGGAGGAGTCGGCCACCATCGGTGGCGTGCTGACGGTGATCCGCTCGATTGCCGAGCAGACCAACCTGCTGGCGCTAAATGCCGCGATCGAAGCGGCCCGCGCCGGTGAGATGGGCCGTGGTTTCGCCGTGGTAGCCGATGAGGTGCGTTCGCTGGCACAGCGCACCACCGGTGCGACCGGCGAGATTCAGGCACTGATCGACCGCTTGCAGCAGGCAGCCAGAAGTTCGGTGGCCGGGATGCGTGCGCAGCTTGAGCATGCCGAGGCCACGGCCAACCAGGCGCAGGCGGCGGATGGGGCGCTGGACGAGATTGTCTGTGCCATTCGCACCATTTCGGACACTGCGGTGCGGATTGCCGATGTCACGGCGCAGCAGAGTGGTGCCGTGAGCGAAATTCGCGACCACAGCGAGCGGATCCATGAGCTGGGTGAGGACAACCTGCAGCGCATTGGCGAGGGGCGCGAGCAAGGCGAGCAGTTGCTGAGCCTGGGCGGTGAACTGAACCGGGCGGTGCGGGCCTTCAGAGTCTGAGAAGGCATACGCTGTACCTTTGTGGGAGCGGCCTTGTGTCGCGAAAGGGGTGCGAAGCGCCCCCAGTATCTGTGCCTCCCAGCTGATATTGCCGGGACCGCGTTGCGGCCCTTTCGCGACACAAGGCCGCTCCCACAGGTACAGCATATGCCTCGAGGTTGGAGCAGGTCCTGTGGGAGCGGGTTTACACGCGAAGAGGCCGGCACAGGCAGCACATGAGCCAGCGGCCATGTGTCGCCCCCGCCACCCGCATGGCCCCAACCTGCACCAACTCCGCTATCATGCCCAGCACGTTCCACCTCGCGAGTCCGCCATGCGCCGCCTGTTTTTCCTGCTGTTCCTGCTGCTGGCCAGCCCTGCCTTCGCCACGGGCCTGCTCGACAACCGCCCCAGCGCCACCCTCGGCGCAGCTTCGCTGGCCAACAACGCCGACTTCCTGCCGGTACACGAGGCCTTCAAGCTCAGCCTGGTCCAGGCCGATGCGCAAACCATCAAGCTGCGCTTCGTCGCTACCGACGGCTACTACCTCTATCGCCACCGCTTCCAGTTCCGCACCGAACCGGCCGACATTGCCCTGGGCACACCAAACATCCCCAAGGGCGAGGCCAAGCACGATGAGTTCTTCGGTGATGTCGAGGTATACCACGGCGTGCTCGATATCGAGCTGCCGCGCAACGACCCGCGTGCCTTCACCCTGCTGGTGGGCTACCAGGGCTGCGCTGACAAAGGCCTGTGCTACCCCCCGGAAACCGCACGCCTGAGTATCGATGGCGAAGGCGGCGCAAGCACCCCGGCCAGCGCTGAACACGCCTGGACCTGGAAGTCGCTGCTGCTGTTCTTCCTCGCCGGGGTGGGCCTGACGTTCACCCCCTGCGTGCTGCCGATGCTGCCGATCCTCTCCGGCGTGGTGCTGCGTGGCCAGGCCGGCGGCCTGCGCGGGCTGGCGCTGTCGCTGGCCTACGTGCTGCCGATGGCAGCCAGCTTCGCGGTGCTCGGCGCCCTGATGGGGTTGTTCGGCGCCGGCCTGAACCTGCAGGCGCGCCTGCAGTCGGCCTGGGTGCTGGTGCCCTTCGCGCTGTTCTTCGTGGTGTTCGCCCTGGCCATGTTCGGCCTGTTCGAACTGAAACTGCCGCAAGCCCTGAGCAACCGCCTGAACAATGTCGCCAGCCACACCCGGGGCGGCTCGCTGCTGGGCGCGGCAATACTGGGCGTACTCTCCAGCCTGCTGGTTTCGCCCTGTGTGTCGGCGCCGCTGGCCGGTGCGTTGCTGTACATCAGCGCCAGCGGCGATGCCCTGGGCGGCGCACTCAAGCTGTTCGCCCTGGGCCTGGGCATGGGCGCACCATTGCTGCTGGTGGCTACCGGTGGCGCGGCCTGGCTGCCGAAAAGCGGCCCTTGGCTGAACTCGGTGAAGAACGCCATCGGCGTCCTGCTGCTGGGCTTGGCCATCGGTTTGCTCAGCCGTGTGCTGCCAGGCCCGCTGACCTTGCTGCTGGTCGGTTTCCTCGCCGCTGGCGTGGCGCTGTTCCTCGGTGCCCTCGAATTTGTCGTCAAGACCGCGCGCCAGCGCCTGGCCCAATTGCTCGGCCTGGCCCTGCTGGTGTACGCCCTGGCCTGCTGGTACGGCGCCCTCAGCGGCCACGGCGACCCACTGCGCCCGCTGCCGCCGGCAACCCTTGTGGCCACCGGCAACGGGGCGGCGGTGCAGGCGGATAGCTGGCAGACCATCACTACCCCCGCCGCACTGGACGCAGCCCTGGCCCAGGCCAAGGCGGCCGGCCAGCCGGTACTGCTGGACTGGTACGCCGACTGGTGCATCAGCTGCAAGGTGATCGAGCGCGAGGTGCTCACCGCCCCACAGGTGCAAGCGCAACTGGCTGGCTTCAAGCTGCTGCGTTTCGACATCACCGAAAGCAATGCCGAACAACGCAGCCTGCTCGACCGCTACCAGCTGTTCGGCCCTCCCGCCCTGTTGTTCTTTGCCGCGAAAGGTAGCGAAATAACCGCTGATCGGGTCATTGGCGAGATAAATGCCGGTGAATTCGCGCAAATTCTGACACGCGTGCGCGGCAAAGTCGGTCTATAACTTCCCGCGAGCTGTGAAAAATCCTGAAATCAGTGACCGAATTTAATTATTTGGTCACATACTTCGCGCGAACCTCGGACATCGTGCTGGCTATTGCCGGGAACTGGACACTTGCCGTCGCTTTACGGCACACTCGCCGCGCTGTGTCGAATTGCCCTACAAATCCAAGGAATCCGCAGATGGCAACGCTACTGGTGCTCCACGGCCCCAACCTCAACCTGCTCGGTACCCGCGAGCCTGGCCACTACGGCGCCGTGACCCTGGCCCAGATCAACCAGGACCTGGAGCAACGTGCCCGCGCCGCAGGCCACCATCTGCAGTACCTGCAGAGCAACGCCGAATACGAACTGATCGACCGCATTCACGCCGCACGCAACGAGGGTGTGGACTTCATCCTGATCAATCCGGCTGCTTTCACCCACACAAGCGTCGCATTACGTGACGCATTGCTTGCGGTGAGCATCCCATTCATCGAAGTGCACTTGTCCAACGTGCACAAACGCGAACCGTTCCGCCACCACTCCTACTTTTCCGATGTTGCCGTAGGGGTGATCTGCGGCCTGGGCGCCAGCGGTTATCGCCTGGCCCTGGAGTCCGCGCTGGAACAACTGGCTGCCAACGCACAGCCCAAATGATGAAAACCCTGGCCTCAGTGGGCCAGGGTTCGAGAGAAACGTTTCAGATACGTTTTTTTTGTATTTCGCCCCCTGACCGAACCTTTGGGAGTTGATGATTAATGGATATCCGTAAAGTCAAGAAACTGATCGAGCTGCTGGAAGAGTCTGGCATCGACGAACTGGAGATCAAGGAAGGCGAAGAGTCGGTCCGTATCAGCCGTCACAGCAAGACCCCAGCTGCCCAGCAGTACTTCGCACCGGCTCCGGTAGCCGCTGCCCCTGTTGCTGCCCCGGTCGCCGCTGCCGCTCCGGCCGCTGAAGCCGCTGCCGCTGCCCCGGCCCTGAAAGGCACCGTGATCCGCTCGCCGATGGTAGGTACCTTCTACCGCAAGCCTTCGCCGACCTCGCCGAACTTCGCTGAAGTTGGCCAGAGCGTGAAGAAAGGCGACACCCTGTGCATCGTCGAAGCCATGAAGATGATGAACCACATCGAAGCCGATGTTGGCGGTGTCATCGACGCCATCCTGGTAGAAGACGGCCAGCCGGTTGAGTTCGACCAGCCGCTGTTCACCGTCGTTTGAATCGCGGAGAGCCAACGATGTCTGGGAAGCTCGAAAAAGTCCTGATCGCCAACCGCGGGGAAATTGCCCTGCGGATCCTGCGTGCCTGCAAAGAGCTGGGCATCAAGACCGTCGCCGTGCACTCCACTGCCGACCGTGAACTGATGCACCTGGGCCTGGCAGACGAGTCGGTCTGCATCGGCCCTGCATCGTCCAAGGATTCCTACCTGCATATCCCGGCGATCATCGCTGCCGCCGAAGTGACCGGCGCCACCGCGATCCACCCGGGCTACGGCTTCCTGGCGGAAAACGCCGACTTCGCCGAGCAGGTGGAAAAATCCGGTTTCGCCTTCATCGGCCCGAAAGCCGACACCATTCGCCTGATGGGCGACAAGGTTTCGGCCAAGGACGCGATGATCAAGTCGGGCGTACCGACCGTGCCGGGCTCCGATGGCCCGCTGCCGGAAGATGAAGAAGTCGCCCTGGCGATTGCTCGTGACGTCGGCTACCCGGTGATCATCAAGGCCGCCGGTGGCGGTGGTGGTCGCGGCATGCGCGTGGTGCACAAGGAAGAGGACCTGATTTCCTCGGCCAAGCTCACCCGTACCGAAGCCGGTGCAGCCTTCGGCAACCCGATGGTCTACCTGGAGAAGTTCCTGACCAACCCACGTCACGTGGAAGTACAGGTACTGTCCGACGGCCAGGGCAACGCCATCCACCTGGGCGACCGTGACTGCTCGCTGCAGCGCCGTCACCAGAAGGTACTGGAAGAAGCGCCAGCCCCGGGCATCGACGAGAAAGCCCGTCAGGAAGTGTTCAAGCGCTGCGTCGATGCGTGCATCGAGATCGGCTACCGTGGTGCGGGTACTTTCGAGTTCCTGTACGAGAACGGCCGCTTCTACTTCATCGAGATGAACACCCGCGTGCAGGTTGAGCACCCGGTGTCGGAGATGGTGACCGGTATCGACATCGTCAAGGAGATGCTGAGCATCGCCGCTGGCAACAAGCTGTCGTTCCGCCAGGAGGACGTGGTCATCCGTGGCCATGCGCTGGAATGCCGTATCAACGCCGAAGATCCGAAGAAGTTCATCCCGAGCCCAGGCAAGGTGAAGCACTTCCACGCCCCGGGCGGCAACGGCGTGCGTGTGGATTCGCACCTGTACAGCGGTTACTCGGTTCCGCCGAACTACGACTCGCTGATCGGCAAGCTGATCACCTACGGCAAGGACCGCGACGAAGCCATGGCGCGCATGCGCAATGCCCTGGACGAGATCGTCGTCGACGGCATCAAGACCAACATCCCGCTGCACCGCGACCTGGTGCGTGATGAAGGTTTCTGCAAAGGCGGCGTCAACATTCACTACCTCGAGCACAAACTGGCTAGCCAGGAGTGATCGCGTAGTGTGATGTACCGAAACCCCGGACTTGTGCCGGGGTTTTTTATTGCCTGTCAGGGCCTCATCGCCGGCAAGCCAGCTCCCACAGGGATTGCACACGGCTTGAGGTCTATGCGGTCGAGGTGGGAGCTGGCTTGCCGGCGATTGGGCTGCAAAGCAGCCCCGGGCCCTATCCCTTCATCCGCGGCATCTCGATGTGGTGCTCATGCACCCGCCGGTACAAGGTCGCCCGCGATATCCCCAGAGCCCGCGCCGCATCGGCCGGCTTCCAGCGATGGCGGATCAGCGCATCCAGCAGCAACTGCCGGGCCGGACAAGACATGCTGCTTTCTGCCGAAGCGACCACCTCGCCGCGTACCTCCTGCGGCAGGTCGTGCACCTGCACCCGCCCCCCCTCACTCACCGCACAGGCATAGCGCAACACCTGCCGCAGCTGGCGCAAGTTCCCCGGCCAGCGGTAAACCAGCAGCGCCTGCAGCGCATCATCCGCCAACACCACCTCGACCCCGCAGGCCTCGGCCTCCTCGGCCAGCAACTGGTGAATCAACCCCAAGCGGTCCTCACGCTCGCGCAGCGGCGGCAACGCGAAGCGGGCATTGGCCAGGCGGAAGTACAGGTCCTCACGAAAACGCCCATCCTCCACCATCGCTGCCAAATCACGGTGGGTCGCGCAAATCACCTGGATATCCACCCGCTCCCGCCGCGCCGCGCCCAGCGGCGCCACTTCACCCTCGGCCAGCACGCGCAGCAACCGGGTTTGCAGGTTCAGCGGCATGTCGCCTATTTCGTCGAGGAACAGCGTGCCGCCATCGGCCTGCTGCAACAGCCCCTGCATGCCTTTGCTGGAAGCCCCGGTGAAGGCCCCGGCCACATAGCCGAACAGCTCGCTCTCGATCAGGCTTTCCGGAATCGCCGCGCAGTTCAGGGTGACGAACGGGCCATCGCGACGCAGGCTTTGCTGATGCAGCTGGCGGGCGAATACCTCTTTGCCGGCCCCCGTCTCGCCTTGCACAAGCACCGCCAGGTTGCAGTCCTTGACCCGCGTGGCCAGGCGCAGATGCTGCTCGATGCGGGCGTCCTGGGCCTGGCGCAACGGCTGCGCACGCTGGCGCTGGCGGGGTGCGCTGACCCGGCCGTACAGCCCACCCAGGCCCGGCAGGCGTTGAGCGGACGATGCGTTCACGCGGCGCAGCTGGTCCATGTCGAACAGCTCGCCAATGTGCTCGGGCAAACGTCCCAGGTGCTCCACCAGCCGCTGGCGCGCCAGGCTGTTGATCGCCTGCAGGCGACCATCGCCATCCCAGGCCAGCAGGTAATCGGGCTGGCTTTCCACATAGCCCGGCGTGCCATGGGCACGCATCACCCAATGGCCCTGGGCACTGTGCATGAAGAAGGCATTTTCGATCTCGCGGGCAGTCTGCTCGACCAGTTGGCGGATCAGGTGCTGGCTGCGGCGGTCGTCCGGCGACTGCAAGGCCGAGACATCCACCACGCCCAGCAACTCGCCCAACGGGTCGAACACCGGTGCCGCCGTACAGGTCAGGCCAATGAACGCAGCGCGGAAGTGGTCGCGCTTGTGCACCGTGACCGGCGCCTTGCTGGTCAACACCGCCGCCACGCCGCAGGTGCCCTCCTCGCCCTCCGACCAGCAGGTGCCCAGGTACAGCCCGGCCTTGCGGCAGTCGTTGCGGATGGCCGACTCGACTCGGTAATCGATGGTGCGCCCCAAGGCATCGGTAAGCAGCACGCAGTAGTCGGCACCGCGCACCCGTTCATGCAAGCGGGCCACGGCATCGCTGGCGATACGCAGGAACAGTTCGGCGCGCTCGCGGCATTCGTTGAGCAGGCTTTGGGACAGGATGCGCGGCCCCTGCTGGGACCCGGGGTCGAGGCGGTACAGCTCCATGGAACGGCGCCATGAATCGAGGATCAGCGGTGGCACCGGCGCCTGCGGCAGGCGGTCGGCATTCTTCAGCACCCTGCTGACGCAGTCGACATGGGCTCGGGAGTTCGCGGCAAGCATTCAGGCCCTCCGGTTCTCGTTGCTGTTTTTATCGTTGTCCGGCCATTAAGCGCTTCCGGGCATGCCCCGACAAGCACTGCGTGATTACCGGCCGGCTTGAGACGCAGCGTCTCAGCGTCTCGGCAACGTCGGGCCCGCACTGGCACCGGGCGTCTCGCCAGCAGAACCATCAGCACCTGCAGAAGCGCAATGAAGCCGCTCTACTTCAGGCACTTCAGCCAACTCAGAAGAAGCTGGCACCGCGCTTGCTCCAGCCCTGGCAAACAAGAATACGAGGTGCGCCATGCCGCTACCCGCCCCGACCGTCGGGATCATTGCCAACCCTGCCTCTGGCCGCGACCTGCGCCGCCTGACCGCCAACGCCGGGCTCTATTCGAGCACCGACAAGGCTTCGGCGATCCAGCGCCTGCTGGCCGCCTTCGGTGCCACCGGCATCGGCCAGGTGCTGCTGCCCAGTGACATGACCGGCATTGCCGCCGCCGTGCTCAAGGCCAGCCAGGGCCCGGTCGCCCGTGACCAGCACTGGCCGGCCATCGAAATACTCGACCTGCCGCTGACCCAGACCGTTGCCGATACCCGCCTGGCCACCCGCCGCATGGTCGAACGCGGTGTGGCGATGATCGCCGTGCTTGGCGGCGACGGCACCCACAAGGCAGTCGCTGCCGAGGCCGGTGACGTACCGCTGCTGACCTTGTCCACCGGCACCAACAATGCCTTCCCCGAACTGCGCGAGGCCACCAGCGCCGGCCTGGCCGGTGGCCTGCTTGCCAGCGGCCGGGTACCGGCCAGCATCGGCCTGCGCCGCAACAAGCGCCTGCTGGTTAAGGTGCCCGAACAACAGCTTGCCGAATGGGCCCTGGTGGAGGTGGCGGTGTCGCCCCAGCGTTTCATCGGCGCTCGGGCCCTGAGCCGCAGCGAGGACCTTTGTGAAGTCTTCGCCTGTTTCGCTGAACCCCATGCCATTGGCCTCTCGGCCCTGTGCGGCCTGTGGTGCCCAGTCTCGCGCCAGGACCCGCACGGCGCCTGGGTACGCCTGAACCCCGGCGCCGAGCAGGCGCTGCTCGCGCCGCTGGCACCCGGCCTCCTGCAAGGCTGCGGCATCACCGCCAGCGGCCCGCTGACGCCCGGCGTAGCCCATCGCCTGAGCCTGGCCAGCGGCACCCTGGCATTGGACGGCGAGCGCGAAATCGAATTCGCCGAGCACGACACCCCAACCATCACCCTCGATCACCAAGGCCCGTTGAGCGTGGATGTCGAGGCCGTGCTGGCGCATGCCGCCCGCCATCACCTGCTGGCCGTACCGCGCGGCCACCGGTTGCACCCTGCAAACCCGTGTTGAGACAACCCTGGAGAACAACAAGATGTCCAATCAACTCAGTACCGAACAATTGCTGCATGCCTATGAAGTGATGCGCACCATCCGCGCCTTCGAAGAACGCCTGCACGTGGAGTTCGCCACCGGCGAGATCCCCGGCTTCGTCCACCTGTATGCCGGCGAAGAGGCTTCCGCGGCCGGGGTGATGGCCCACCTGCGCGACAGCGACTGCATCGCCTCGACCCACCGTGGCCATGGCCACTGCATCGCCAAGGGCGTGGATGTGTACGGCATGATGGCCGAAATCTACGGCAAGAAGACCGGCGTGTGCGGTGGCAAGGGCGGTTCGATGCATATCGCCGACCTGGAAAAAGGCATGCTCGGCGCCAACGGCATCGTCGGTGCCGGTGCACCGCTGGTGGCCGGGGCCGGGCTGGCGGCCAAAATCAAGGGCAGCGACGATGTGTCGGTGGCCTTCTTCGGCGATGGCGCTTCCAACGAAGGCGCCGTGTTCGAAGCCATGAACATGGCCTCGATCATGAACCTGCCGTGCATCTTCGTGGCCGAGAACAACGGCTACGCCGAAGCCACCGCCTCGACCTGGTCGGTTGCCTGCGACCATATCGCCGACCGCGCGGCCGGGTTCGGCATGCCCGGTGTCACCATCGACGGTTTCGATTTCTTTGCCGTGTACGAGGCCGCCGGTGCTGCCATCGAACGTGCACGCTCCGGGCAAGGCCCGTCGCTGATCGAGGTCAAGCTCAGCCGCTACTACGGCCATTTCGAAGGCGATGCACAAACCTACCGCGCCCCGGACGAAGTGAAGAACCTGCGCGAATCCCGCGACTGCCTCATGCAGTTCCGCAACAAGACCACCCGCGCCGGCCTGCTCACGGCTGCGCAACTGGACGCTATCGACGCCCGCGTCGAGGACCTGATCGAAGACGCCGTGCGCCGCGCCAAGTCCGATCCCAAGCCACAGCCCGCCGACCTGCTCACCGACGTCTACGTCGCCTACCCCTGAGCCGCGGATTACAAGAACAACAGGAGAATCACCATGGCAAGAAAGATCAGCTACCAGCAGGCCATCAACGAAGCCCTGGCCCAGGAAATGCGCCGCGACAACACGGTGTTCATCATTGGCGAAGACGTTGCCGGCGGCGCCGGTGCCCCCGGCGAGGATGACGCCTGGGGTGGCGTGCTGGGCGTGACCAAGGGCCTTTACCATCAGTTCCCGGGGCGCGTGCTCGACGCGCCGCTGTCGGAAATCGGCTACGTCGGCGCCGCCGTCGGTGCTGCCACCCAGGGCCTGCGCCCGGTGTGCGAGCTGATGTTCGTCGACTTCGCCGGCTGCTGCCTGGACCAGATCCTCAACCAGGCCGCCAAGTTCCGCTACATGTTCGGCGGCAAGGCGGTCACCCCGCTGGTGATGCGCACCATGTACGGCGCCGGCCTGCGTGCGGCGGCCCAGCACTCGCAGATGCTCACCTCGCTGTGGACGCACATTCCCGGCCTGAAGGTGGTCTGCCCGTCCTCGCCGTACGATGCCAAGGGCCTGTTGATACAGGCGATCCGCGACAACGACCCGGTGATTTTCTGCGAGCACAAGCTGCTCTACAGCATGCAAGGCGAGGTGCCGGAAGAGGTCTACACCGTGCCGTTTGGCGAAGCCAACTTCCTGCGCGATGGTGACGACGTGACCCTGGTCACCTATGGCCGCATGGTGCATGTGGCGCTGGAAGCAGCCAACAACCTGGCCCGCCAGGGTATCGACTGCGAGGTGCTGGACCTGCGCACCACAAGCCCGCTGGACGAGGACAGCATCCTGGAAAGCGTGGAAAAGACCGGCCGCCTGGTGGTGATCGACGAAGCCAACCCGCGTTGCTCCATGGCCACCGACATCAGCGCACTGGTGGCACAGAAGGCCTTCGGCGCGCTCAAGGGCCCGATCGAAATGGTCACCGCCCCGCATACTCCCGTGCCGTTCTCCGATGCACTGGAAGACCTGTACATCCCTGACGCGGCGAAGATCGAGGCTGCGGTACGCAAAGTGATCGAAGCCGCAAGGAGTGCCGCATGAGCCAGATCCATACCCTGACCATGCCCAAGTGGGGCCTGTCGATGACCGAGGGCCGGGTGGACACCTGGCTGAAACAGGAAGGTGACGAAATCAACAAGGGCGACGAGGTGCTGGACGTCGAGACCGACAAGATCAGCAGCAGCGTCGAAGCCCCGTTCAGCGGAGTGTTGCGCCGCCAGGTGGCCAGGCCTGATGAAACCCTGCCGGTCGGTGCCCTGCTGGCGGTGGTGGTGGAAGGCGAAGCCGAAGAAGCTGAAATCGATGCCGTGGTGCAGCGCTTCCAGGCCGAGTTCGTCGCCGAGGGTGGCGCCGACCAGGCCCAGGGGCCGGCCCCGCAGAAGGCGCAAGTGGGGGGCCGCCTGCTGCGCTGGTTCGAGCTGGGCGAAGGCGGCACGCCACTGGTGTTGGTGCACGGTTTTGGCGGCGACCTCAACAACTGGCTGTTCAACCACCCGGCGCTGGCTGCCGAGCGACGGGTGATCGCCCTCGACCTGCCGGGCCATGGCGAGTCGGCCAAGGCCCTGCAACGGGGCGACCTGGATGAGTTGAGCGAAACCGTGCTGGCCCTGCTCGACCACCTGGACATCGCCAAGGCCCACCTGGCCGGCCACTCCATGGGCGGCGCGGTCAGCCTGAACGTGGCGCGCCTGGCGCCGCAGCGGGTGGCCAGCCTGAGCCTGGTGGCCAGTGCCGGGCTGGGCGAGGCGATCAACGGGCAGTACCTGCAAGGCTTCGTCGCTGCCGCCAACCGCAATGCCCTCAAGCCGCAGATGGTACAGCTGTTTGCCGACCCGGCACTGGTCACCCGGCAGATGCTGGAGGACATGCTCAAGTTCAAGCGCCTGGAAGGGGTGGACGACGCGTTGCGCCTGTTGGCATCGGCCATCGCCGACGGCGACCGGCAGCGCCACGACCTGCGCGGGGTGCTGGGGCAGCACCCGGCCCTGGTGGTGTGGGGCGGCAAGGACGCGATCATCCCGGCCAGCCATGCCGAAGGGCTGGAGGCTGAAGTGCTGGTGCTGCCCGAGGCTGGGCACATGGTGCAGATGGAGGCGGCCGAACAGGTCAACCAGCAACTGCTCGCGTTCCTGCGCAAGCACTAAGCCCTTTCCGTGAGCCTGGAGAACAACAATGAATGACCTGAGCCACACCCACATGCGTGCCGCCGTCTGGCATGGCCGCAATGATATTCGCGTCGAACAGGTGCCCCTGCCGGCCGACCCTGCGCCCGGCTGGGTGCAGATCAAGGTGGACTGGTGCGGCATCTGCGGCTCCGACCTGCACGAATACGTCGCCGGCCCGGTATTCATCCCGGTGGAGGCACCGCACCCGCTGACCGGCATCCAGGGCCAGTGCATCCTCGGCCACGAGTTCTGCGGCCAGATCGCCAAGCTGGGTGAAGGCGTGGAAGGTTTTGCCGTCGGTGACCGGGTGGCTGCGGACGCCTGCCAGCATTGCGGCACCTGCTACTACTGCACCCACGGCCTGTACAACATCTGCGAGCGCCTTGCCTTCACCGGCCTGATGAACAACGGCGCCTTTGCCGAACTGGTCAACGTGCCCGCCAACCTGCTGTACCGGCTGCCGCAGGGTTTCCCGGCAGAGGCCGGGGCGCTGATCGAACCGCTGGCGGTGGGCATGCATGCGGTAAAGAAGGCCGGTAGCCTGCTTGGCCAGACGGTGGTGGTGGTCGGCGCCGGCACCATCGGCCTGTGCACCATCATGTGTGCCAAGGCGGCAGGCGCGGCGCAGGTGATCGCCCTGGAAATGTCCTCGGCACGCAAGGCCAAGGCCAAAGAGGTTGGCGCCAGCGTGGTGCTGGACCCCAGCCAGTGCGACGCCCTGGCGGAAATTCGCAAGCTGACTGCCGGGCTGGGGGCGGATGTGAGTTTTGAATGCATCGGCAACAAGCACACGGCCAAGCTGGCCATCGACACCATCCGCAAGGCGGGCAAGTGCGTATTGGTGGGGATATTCGAGGAGCCTAGCGAGTTCAACTTCTTCGAACTGGTGTCCACCGAAAAGCAGGTGCTGGGAGCGTTGGCGTACAACGGCGAGTTTGCCGATGTGATTGCCTTCATCGCTGACGGCAGGCTGGACATTCGCCCGCTGGTGACCGGGCGGATCGGGCTGGAGCAGATTGTCGAGCTGGGCTTCGAGGAGTTGGTCAACAACAAGGAGGAGAACGTGAAGATCATCGTTTCGCCGGGCGTGCGCTGATTGCACCTCAAAGGCAACACGGAACCTGTGGGAGCGGGCGTGCCCGCGAAGCAGG
>NZ_JAWJYQ010000047.1:0-759 GCF_032971465.1 Pseudomonas sp. LSJ-87 | reverse complement strand
CTGTGATGGCCCTATCGCCGGCAAGCCAGCTCCTACAGGTACAGCGCAGGTCTTGAGGGCAGCGACAGGGCTGGTGCAGCTAGCCTTGAACGACCAGATAAATCGCGCTGCCCACTAGCAGCACCGCCAAGCCCCGATTCAGCAGGCGCATGTGCCGTGGGTTGCCCAGGTATTGGCGAACCACGCTCCCGGCCCACGCCCAGCTGGCCACCGAAATGAAACAGATTGGCCCGTAGATCCAGGCAAACAGCCACAGCAACTGCTGCTCGCCGCCGGTGTAGGCGCCAACCCCGGCCACCGCTGCCAGCCATGCCTTGGGGTTGAGCCATTGCATCGCCGCGCCGTGCCAGGCCGAGGGGGCCTGGGCGGGATGGGCGTTGCCCAGCTGCCCATCGTCGCTGGCCAGCTTCCATGCCATGTACAGCAGGAACGCCACGCCGCCCCAGTGCAACAGCAGGCCCAGCAAAGGCCAGCGCAGCAACAACTGATGCAGGCCCAGCCCGACCAGCACCAGCAACAGGCAGAAGCCCAGCGTGGCGCCAGCCACATGCGCCAGGCTGGCACGCAGGCCATGACGGGCACCGCTGCCCAGCGCAACGATGTTGACCGGGCCGGGGGAGATCGAGGCCGCCAGTGCGAAAGCAGCCATGGAAAGGGACAGGCTCATGAGGAGGATCCGTTTGGTTGAGGATGGCCTCCATGCTCGGGCATCGATAGCCTGCGGTATTGAAGAAAAGTACCCACATTGGGCTTATGCCT
>NZ_JAWJYQ010000046.1:0-63657 GCF_032971465.1 Pseudomonas sp. LSJ-87 | reverse complement strand
CTGCGGTATTGAAGAAAAGTACCCACATTGGGCTTATGCCTTTCTGTGGGAGCGGCCTTGTGTCGCGAAAGGGCCGCAGAGCGGCCCCAGCGATGTTCGCAGAGATGCTGCAATCCAGGGGCTGCTGCGCAGCCCTTTCGCGACGCAAGGCCGCTCCCACAGGGGAATGAGTGGCTCTGGAGGGGGTTGTTACAGGTTTTGTAATAGTTTTGCGCTATTACGGAGAGCTGCTGTACTTGTAGGATCGTTTTCCCAATTTGCTATCAAGGTCCATATGAGCACCTTCGCGGAGCCCCCCAGTCCCCGGCCTTCAAGGCCTTCCTTCTCCCGTCCTCGTGACGCTGCCCTCGTGAGTACCCGCTAATGGAATGGCTAGCCGACCCCACGGCCTGGCTGGGCCTGCTGACGCTTATCGTCCTTGAGCTGGTGCTGGGTATCGACAACCTGGTGTTCATCGCCATCCTCGCCGACAAGCTGCCGCCGCATCAGCGCGACCGCGCGCGGGTCATTGGCCTGAGCCTGGCGCTGATCATGCGTCTGGGCCTGTTGGCGAGTATCTCGTGGATGGTCACCCTGACCGCGCCGTTGTTCGAGGTGTTCGACAAGAGCTTCTCCGGCCGTGACCTGATCATGCTGTTCGGTGGCGTGTTCCTGCTGTTCAAGGCCACCATGGAACTGCACGAACGCCTGGAAGGCCATGTGACCCAGGCCAGTGGCGCGGTGCGCCATGCTGCGTTCTGGCCGATCGTTGCGCAGATCGTGGTGCTCGATGCGGTGTTCTCGCTGGACGCGGTGATTACCGCGGTGGGCATGGTCGAGCATTTGTCGGTGATGATGATCGCGGTGATCTTCTCGATCGGCATCATGATCGTTGCCAGCAAGCCGCTGACCCGCTTCGTCAACGCCCATCCTACGGTGATCATGCTGTGCCTGGGCTTCCTGATGATGATCGGCTTCAGCCTTACCGCCGAAGGCCTGGGCTTCCATATCCCGAAAGGCTACTTGTACGCGGCCATCGGCTTCTCGATCCTGATCGAGCTGTTCAACCAGCTGGCCCGTGCCCGCCGCAAGCGCAGCCTGCAGCAGCACCGGCCGCTGCGTGAGCGCACCGCGCATGCCGTGCTGCGCCTGCTGGGTGGCCGCCGGGTCGAGGCGGATGAGGTGGGCGAGGAAATCGCCGACCTGGTCGAAGGCGGTGAGGAGCAGGTGCTGTTCGACCGCCGTGAACGGGTGATGATCAGTGGCGTGCTGAACCTGGCCGAGCGGCCGATCCGCACGGTGATGACCGCCCGCGCCGAGGTCGATGTGATCGACCTGGCGCAGCCGGCCGACGCGATTGCCCAGGCCCTGGCCAATTCGCCGTACTCGCGCCTGCCATTGATCCGCGATGGCCGCGTGGACGAGCCGCTGGGCTTCGTGCACAAGAAGGAGCTGCTCAAGGAACTGTTGTCGGGCAGCCAGCCCGATCTGGAAGGCATGGCCCGGGTACCGCTGAACCTGCTGGAAAGTTTCAGCATCCTCAACGCCCTGGAGCAGATGCGAGGCCAGTCGACGCACATTGCCTTCGTCGTCAACGAGTTCGGTGACTTCACCGGCCTGCTGACCATGACCGATATCCTCGAGTCGATTGCCGGCGAGCTGCCGGATGCCAGCGAGGTCGAAGGCCCGGGCATCGTCCAGGAAGGTGAAGGCTTTGTGGTCAGCGGTGCGTTGAACCTGACCCAGGTGCAGGCGCGTACCGGCTTCAGCGCCCGCGCCACCGAGGACTACCAGACCCTCGCGGGCCTGGTGATGAGCCTGCTCGACCGCCTGCCCATGGTGGGTGACCGCCTGGCCTGGAATGGCTGGACGCTGACCGTGGAGGCGGTCGAGGAGCGGCGGGTGCGCCAGGTTCGGCTTACACCGAGCGGCGACGTTGACGCAGCAGGTGCTTGAAGCCCTCGATGACCAGCACCAGCACCGCGGCCCAGATCGGCAGGTAGGTCAGCCACTGATCCGGGCCGATGGTTTCGCCCAGCAGCAGCGCCACGCCCACCAGCAGCACCGGTTCGACGTAGCTGAGCAGGCCGAACAGGCTGAACGGCAGCAGGCGGCTGGCCAGCACGTAGGCGATCAGGGCCGAGGCGCTGATCGCCCCGAGGATCGGTATCAACGCATACAGCCCGGGGTGTGCCTGCAGGTCGGCAGGGGAAAGCGGGCCCTGGATCACGAAGTACAACGCCCAGGGCAACAGCAGGCACATGTCGCACCACAGGCCGCCCAGGTGTTCGGTGCGGCAGCGCTTGCGCAACACGAAGTAGATCGGGTAGCCGATCGTCACCACCAGGGTTTCCCAGGCGAAACTGCCATGCTGGTACAGCTCGTGCCCCACGCCCAGCGCGGCGCAGGCCACGGCCACCTTCTGCAGGCGTGACAGGCGCTCGCCATACACCAGCCGCCCGGTCAGGACCATGGCCAGCGGCAGCAGGAAGTAGCCCATCGACACTTCCAGGCTGCGCCCGTGCAGGGGTGCCCAGAGGAACAGCCACAGCTGCACGCCCATCAGCCACGATGTGGCGACCATGCCCAGCAACAGCAGCGGCGTGCGTTTTACCCGGGCAAGCAGTTCACCCACCCGTTTCCAGTCTTTCGAGACAAGCATGAACAGGGTCAGGCAGGGCAGCGTCAACAGGGTGCGCCAGCCAAAGATCTCTTCGCCATCGAGCGGCGTGAGCAGAGAGGTATAGAAGTACATCACGGCGAACAGACAGGACGCCATGACCGACGAAAGAATGCCTTTTGACACGAATGCCTCGAATAGGGAATTGAGCGGGTGGATCAGCCGCGCATGATCTCAGGGGGCGCGGCTTGCGGCAACCGCGACGCAGCCGGGCGTGCCGCCAGCGCCTCGAGGAACTGGGCAGCCGGCATGGGCCTGGCGAACAGGTAGCCCTGCTGGAAGTCCACCTCGTGACGGGCCAGGTAGTCGCGCTGGGCTTCGGTTTCCACGCCCTCGGCAACGATGCCCAGGCCCAGCTTGGCCGACAGCTCGATGATGGTCTCGAGGATGTGCACCGACAGCGCGTCGGCACCGATCATGGCGACGAAGCTCTGGTCGATCTTCAGGTAGTCGACCTTGAACTGGCGCAGGTAGTTGAGGCTTGACTGGCCGGTGCCGAAGTCGTCCAGGGCAATCTTCACACCCATGGCGTCGAGCTTTTCGAACAGTTCCAGAGCCACCGGCGTGGCCTCGATCAGCTTGCGCTCGGTCAGTTCCAGGGTCAGCACCACCCGGCCTGGCGGGAAGTGCTGGAGGAAGGTGCGGCAGTCGTCCAGCAGGCTGAAGTCGCGGCAGTGGTCGGCAGTGATGTTGATGCCGATATGGAAACCGTCCTCCAGCAGCCCGGCATAGGGTGCCAGGTTCTGCGCGGTGTGCATCATCAGCGCACGGGTCATGGCGACGATCTGCCCGCTGTGTTCGGCGTAGGGGATGAACAGGTCGGGGCGTACCAGGCCTTCGCGCGGGTGGTTCCAGCGCATCAGCACTTCGGCGCCGGCCCAGCGGTAGTCGCCCTTGCGCACCACCGGCTGGAAGTACGGCAGGAACTCGTCGGCCTCCAGGGCCCGACGCAGTTCGGCACGGGGCGAGGTGGCGCGGCGAACCTGCCAGCGGCACACCAGGGCGGCCACCGCGCCCAGTACCAGCAGCAAGCCGAACAGGGCGGGGTAGTGGCTGCGCCACAGCTGGCCTTGCTTGTCGGCGCCGTAGCCGCCATGCACGCTGAACGGGTAACGGGTCGAGCCCAGCTGCACATTCGCGCTGGCCGCGGCAGGGGGCACGCCCTTGTGCACGATGCCATCCTTGCCCAGCCAGGCATCGCCCACGCGGATCTGCAGCTCTTCATCGGGGCCGATCAGGCGCAGCGCCGTCAGCAGGTGTTCGCCATCCACCGTACTGATCGCGCCGCGATCGCCGTCGCTGGCCCGATACACCAGCAGCGGGTGGCCCGGGGTGACCGAGTTGCCGTCCATCAGCCACAGCTTGCCGTCGATGTAGTCACCGGGGTTGACCGGCTCGTCGAATGCGCCGAACAGCGACGTGCAATAAAGGGTGTTGTGCCGGAACAGGTTGGTCGAGCGTACGAAGGCTTTGCGCGTGACCTGGGCGCGCAGCATGAGCTGGGCCTCGTCGCACGGGCTGTCGACAAGTGGCAGCAGGGCATTGGCAGCGCTGGACAGGTTGTCGAGAATGCGCTCGACGTGTTCCACCACCTGGCGGGCGGTGGCCTGGCTGCTGGCCTGCATTTCGCGCTCGATCTGCCAGTTCATCACGGCCAGGCCGCACGCCACCGGCAGCACGCCGACGACCCAGGGCAACAGGGTGCGCCAGCCGAAGCCGGCGCGGCGTTTGACGGTAAGGGGCATGCTGACCTGATCTGTAGGAAGGATTACGAGAGGATAGCCGCTTGTCGGAAGCCGTGAGCAACTAAAGCGCGACAAACCATTTTACGCAATGTAGAATCGATTTACGAATACAACAATAAGGTCCTTCGATACCGAAGGATCAAGCCCGCCGAGAATGGGTCCATATGACATACCATGGGTTCAAGCTGATAATAGGTGACTTCCTCGCCCGCAGCGTGCGGGGTATCCCGTGCTCACCGCCGTTTCCGTGCCACATCCCACGCAATCAATAATTTTTCGCTGCAGATGAGGACACGAACATGGCTGATATCTTCGACAATCCAATGGGCCTGATGGGCTTCGAATTCATCGAACTGGCTTCGCCGACCCCTGGCGTACTCGAGCCGGTATTCCAGATGCTGGGCTTCACCAAGGTGGCTACCCACCGTTCCAAGGATGTGCACCTGTATCGCCAGGGTGACATCAACCTGATCCTGAACAACGAACCCAAGAGCATCGCCTCGTACTTCGCCGCCGAACACGGCCCGTCGGTATGCGGCATGGCGTTCCGCGTGCGCAACGCGCACGAGGCCTATGCCCGCGCCCTGGAACTGGGCGCCCAGCCGGTGGAAATCGAAACCGGGCCGATGGAGCTGCGCCTGCCGGCGATCAAGGGTATCGGCGGTGCGCCGCTGTATCTGATCGACCGTTTCGAGGAAGGCAGCTCGATCTACGATATCGACTTCAAGTTCATCGAGGGTGTGGATCGCAACCCGGTGGGTGCCGGCCTGAAGATCATCGACCACCTCACCCACAACGTTTATCGCGGGCGCATGTCGTACTGGGCCGGCTTCTACGAGAAGCTGTTCAACTTCCGCGAAATCCGCTACTTCGACATCAAGGGTGAGTACACCGGCCTGACTTCGCGTGCCATGACCGCACCGGATGGCATGATCCGTATCCCGCTGAACGAAGAATCGTCCAAGGGCTCCGGGCAGATCGAAGAGTTCCTGATGCAGTTCAACGGCGAAGGCATCCAGCACGTCGCCTTCCTGACCGATGACCTGCTCAAGACCTGGGACGCCCTCAAGGGCTTCGGCATGCGTTTCATGACTGCACCGCCGCAAACCTACTACGAGATGCTCGAAGAGCGCCTGCCAGGTCACGGCGAGCCGGTAGACCAGTTGAAAGCACGCGGCATCCTCCTCGATGGCGCCTCCCAGCCTGACGACAAGCGCCTGCTGCTGCAGATCTTCTCCGAGACCTTGCTCGGCCCGGTGTTCTTCGAGTTCATCCAGCGCAAGGGTGACGACGGCTTTGGCGAGGGCAACTTCAAGGCCCTGTTCGAATCGATCGAGCGCGACCAGGTACGCCGTGGTGTGCTGAGCACCGACTGATCCCCGAGAGTACCGCCGTCACGATTCGATGGCGGCGGTATCAACCCTTCTTCTTGCCCGAAATGGTCAGGCCCAGGTACATGATGAACATGCTGGCGACCCCTACCAGTACCAGCGAGGGCAGCACCTGGTGAAGGGATAGGCGAAACTCCTGGGCGGCGTACCCTTTTGGGTAGCCGCCGATCACCATGTAGCCATATTTCTGGGACACCGTTCGCTCGGTGAATTCGGCCTGGGAGGGGCGTCGTGCGTCGCGGCTGTCTCCCTCGCTCCAGATATACAGGTCGTTGAACTCCAGAAGCAATGTCAGGCCGTCCTGGAAAGCACGCAGCTCGTCACGCAACTGCCGACCGTATGCAGTTGCGATTATCCCGGGGTCGCTGTGCGGTCTCTGGATCTTGATGATCGCCGCGTTAGGCGACGATGGCGCGTCGAATGCCAGCTCCGTCTGCCGTCCGGACAGGGAAAAAGCCGAGATATAAGCCAACGGGTCCATGTCCGTCGCACAATAGGCTTGTTGGTCGCGGGTGAGTATCAATGAACGAAGATGTGGGCTGTTGGCGACTCTCTGCTCCAGCGTACCGAGCACTTCGTCACAGGGCTTGCCTGCCAATGGCAGGATCATGTCCAGATCGGCTTCCATGCGGCCCAATGCCTGGTCGATGCTGAAAACCGCTTCTTGAACAGAAACCTTGGCATTCTCCTCAAGTTTTCTTTCCAACTGATAGTCCATCATCAGTAACCCGGATAGCACCGGTATTGCGCCGATGGACAATATCAGCAGTAGTTTCCGCCAGTTGATGCCGAGACTCGGTATTGCTGCCATAGGACCGCCGCTCCGTTGAACCTTGCTGTTCGGGTTGAACAGGTCAGCGCTGATCCTATGTGCTTGATGACGCCCCCGGCTGTAGGCCAAAAGTGTTGCAGTTTTACAGAAAAGCAGAACCTCGTTGTCGGCTTTACTTCAGCTTAGCGAGCACTTTTTCGGCCAGTAGTGCCGTGGAGGCGGGGTTCTGCCCGGTGATCAGACGATCATCGGACACCACGAACGGTTGCCACGGGTCATCATGCTTGCTGTAGTTGCCGCCGCGCGCGCCCAGCTCGTTTTCGGTCAGGAAGGGGACCACCTTGTCCAGTTCGACCAGTTTCTCCTCGGTATTGGAGAAGCCGGTTACCTGACGGTCCTTGAGCAACAGGCTGTTGTCGCTGAGCTTGATGTTCAGCAGCCCGACAACACCATGGCAGACCGCTGCGACTATGCCCTTGTTCTCGTAGACCCGGCGTGCCAGGTCTTGCAGCGGCTGGTTGTCGGGAAAGTCATACATCACCCCGTGCCCGCCGGTGTAGTAAATGACGCGGTACTCTTCGGCCTTTACCTGGCCAGGGCTCAAGGTGTTGCCCAGGCGGGTCATGAAGCGCTTGTCGTCATACCACTGCCAGTCCAGGTCGGGGGCCATTTGCAGGCTATGCGGGTCGACGGGTACGTAGCCGCCCAGCGGGCTGACATAATCGACCGTATAACCGGCTTTCTCGACTTTTTCGACAAAGTGCACGGCTTCCCCCAGCCACAACCCGGTCGCCCGTTTGAGGGTCGGATACTTGGCTGTATTGGTCAGCACCACCAGCATTTTCTTGCTCATGACCACGCTCCCGTCGGCAACCTGAATGGGCCGTTGCTCCCTGGCCCGAGGGAAAACCTAATGAGCATAGCTCCCAGGTGCAAGTACGCCATATTGCGTGGCGTGTGTTGTGCTACCGTGAACCACATTCACGGGGCGCCCGTACTTTTCCTGAACCATGCTGGAGTCACGATAGTGGTCGAAAACGGTACGCCGCGCGAGCCTGCGTCGCCGGTCATTCTGCAGGCGCCTGTGCTGGCACCGATCGACCCCATGGGCGAACGGATTGCACTGTTCGACTGGGGGCGCACATCGCTCGGGCCGCTGCCGCGCTGGCCGGCCTCGTTGCGCATTGCCGTCGACATGATGCACTTGTCACCGTTCCCGTGTGCCGTGGTCTGGGGGCCAGACCTCAACGTTGTCCACAATGCTGGCTACCGGGCGTTGCGGCCGGTTGCCCCGGATGCATTGGGCATGGCCTTCGATGCGCTTTGGAGCGATGTATGGCCGGCGATGGGGCCGTGGGTGTTCAAGGCGCTCGAAGGGCACTCGAGTTTTGTCGAGGACCCACCACTGCGTATTGGCTGCGGCGAAGGCGGGGAGCCGTTGTGGTGTGCGTTCGGCTACACACCGTTGCGCGATGAACTGGGCAACGTGGCAGGTTTTCTGCACGCGGTGATCGAGACCACGGCCAGCGTCGAGGCGCACAGCCACTGGCGCGAGCAGGCGCAAGGCTTCGAGCAGCAGTTCGAGCGACACCTGGTGGAGCGCGAGCAGTTCTGGCAGTTGTCGCGTGATGCGATGATGACGGTTACGCCCGAGCTGAAGGTGCATGCCGCCAACCCCGCCTGGTACCGCATTCTGGGCTGGGCCGAGGAGCAGGTACAGGGTGTTCCGGTATTGGACCTGGTACATCCGGCCGATCGCGCCGAGGTTGAGGTGGCGGTTTCCGGGTGCCTGCAATACCGCAATGCCGAGCAGATTGAGACGCGCCTGCGTCACTGCGATGGCCATTACCACTGTTTTCGCTGGAGTGCGCGGTTCGATGGCAGCATGCTGACTGCCGTTGGCCGGGACATCACCGAGGAGCATGAAGAGGCCGCGCGTCAATCCGAAGCCCTGATGCGCAACAACGAACGCCTGGAAGTGGTTGGCCAGTTGGCCGGGGGCATGGGCCATGAACTGAACAACTTGTTGTCCGGCATCGGCGGCAGCCTGGAGTTGCTGCAACGGCGCCTGCAGGAAGGACGGCTGGAGCGCGTGGAGACCTATGTCGAGGTGGCGCGTGATTCGGTGCAGCGTGCCATGGAGCTGACCCATCGCTTGCTGGCGTTTTCCCGTCATCAACCTTTGGCGCCCAGGCCGCTGGACTTCAACCGGCAATTGCGCTTGAGCGAACCACTGCTGCGCAGCACGCTGGGCGCCGAGATGCGTTTGCACTGGCAGCTGGATGTCACGCCGTGGGCGGTGAACCTTGATGTTTCCCAGCTTGAAAATGCCTTGATCAATCTTTGCACCAACGCCCGCGAAGCGTGCCTGGATCGCGGCAATGTCACGCTGCGCAGTGTCAACCAGCGGCTGACGACGTGTTTCCCGGATGAGGGCGGCCTGCCGCCAGGCGACTACGTGGCCTTGCATGTGGAGGATGATGGCCGCGGCATGCCGGCGGTGGACATTGCCAGGGCCTTTGAACCGTTCTTCACCACCAAGCCGGTCGGGCGTGGCTCAGGGCTTGGCTTGTCGATGGTGTATGGGTTTGTCGGCCAGTCGGGGGGCTACGCCTGGATCGAGTCGGAGCCGAACCAGGGCACCAAGGTCTGCATGCTTTTCCCAAGGTGCCATGACCCGGTACCCGAGGCGCCCGCGCTGGTGCAGCGCTCGCAGCGCCTGGCCGGGGGGCAGCGCCTGTTGCTGGTCGATGACGAGCTCGGTTTGCGTGCGGTGATGCGCGAGTACCTGACCGAGCGTGGTTTCGAGGTCATTGATGTGGGCGACGCCAATAGTGCGCTGGAGCGCTTCCGCCATGACGGCCCGTTCGACCTGGTAATCACCGACATCGGCTTGCCGGGTGGTTTCAGTGGCCGCCAGGTGGCCAAGGCCATGCGCATGCAGCTGCCGTTGCAGAAGATCCTGTTCATCACCGGCTATGCGGGTCAGCCGATCGAAGCGCAGTTGCTCGAGCAGCCGGGCACGGCATTGATGAACAAGCCGTTCGCGCTGGCGGACTTGGTGGATGAGGCGCTACGCATGCTGGAGGAGTGAAGCGGTTCAGGGCTTGCCCAGTATCTGGGTCACCTGGGCCTGCAGCTGCTTCAGCTCGAAGGGCTTGCAGATCAGGTGCATGCCCGCCTCCAGGAAACCCTCGCGGGCCATGGCCGTTTCCGCATAGCCGGTGATGAACAGTACTGGCAAGCGTGGGCGCAGGTTGCGTGCAATCTCGGCCAACTGGCGGCCATTCATGCCGGGCAAGCCGACATCGCTGACCAGCAGATCCACCGGTTGAGTCGAACGCAAAACCTTCAGGCCTTCGTTGGCGTCGGCGGCACTGTGGCAGGCGAAGCCATCCTCGCGCAGGGCCTGGCATAGCAATTGGCGTACATGCGGGTCGTCCTCGACCACCAGCACGTGATTGCCCTGGTAGCCTCGCACGGGCTGCACGGGTTTGACCGGTGCCTGGTCCTGGTCGACATGGCGCGGCAGGTACAGGTCCACCCGGGTCCCTTGGCCGATCTGGCTGTGCAGGGTGACATGGCCGTGGGATTGCTTGCTGAAGCCGTACACCATCGACAGGCCCAGGCCGATGCCCTGGCCGATCGCCTTGGTGCTGAAGAACGGCTCGAAGGCATGCTCCAGCGTGCTTTGCGCCATGCCCTGGCCGTCATCGACAATTCGCAGGCGTACATAGTCGCCGGCGCACAGGGCACCGCCGGGGAATTGCCCAACGCCGATGTGCTGGTTACTTGCCTCGATGCGCAGCTGGCCGCCGCTGGGCATGGCTTCGCAGGCATTGAGCAGCACGTTGTCGAGGGCTTCCTGCAACTGCTGGTCATCGGCTTCGACCGACCACAGGCCCTTGGCGATTTGCACGTGCAGGTTCACGGCCGGGCTCAGGCAAGCCTTCAAACGCTTGGCCTGGAGTAGGTCGTGCAGGTCGACCTGCTGGCTGTGCAGCGATTGCCGGGAAGAGAAAGCCAGCAGGCGGTGGGTCAGGCGGGCGGCGCGTGACACTGCCTCGCGGCCCATGCGCAGCACGTTGTCCAGGCCATCGCTGCGGCCCTGGCGCAAGCGCCGGTCGATCAGCTCGAAGCTGCCGCCAATGCTGGTGAGCAGGTTGTTGAAGTCATGAGCGACCCCCCCGGCCAGTTGGCCGATGGCCTCCATCTTGCGCGTCTGGTGGCGGGCGAACTCGCTGCGCTGCTGGTCTTCGCCGGGAGGCGCGGCCTGGGCGTCAAGGCGTTGCTGCAGGTCCCGCAGCTGGTCGCGCACCAGGTACTGCCGGCGCCGGTTGCGCAGGGCGGACTGGGTCGTGTGCAGCAGCTGGGCGTTTTCGAACGGTGCGACCAGCAGGACCAGGTTGCCCACCGGGTGGTTGGTCGAGCCCTTGGCCGCTTGGCTCCCTTGACCGAGCAGCACGATGGGCAGGTCCGACCAGCACGGTTGCTGGTCGATGAATGCCTGCAGCAACGCGCTTGGGCCCTGTTTGAACACTTGCTCGGCAATGATCGCCAGGCCCGCGCCTTCGGCCAGGCAGGCTTGCAGGTTGGCCAGGTCGACCGCGCACAGGCTGTCGATGCCCGCAGAAGCGAGCAGGCGAGCGGTATCCGCGGCTATTGGCGGGGGCGCCAGGATCAATGCACGTTCGTCCAGCGCCAACGAACTGGCCAAAACGACTCTCCTGCAGGGTGGTCTGATATCCACTGGACCTTGGGCACAGCCCCAGGGTTCAACAAATTTTCGGACGTTGCCTACAGACCCTGTTGCAGCACGGGGTCGTCCGGGTTCTGCCGCTCCAGTTCGGCCAGCAGTACCTGCACGTTCTGCAACTGGCCGGTTTCCTTCCAGTACTGGATCAGCAACACCCGTGCCCGGCGATTGGCCGGCTGGCGGCTGAGCACGGTTTCCAGTTGCTTTTGCGCGGCGTCGAGTTGTTCCAGTTCATGCAGGGTGACCGCCAGTGTATAGCGGTAGTCGGCGTTGTCCGGGTCCAGCTCGACCGCGCGTGACAAGGCCAGCAAGGCGTATTCGCGCTGCTCGTGACGGTTCAGCCAGAGCCCCAGTTCGTACTGCAGAAAGGCTGAGTCGGGGCTCAGCGCCAGGGCTTTGCCCAGTACCTGACGCGAGGCGTCGTGATGGCCTTGGCGTTCCAGCAGGCGTACCTGGGTCGCCAGTGCGTCGAGGTTGCCTGGCGCTACCGTCAGGGCCCGCTGCAGGGCTGTGGCGGCCAGGGTGTAGTCGTTTTCGTGCAGGTACAGGCGCGCCAGGTGGACCTGGGCGTCTGCGTCTTCGGGTTGTTGCTCCAGAGCCTGCTGGTATTGCTCCAGGGCGACCTGCAGCGGGCCGAAATACAGGCCGATGTCATCCGGGGCAAGGCCGAGCAGGGCATCTACCGCGGCAAAGCGTACGCTTTGCTCGTCGTCATCCAGCAGCGGGCCGAGTACCAGGCTGCGCTGCGCCGCCGGCAGCAGGCGGCGGATGCCGGCAATGGCTGCACGGCGCACCAGCGGGTCGGCATGTTCCAGGTCCTGGCGGGCGAGTTTCAATGCCTGGGGCGAAGGGTAGTTGGGCAGTTCGGCATACAAGGCCGCTCGGCGGATGGGTGGCAGGTCGGTGCGCTGCAACTGTTGGTACAGCACCCGTGCAGCGCCGGGTTGGCCCTCATGGGCCTGGCGCAGGGCCTTGTCGTAGCTGTGCGCGGGCAGGGTTGGCGGGGCTGGCGGAGTGTCGCGCCACAGGTAGCCGAACAGGGCCGATACCAGGATCAACAGCAACAGGGCGATCAGGTAGCGGTTGCGTCTGGGCATCGGACGATCCGTGGCGGCGGGAAGGGCAGAGCTTGGGCTAGCCGGGGGGTAAATGCAACCAGGTGCCTGTCTCGACATTTTCTGCGCCTGTGAGACCGAGCGCCGCCCGCGCGGCGCATCGCCGGCAAGCCAGCTCCCACATCTGTTTCGGGCCAGTCTCTTCTGTGCCTGGCGCGCGCGACCCCTTGTTTGTACGACACGATATCGAAGGTAGCGCTGCTGCTCTTCTGCATTCTCCAGACATGCACCCAGGGTGCGAGTGCGCAGAAGCCAGGAGTAACTGGCCCGAAACAGATGTGGGAGCAACTGTCTTTAGAAATTTATTTTCCGCATTAGTAGAGAATCGATCCTCGTTCGCCTCAGTTCGGTGCGGGTTGAAAACGGCAAGGCCTGGCCTTCATGGTCCAGCCACCGATTCAGGCGAGCTTTTCCTTCACCGTGAAATCCACTTCCAGATCGGCATTGGCCAGCAGATTTACCAAGGCATCCAGGGAAAACTTGTCAATCTTCCCATTCAACAGCTCACTCAAGCGCGGTTGAGTGACATGTAGCCGACGCGCCGCATCCTTCTGAGGTAGATCCCAGGCACGCACCGTCTTGACCAAAATCCGCATCAACTGCGAGCGCAGCCTAAGGTTGTCGGCCTCTTCTGGCGTATCAGCCAACGCGTCCCATACAGATGCCGAGCGTTCATTCGCCATTGTTGATCACCTCTCAGTCCAGCGACTTGAAACGGGCTTTCGCCACATCAATATCGCGCTTATCCGTCTTTTCAGTTGTCTTGCGGAATGCATGCAGGACATAGACAGCTTCCGGGCGGTTCACAACATAGAACACGCGAAAAGCACCGTCTTTACACTTGATGCGGATCTCCCGCACACCCCGCCCCACATTCTCCATCGACTTCTAGTCGGTAGGTTCTTCACCGGACTGGATCAAGTCCAGCTGATACCCAGCCCGCTGCCTCGCCACTGGTGGAAACCTGCGCACATCATCCTTGCTGCCGCCTACCCATTCGATAGGCTTCTGACCGTCCCACATGCCGCATACCCCTTCGCCATCGCTCCAATCGCCAGCTGCGCTTGCGCCTCATGCCTCACCCGTGTGTTTGGTCATGCCGCTGCACCTTTCTGGCGTACATGGAAATGCACAGATTCCAGGAGCCTGCACACAAATTATATCGATACCGATATAACATCAAGCCTGTAAATGTCCATTATCGACACCGACTAAAACAGAAAGGAATGGGCAACAGAAGTGAGGCAACTCACCTGAAAAGGCGAGCCGAGGACATTAAACCTGGTGTGCTTCCCAGCCAAGACAGCACCTTCCGACAGGTGCTGTAGGATAATTCGACAGGGCGTTCGAACTGAAGCATTTGGTTTCTGGTTCGGCAATGTCTTACAGCTCTAGAACCTAGGCGAGGGCTTTGCCCTCGATCGCCAGCAAGCCAGCTCCTACATGGTTCGCACCAACTTCAAGGCATGCACAAGCCAGCTTCCACAGGTGAACCACAGGTCTCAAAAGCGGTGGACCTGTGGGAGCTGGCTTGCCGGCGATGCGCCGCGCGGGCGGCGCTCGATCTCATAGGCGCTGAAGATTCAGAGGCATGCACCCCTGCACACACCCTCAATCAGCATAAAAAAGCCCCGCAGACCAAGGCCTGCGGGGCAAACGGTTGGGGGAGGAGCCAACCAAAGGAGTCGTTGAAACGGGTGTATCAGCGCGCGCTGGCTACAGTCTCCGGTTGCCAGCCGCCGCCCAGGGCCTTGTAGATGGAGACGATGCCGCGGTACAGCTCGACCTCGCCCTGGGCCTGCGCATCTTCAGCGCTCAGCCGCTCACGCTCGGCATCGAGCAGCACCAGGTAGTCCACCGTACCCTCGCGATAACGAATCGAGGCCAGTTCCGCCGCCTTGCGGCTGGCGTCGCTCTGGCGCATCAGCGACAGCAGCCGCTGCTGGGTCTTGTCGTAGTCGCTGAAGGCATTGGCCGATTCTTCCAGGGCCAGCAACACCTGCTGTTCATAGTTGGCCAGTGCCCCTTCGGCATCGGCCTTGGCACCGCGCAGGCGGGCACGCACGCTGCCCAGGTCGAAGGCGGCCCAGGTGATGCTCGGGCCCAGCGCCCAGGCATTGGCTGCCGAGGAGCCGATCTGCGAGCCACGGGCAGCAGTAAAGCCGAGGAAGCCGCTGAGGCTGACGCGGGGGAACAGGTCGGCCGTGGCCACGCCGACGTTGGCAGTGGCAGCCGCCAGCTGGCGTTCGGCGCTGCGGATGTCCGGGCGGCGGCGCAGCAGTTCACCCGGGTCACCCACCGGTAGCGCCTTGGCGATGGCCGGCAGGGCCTTGGGCGACAGGTCGACGCTGAGCGCCTCGGGGCGCTGGCCGAGCAGGGTGGCGATGCGATGCCGGGCCCGCGCCTGTTCCGCCTGCAGTTGCGGAACGGTGGCTTCGACCCCGGCCAGGCGTGCGTCGGCCCGCACCACGTCAAGGTCGTTGCCCACGCCGGCATCGCGCAGGGTTTCGGTGATGGCCCGCGATTCCTGCTGGGTCTTGAGGTTGGCCAGGGCGATCTTCTCGCGCAACTGCGCGCCGCGCAGCTGGCCGTAGGCATCGACCAGCTCGGCGATCAGGCTGACCTGCAGCTGCTGCAGGTCGGCCGCGGCTACCGCTTCCTGGGCTTCGCTGGCTTCGATCTGGCGCTGGATGCGGCCGAACAGGTCAAGCTCCCAGGCCATGTCCAGGCCCAGGTCGTAGCGCTCGCTGTTCACCCGTTGCGTGGTCTGGCCGGGAACCTGGCCCTTGCCGAGGTCGCTGCTGGCGCGGCTGGTGACCACCGGGAACTGATCGTTCTCGGCGTCTTCACGGATCGAACGGGCCGACTTCAGGCGGGCGAAGGCCACGCGCAGGTCACGGTTGCCGTCCAGCGAAGCCTGTACCAGCTGGTTCAGCACCGGGTCGTCGAACTGCTTCCACCACAGGCTTTCGAAACGGCTACGGTCGTAGGCCTTGGCCTGTACATCGCTGGCCAGCTGCGCAGGCTCGGTGGCCGGCGCCTGGTAGTCCGGGCCTACCGCGCAGGCTGCCAGGGCCAGCGCCAGCAGGCTCGGGGTCAAGGGTTTGAGCAGGTTCATGCATGGCTCTCCAGCGAGTGGGCGCGTTCGGCCTTGCGGGCCTGGCGACGCTCGACGAAACGGCGAATCAGGAAGAAGAACACCGGGGTCAGGAACAAGCCGAACACGGTCACGCCGATCATCCCCGAGAACACCGCCACACCCATGGCATGGCGCATTTCAGAACCTGCACCGGAGCTGAACACCAGTGGAACCACACCCATGATGAAGGCGATCGAGGTCATCAGGATCGGCCGCAGGCGCAGGCGGCAGGCTTCCAGTACCGCTGCCAGCGGGTCGAGCCCCTTGGCCTGTTCGTCCTTGGCGAACTCGACGATCAGGATCGCGTTCTTGCACGCCAGGCCCACCAGTACGATCAGGCCGATCTGGGTGAAGATGTTGTTGTCACCACCCGACACGATCACCCCGGTGATGGCCGACAGCAGCGTCATCGGCACGATCAGGATCACCGCCAGCGGCAGACTCCAGCTTTCGTACTGGGCGGCAAGCACCAGGAAGGCCAGCAGTACGCACAGCGGGAACACGAACAGCGCAGTGTTGCCCGAGAGGATCTGCTGGTAGGTCAGGTCGGTCCACTCGAAGGTCATGCCGTTGGGCAGTTCCTCTTTCAGCAGCTTCTCGATTGCAGCTTCGGCCTGGCCGGAGCTGTAGCCCGGTGCCGCTGCGCCGTTGATCTCGGCGGTGATGAAACCGTTGTAGTGCATCACCCGGTCAGGCCCGGAGGTGTCGCTGACCTTGAGGAAGGTCGCCAGCGGGATCATCTCGCCGAGGTTGTTGCGCACCTTCAGCTGGCCGATCTGCTCGGCATCGAGGCGGAACTGCTGCTCGGCCTGGACGTTGACCTGGTAGGTACGGCCAAAGCGGTTGAAGTCGTTGGTGTACAGCGAGCCCAGGTAGACCTGCAGGGTGTCGAAGATGTCGGTGATCGCCACGCCGTGGGTCTTGGCCTTTTCCCGGTCGATGGCGGCATCGACCTGCGGCACGTTGACCTGGTAGCTGGTGAACAGGCCCGCCAGTTCCGGCACGTTGTGGCTCTTGGCGATGATATTCTGGGTTTCCTTGTACAGCGCCTCGTAGCCCAGGTTGCCACGGTCTTCGATCTGCAGGCGGAAGCCGCCGATGGTGCCCAGGCCTTGTACCGGCGGTGGCGGGAAGATCGCGATGTAGGCGTCCTGGATGTCGGCGAACTGGGCATTCAGTGCAGCAGCGATGGCCGCCGCCGACTGGCTCGGGTCCTTGCGCTCGTCGAACGGCTTGAGCGGGGTGAACACGATGCCGCTGTTCGGGCTGTTGGTGAAACCGTTGATCGACAGGCCTGGGAAGGCTACCGAGTCGGCCACGCCAGGCTGCTTCAGGGCGATTTCGCTCATGCGCTTGATCACTGCTTCGGTGCGGTCGAGGCTGGCCGCGTCAGGCAGCTGGGCGAACGCCACCAGGTACTGCTTGTCCTGGGCCGGTACGAAACCGGTCGGGGTGGACGAGAAGCCCAGGTAGGTCAGGCCCATCAGGCCGGCATACACGAACAGGGCGATGCCGCTGGAGCGGATGACCCGACGCACGCCGCCGACGTAGCGGTTGGAAGCGCGGTCGAAGAAGCGGTTGAACGGGGCGAACAGCCAGCTGCCCAGCAGTTTTTCCAGGAACCGCGAGAACCGGTCCTTGGGCGCATGGTGGTCCTTCAGCAGCACGGCAGCCAGGGCCGGCGACAGGGTCAGCGAGTTGAATGCCGAGATCACCGTGGAAATGGCGATGGTCAGGGCGAACTGCTTGTAGAACTGCCCGGTCAGGCCGGAAATGAACGCGGCAGGCACGAACACGGCGCACAGCACCAGGGCGGTGGCGATGATCGGCCCGGTCACTTCGCCCATGGCCTTTTGCGTGGCCTCCAGCGGTTTCAGGCCCAGGCCGATGTTGCGTTCGACGTTTTCCACCACGACGATGGCGTCGTCCACCACGATACCGATGGCCAGGACCAGGCCGAACAATGACAGCGCGTTGAGCGAGAAGCCGAACAGGTGCATCACGGCAAAGGTACCGATCAGCGATACCGGCACGGCCATCAGCGGGATGATCGAGGCACGCCAGGTCTGCAGGAACAGGATGACGACCAGCACCACCAGCACCAGCGCTTCGAACAGGGTGTGCACCACGGCTTCGATGGAACCACGGACGAACACGGTCGGGTCATAGACGATGCTGTAGTCCATGCCCTCGGGGAAGTCCTTCTTCAGCTCGGCCATCTTCGCCCGCACTTCGTCGGAGATCTCGATGGCGTTGGAGCCTGGACGCTGGAAGATCGGGATGGCCACCGCCGGCTGGTTGTTCAGCAGCGAACGCAGGGCGTACTGGCTGGAGCCGAGTTCGACCCGGGCGATGTCCTTCAGGCGGGTGATTTCGCCATCGGCACCGGCGCGGATGATGATGTTCTCGAACTCTTCCTCATTGACCAGGCGACCCTGGGTGTTGATCGACAGCTGGAAGCTGGTCGAACCCGGGGCGGGTGGTGCGCCCAGCTGGCCGGCGGCCACCTGGCGGTTCTGTTCGCGGATCGCAGCCACCACATCACTGGCGGTGAGGTTGCGCGAAGCGGTCTTGTTCGGGTCCAGCCACACGCGCAGCGAGTAGTCGCCCATGCCGAACAGCTGCACATCGCCCACGCCGCCCAGGCGCGCCAGCTCGTCCTTGATGTTGAGGATGGCGTAGTTGGACAGGTAGAGCATGTCGTAGCGGTTGTCCGGCGAGGTCAGGTGCACGACCATGGTCAGGTCGGGCGAGGCCTTGTCGACGGTGATACCGATGCGGGTCACTTCCTCTGGCAGCTTGGGCTGGGTACGGGTGACGCGGTTCTGCACCTGCACCTGGGCGTTGTCCAGGTCGGTGCCCAGGGCGAAGGTGATGGTCAGCGTCAGCTTGCCGTCAGCAGTGGACTGGGAGGACATGTACAGCATGTTCTCCACGCCGGTAATCGCCTGCTCCAGTGGCGCGGCGACGGTTTCGCCGATGACCTTGGGGTTGGCGCCGGGGAAGTTGGCGCGCACCACCACGGTGGGCGGCACCACTTCGGGGTATTCGCTGATCGGCAGCTGGAACAGCGAGATCGAACCCGCGATCAGCAGCACCAGCGACAGCACCGCGGCGAAGATTGGCCGGGTAATGAAGAATTTCGAGAAGTTCATCGGTGTGGTCCCTTAACCGCGTGGCGCCTGGGCGCTGGCGACTTTCACGTTGTTGCCCGCCACCTTCGGCGCCGGGTTGCTGGCCTCCAGGGCCTGGCGCTGCTGGGCGAGGGCGGCGAGGGTCTGTTCGCTGGCCATCGGTGTCTCTTCCGGGGTGACCGGTGAGCCAGGGCGTACGCGCTGCAGGCCCTTGACCACGATGCGGTCGTCCTTGCCCAGGCCGCTGCGCACGATGCGCAGGCCTTCCAGCTTCGGCCCCAGCTCGACGGCGCGGTAGGCGGCCTTGTTGTCCTTGTCCATGACCAGCACGAACTTCTTGCCAAGGTCGGTGCCCACGGCTTCGTCGTTGATCAGCACGGCCTGGTACTGGGCGCTGCCCACCAGCTTCAGGCGTGCATACAGGCCTGGGGTGAACTGGCCGTCGCTGTTGTCGAACACGGCACGGCCACGGATGGTGCCGGTGCGCGGATTGACCTGGTTGTCGACGAAGTTCATCTGGCCCAGGTGCGGGTTGCCGGTTTCGTTGGTCAGGCCCAGGTACACCGGGGTGCTCTGGCCGCGCTGGCCTTCGCGGGCCAGCTGGGTGTACTTGAGGTACACGCGCTCGTCGGCGTCGAAGTAGGCGTAGACCTTGTCGGTGGAGACCACGCTGGTCAGCGGGGTGACATCGGCGGTAACGATGTTGCCGGCGGTGAACTGGGCGCGGCTGACGCGGCCGCTGATGGGCGCGGTGACACGGGTGAAGCTGAGGTTCAGGCGTGCCAGGTCGAGCTGGGCCTGGATCGCGTCGACCCCGGCGCGGGCTTCGGCGGCGGCGCTGCTACGCGATTCGGCCAGTTCTGCGGAAATGGCGTTGCTGTCACGCAGGCGTTCGCCACGGCGGGCTTCGTTGGCGCTGCGGATGGCGGTGGCCTTGGCTTGCTGTAGCTGGGCTTCGAGGCGGCGGACGTCTGCCTGGAACGGGCGTGGGTCGATCTGGAACAGCAGGTCGCCTTTCTTGACCTGGGCGCCTTCAGTGAAGGCCACCAGGTCGATCTGGCCGGAGACCCGCGGGCGAACCTCGACGGTTTCCGGGGCTTCGAGGCGGCCGGTGAACTCGTCCCATTCGTTGATCGGTTGCTCGATCACCTTGGCCACACTGACCTTCGGCGCGGCGGGAGCCTGCACGGCGTCGGGGGTTCGACCGCAAGCGCTGATCACCACCACTGCCAGGGCAGCGAGGGGGAAGCGCAAGGGTTTGAGTGATTGTTCCATGGAGAACTCCGCCAATGTATTAGTAGTGGGCGGAGTGTGAGTGTCTTGCGCGTGATGCACGAATCGAACGGGGCGAAGGTTATTATCACGATGAATGATATGTGTGGGTCGTTCATCGATTTGCGGCATGATCTTGTTGTAGTGGGTTTAGGTATGGCACCGGCTTTGCCGGTGTTCGCGGGCTTGCCCGCTCCCACAGGTACGGCGCTGGATTTGGTGAATGCGCGGCCCCTGTGGGAGCGGGCATGCCCGCGAAGGGCCGCAAAGCGGCCCCATTTGCTAACCCGGCAATGTCAGCTCGATACGCGGAACCCATGGGTGCCATCGCGCTCCAACTGGGCAATCAAGCCGAACTCCCAGTCGAGATACCCCTGCATCGCCTCACGCGGGTTGTCCGTCCCTTCATAAGGCCGGCGATAACGGTCGGTACGCGCCACGGCCAAGCGCGTTTCGCCGCTCTCCAGCGCCTTGCCCGCCGCAATCCAGCGCGCCGTGCCACCGTCCAGCACGTACACCGGGGTTTGCGTCAGTGCCTGCAAGTCCAGCGCCGCAAAGCGCGCCAGCAGGCTGCTGCCGCAGGTCAGCACATAGCGCTCGGCTACCGGCAAGCGCTCCAGCACCTGTGGCAACTGCGCGCGGATCGCCCAGTAAGCGCCTGGAATGTGCCGTTTCACATAGTTGGCACTGCTGGTGAAGTCCAGCAGCACGGTGCCTGGCGCTTGCAGCCAGTCATCCAGTTGCTCGACACCTATTTCGGTCACCGCCGGCAACGCCGGCTGCGGCGGCTGCCACTCGCCGGCTGCACTGAAGTCTGCCGCTGACAACCCGTCCAGCACTGCCACCTGCCAGCCCATCTGCGCCAGCCACGAAGCGCTCATGTTGGCCCGCACGCCGTCATCGTCCACCAGCACGATGCGCGCCCCGCGTACGCTGGCGACATGGTCGGTTTCCTGCACCAGCTGCCCGCCCGGCACGCTGCGGCTGGCCGGCAGGTGGCCCTGGGCGTATTCCTCGGGCGTGCGTACGTCGAACAGGTAGGTGGTGCGGCTGGTATCAGCCTGCCAGGCGGCCAGGCCTTCGGGTTCCAGGCGGGCCACGCCGGCGCGGTCGGCCACGCTGCGCGCGCGCTGTGCGGCATCGGCACGGGTGCTGTCGGTAACCTCGCCGAAACGCCGTTGCTGGCCGTGGGCCAGGGTTTGCCCGGCCAGGGTCCAGCCAATGGTGCCGTTGCGCAGGGCGGCCACCGGGTTGGGGATGCCGGCGTTGACCAGCGACTGGGTGCCGATGATGCTGCGGGTGCGCCCGGCGCAATTGACAATCACCTGGGTGGCAGGGTCGGGCGCCAGCTCGGCCACCCGCAGCACCAGTTCGGCACCCGGGACGCTGATGCCACCCGGGATGCTCATGGTCTGGTATTCGTCGAAGCGGCGGGCATCGAGCACCACCACATCGGCCTTGGCATCCAGCAGCGCTTGCACCTGTTCGGCTGCCAGCGATGGGGTGTGGCGCACGCTTTCCACCAGTTCGCCAAAGGCCTTGCTTGGTACGTTGACGTCGCGGAACAGTTCGCCGCCTGCTGCGCGCCAGCCGGCCAGGCCACCTTCGAGCAGTGCCACATCGCTGTAGCCCAGTGCCGTCAGACGCTGGCCGGCCTGGGCCGCCAGGCCTTCGCCGTCGTCATACAGGGTGATGGCGGTGTCGCGCCGGGGGACCCGGGCAAACACCTCCAGCTCCAGTTTCGACAACGGAATGTTGGCGGCGAACAACGGGTGTGCCTGGGCGAACGGGTCTTCCTCGCGTACATCGATCAGCGCCAGTTCTTCATGGGCCAGCAATGCCCGACGAATGTCGTGGAAGGCGCGGGTGGCTACGGTACTCATGGGGCAGGGTTCTCTTTGGACAGGTCCCAGATATTGGGCAGAAGGGTGTTGGAATAGCCGGAAATGAACGGTTTCTCGCTGCCGTCGGGCAGGTACACGGCACGGCTGACGGCGCCGATGTTGGCGCCATACACGTGAATGCTGATCGACACCTGGTCGGCGAAGGCGTTGCTGACCTGGTGGATATCACCGATGCGCGGCGATACGGCTTCCACGTGGCCAGGGTCGATGCGCACCGGCTCGCCTGCCGGTAGCAACGCACCGTGCTCGCTACGGACAAAGCCTTGCGAGTATTCGGCGCCACGCAACATGCCAATCAGTCCCCACACCCGGTGGTCGTGGATCGGCGTCTGCTGGCCTGGCCCCCAGACGAAACTGACGATGGAAAAGCGCTGGCGCGAATCGCAATGCAGCAGGTATTGCTGGTAACGGGCCGGGTCCGGCTGCGCCAGCGCTTCGGGCAGCCAGTCGTCATGGGCGACCAGGCTGCGCAGCAGGCCCTGGCCCTGGTCGAGGAGGGTGGCTTCGTCGGTTTCCCGGTCCAGCAGTTGCGAAAGTGCGTCGATGAAGTGACGCAGGCGCTCGAGGCGCAGGGGTTGGCTCATGGTTCAGGCTCGGCTGACGGTTTGGTTGAACCCTAGCAAATGCGGTGAGTATTCTTAAAAGTAAAAATATTCATAAGCTAATATGCAAAAAATGCATTTACAGCTTGGCTGATCTGTTTTGAAATGGGCGCAACGAACAGCAAGCCCCGCGATTACCCCACGAGACCGCACGCGCGGATCGGCCTTATGTACCTCGACGGTACCTGGAGACGAACGTGCGATACCTCAAGCAATTGGCCGCCGGTGTGCTGGCCAGCTCCCTCAGCCTGGCGGCCGCCGCGCAAACCCTGGTGGTTGGCGACCAGAGCTTCAATGCCCGCGCCGTGATGGAAGCGGCCGGCGTGCTCGACGACCTGCCCTATACCCTGGAATGGAAGCAGTTCACCGCCGGCTCGCCGGTGGCCGAGGCGCTGAACGTGGGCAGCCTGGACATCGGCCTGCTGGGCGATGCGCCGCCGTTGTTCCTCGGTGCGCTGGGTGCGCCAATCAAGGTGATTGCGGTCAGCCGGCAGAACCTGGAGGGCGTGGCCATCCTGGCACGCAAGGACTCGAACATTCACCGCCTCGAAGACCTGCGTGGCAAACGTGCGGCGATCTGGAAGTGTTCCTGGAGCCAGCAACTGTTGTTCAGCGCGCTGGACAAGGCTGCAGTGCCGCGTGACGCCTTGGAGTTGCGCTACCTCAGCGCCCTGGATGCGTCGCATGCCCTGGATGGTGGTTCGGTGGACGTGATCGCCACCTGGGAACCCTATGTCACCCAGCAGGAGCGCCAAGGGGCGCGGGTGCTGGCCACGGCCGAAGGGCTGATTCCGGCGCAGAGTTTCGTGGTGGCCAATGCCAAGGCGGTGGAGGCCAAGCGGGCGCAGATCAGTGATTTTCTCCAGCGCCTGAAGAAGGCCCGTGACTGGACCCTGAGCGACCCCGCCCACACCGAGGCGTATGCCGATGCCTGGGCCAAGCGCACCCGTGCCGACCGCGACATCGCCCGGGCCTGGTTTGCCAGGGCGCGTACCGATGTGGCGGCACTGAACCCGCAGGTGATCGTGGAGGCGCAGAAGACCGTGGACTTCTTTGCCGGGCTGGGGCTGATCAAGGCCTACCCGGCGGCCAGCCTGTTCGATACCTCGTTCGCGGCGGCGTTCGAGCACTGATTACGCCTGTACCGGCCCTTTCGCGGGTGAACCCGCTCCCACAGGGGCAGTGCAGCACTCGAATACTGCGCAATTCCTGTGGGAGCGGGTTTACCCGCGAAGAGGCCGGCACAGCCACCACCATTTCCGAGGAATACCCATGACCACCCGCAAGATCAAGCTTGGCGCCCTGACCATGGGCTGCGGCGGCCCTGGCCGGCACAACCTGTGGCTCGACCCGGAGCTGCCTGCCGACGCCAGCGTCAATATCGACTGGTACATCGACATCGCCCGCCAGGCCGAGGCGGCGTTGTTCGACCTGATGTTCATCGTCGACAGTCAGTACATCACCCCCGGCTCGCCGTCCCATTACCTCAACCGCCTGGAGCCGCTGACCGTGCTTTCGGCGCTGGCGGTAAGCACACGCCACATCGGCCTGGTCGGCACCCTGACCACTTCCTACAACGAACCCTTCAACGTCGCCCGCCGCCTTGCCTCGCTGGACCTGATCAGCAAGGGCCGCGCCGGCTGGAACGTGGTCACCAGTGGCGACGCCGGCACCGCCGGCAACTATGGCCGTGACGAGCACTACGACTACGACACCCGCTATGCCCGCGCCCAGGAGCACGTCGCGGTGGTGCAGGGCCTGTGGCGCTCCTATGAAGACGGCGCCTTCCCGCGCAACCGGGCCACCGGGCAGTTCCTCGACCCCAGCCGGATGCATGCCCTGAACCACAAGGGCGAGCACTTCTCGGTGGTGGGGCCGTTGAACATCCAGCGCTCGCCACAGGGCCAGCCGGTCATCTTCCAGGCCGGCGATTCGCAGCAGGGGCGTGACCTTGGGGCCGCCACGGCGGATGTGATCTTTACCCACGCCGCCAGCATCGAGCAGGGCCAGGCGTTCTACCGTGATGTGAAGGGCCGCGCCGCGCGGCTGGGGCGTGACCCCGAGCAGCTGCTGGTATTGCCCGGGGCCGAGATCTATGTCGGCGACACCGACGAACACGCCCGCGAGATCGAGCGCCATTACCACCAGCAGGACCACAGCTTCGAGCTGGCGCTCAAGGAGTTCGGGCGCAACTTCGGCTGGCACGACTTCAGCCAGTACGACCTCGATGCGCCATTCCCGCAAGAAAGCCTGGAGCACGCGCGCAGCAGCTTCTTCACCAACGCCAGGCGTATTGCCGACCAGGCACGGGAGCAGGGCTTGAGCTTGCGCCAGGCGGTGGAGTTCGGCCGCCAGTTGCGGCCGGGGGCCTTCGTCGGTTCGCCGGCAACGGTAGCGGCCAGAATGGCCGAGTGGTTCGAGGCGCGGGCCCTGGATGGTTTCAACATCTATATCGGCCACCCCGGGCAGTTCCGCCGCTTTACCGAGCAAGTGGTGCCGCTGCTGCAGGAGCGCGGGGTATACCGCACCGCCTACGAGGGCACCACCCTGCGCGAAAGCCTGGGCCTGGCCATTCAGTGAATGCTCGAGGCCAGCTCGAAGATCGGCATGTACATCAGGATCACGATCAGGCCGATCAGCAGGCCGATGAAGGTCATCAGCAGTGGTTCGAACAGCTTGACGAACCATTCCACCCAGCGGCCGATTTCCTGGTCATGGAAGTCGGCGCAGCGCTCCAGCATCTCGCCCAGGTTGCCGGACTGCTCGCCGGCCCGCAGCAGGCGCAGCGATACCGGCGTGACCAGTTGCCCGGCCTCCAGCGCGTCGGACAGCGGCAACCCTTCGCCGACCCGCTGGCTGGCGTGCTCCAGGCCCTGGGCCGCCGCGCTGCCGAGCAGGCCGCGGGCCATGCCCATGGCGGTGAGGATGGGGATACCGCCTTGCAGCAAGATGCCCAACGAGCGGTAGAAGCGCGCCAGTTCGTACATCATCAGGCGTTGGTGCAGTGCCGGCAGGCGCCGCAGCTGGCAGGCTGCCCAGCGCCGCACCCGTGGCCGGCGGCGCAGCAGCCACAGCGCCGTGACCGCGCCGAGGGTGCCCAACGCCAGTGGCAGTTGCTGGGCATGCAGGAACAGGCCGATCTGCATCAGCAGCCGAGACAGCCAGGGCAACTCGGTGCCCATGCCCTCGAATACCTGGCTGAAACGCGGCACCACGTAGCCAAGCAGGAACAGCACCACGCCACCACCCACCAGCAATAGCAGCAACGGGTACACCGAGGCGCCCACCAGCTTCTGCCGTACCAGGTCCAGGCGCTGGCGGTAGCTGATGTAGCGGGCGAGGGCGTCGCCCAGCGCGCCGGTACGCTCGCTGGATTGCACCAGCGCCACGTACAGCGGCGGGAATACCCGTGGCTGCTGGCCCAGGGCCTGGGACAGCGAGCGGCCTTCGTACAGTTGGCGGACCAGTTCGGCGAGCACTTTGCGCGTTGCCGCTGCAGGGGCCTTTTCCGCCAGGCTCTCCAGCGCGTCGATCAGCGGCAGGCCAGCGTTGAGCAGGGTTGAAAGTTCCTGGCTGAACAGCACCAGGTCAAAGCTTGCTTCGCGGCGCCAGGCCATGCCGCGCAAGGCGCCGCCGTGGCCGCGCAGGCTGAGCACGCGCAGGCCCTGGTCCTCGGCCTGGCGGCGGGCCTGGTCGGCATCCTCGGCGTCGATCTGCAACTGCACCACACCCTGCCTGCCCAGGGCCTTGAGGCTGTAGCGCATGGCCGTTCTCCCTACTGCCAACTGGTGATTTCGGCGTTTTCCCCGTCGCCACCGGGCTGGCCGTCCTTGCCCATCGACAGCAGGTCGTACTCGCCGCCGTTCTCGCCAGGTTGCCGGTAGATGTACGCGCGGCCCCACGGGTCTTGCGGCACGGCCTTCTGCAGGTACGGGCCGGTCCAGCGCGCTTCGCCACTGGGGGCGATCACCAGGGCCTGCAGGCCTTGCTCACTGCTGGGGTAGTGGCCGACTTCGAGGCGGTACAGGTCCAGGGCCTTGCTCAGCCCCTCTATCTGCGCCCGCGCCACCTTGGCCTCGGAGCGGCCGAGCTGGCTGAAGTACTTGGGCGCGACGATACCGGCCAACAGGCCGAGCACCACCAGTACCACCAGGAGTTCAAGCAGGGTGAAGCCACGTTGAGGGTTGGTTCTGCGCTGCATGGTGAAGCCCTCCGCTGCATGGGGACAAGCTTTTGCAGGCTCCATGCAACAGCCGTGCACGCCTGCGCTGGCGCCTTGCACCATGCGGTACGCAAAGCGGCACAGTGCTTGCGTCGTGGTCATCGACCTCGGGTTTTCCGGGGTATATCCCCCAACATTGGGGGTACCACGAAGAGGCGACCGACATGCGTGGACTCATTCTCGGTTTGATCTGGCTGGTGGCAGGTGCTGCCCAGGCCGATGTGTACATTTCCATCGACGCCAAAGGCAGCTACATACTGACCAACGTCCATCGACCCGGGCGCCTCTATGAAACGGTGATCAGCGAGCCGAAGGCCCAGGCCGGCCCGGCCAACGCGCAGCTCATCACCGGCCGCCCCTACGCCAAGCTGGTCGCCGCCGCGGCGCGTACCCACGACGTCCCCCCGGCGTTGCTGCATGCGGTGATCAAGGCCGAGTCCGGCTACAACCCCAAGGCCCGTTCACCGGCGGGCGCGGTGGGGCTGATGCAACTGATGCCGGATACCGCCCGCGAGATGGGCGTGGAAAACCGCCTGGACCCGGAAGACAACGTGCAGGGCGGGGCCCGCTACCTCAAGCGCATGCTCAACTTGTTCGACAATGACATCACCCTGGCCGTGGCGGCCTACAACGCCGGCCCCGAAGCTGTGTTGCGCCGTGGTGCGGTACCGCCGTTTGCCGAGACCCGGCGCTATGTACCGAATGTGCTGCGGGAGTACCGCCGGTTGCAGGGGTTGACGGGTGATTAGCCTCTGTGGCCCCTTTCAAAGCTGGCGCGACCCCTGTGGGAGCGGCTTTAGCCGCGAAGAATCCAACGCGGTGCATGGCACCGGCTGCGCCGGTGTTCGCGGCTAAAGCCGCTCCCACAGGGACCGTGTGAGCAACTGGATTTTTGCAAGGCAGGTGCGTTCAGTACGGGAAACAAAACAATACCCTTCGGCGGATGCCACCAAGCTGACCCGATGGTTTCCCCAACTCTGGGCTATAACCTTCTGAAGGTGCCCAGTTGTGGAGTCCGCCATGGACATCGCCCCTCGTTCCGACGCTATTGAAGTACCCGCCGGTAACGAACTGGCCACCCCACGCAAGCCGTTCAACCTGCTGCGCTGGTACGCCTGGGTCAGCCTGGCCATCATCCTCTCGGTAGCGGTCGGGCTGGGGTTGATTTCCAGCCGTTTCATCATCGACGAGAGCATCGAGCGCGATGCCTTGCTCACCGCGCAATTCATTACCTCCATCGCCGATGCCGAAGTGCGCCATGTGTCGATCCCCAATGTGCGCACCATGGGTGAGCTGCTCGACCCGCGCATCGACCGCGCCAACCTGCTCGATGTCGACCCGGACGCCCGGCGCAGGGCGCGTGGCGAGTTCCTCGACCACATCGCCCACCTGCCCGACATGCTGCTGGCCAACATCTATGCCCCGGACCGTACGGTGGTCTGGTCCAGCAACCCGGCGCTGGTCGGCAAGCTGATCGAAGGCGACCAGGACTTGGAGAAGGCCTTCGAGTACAAGATGCGAGTCTCGGCCAGCTACCACAACTTCGAACAGGCCCGCGCCGAGCAGAAGTTCGTCATCCCACCCGAGCAGTTGTTCATCGAGAACTACATTCCGCTGTTCGATGCCGATGGCGAGCAGGTCACGGCGATGGTCGAGATCTACAAGGAGCCCCACGACCTGATCGTGCGCATCGAGCATGGCCTGATCCTGATCTGGCTGGCGATCACCGTTGGTGCCGGGCTGGTCTACGTCGGCCTGTACGGCATCATGCACCGCGCCGCGCGCCTGCTGTCGGTGCAGCAGAAGCGGCTGATCAGCAACGAAACCTACGTGGCACTGGGCGAGGTGTCCTCGGCGGTAGCCCACAGCCTGCGCAACCCGCTGGCCAGCATCCGTTCCAGTGCCGAGCTGGCCCAGGCGTTCGACGACGGCCCGGCGCAGCGCAATGTCAACGACATCATCAGCCAGGTCGACCGCATGTCGCAGTGGATCCGCCAGATGTTGCAGTCATTGCGCCCGCTCAACGATGAGGCAGTGGCGGTGGATTTGCCGCTGGCATTGCAGGAAAGCCTGCAGACCTACGCGGTGCTGCTGGCGCGTGGCGGCGTGAGCCTGGACCTGCAACCGTTACCGGCGGTGCAGGTGCTGGGGCACCCGGTGTTACTGCGGCAGATTTTCAGCAGCCTGATTGCCAACGCCCTGGAGTCGATGGAGCAGGGTGGGCGGTTGCGTGTCGAGGTGGTGCGCCATGACCGGCGTAACCTGACCCTGCGCCTGTCCGACAACGGCAAAGGCATGAACGAAGAGCAGCAGCGCATGGCCTTCCGGCCTTTCTTCACCACCAAGCAGGGTGGGTTGGGCGTGGGCCTGGTGTTGGTGAAACGCATCATGGAACGCTTCGGTGGCAGCGTCCGGCTCAGCAGCAGTGAAGGCCATGGCACCCGGGTTTCGTTGAGTTTCCGGCTGATCAGTTCCTCATAATTTACATTGATAAATCTTTGTATCTTGTTGTTTATAAAGGACTTGTGTTTTCTGGGGTGAAAATCCCCAAATGTGGGGGATTATCCTCCATGAGAATTTAGAAAAATTCATTAACCTATTGATTATCGAGAACTAATCAAATCAGCCGGGTGGCTGGCTGGGTTCTTGCAACGTGACAGGCGGAGCGCAACACACGACAAATGGCAGCTGCGGCTGCACGGGTGGAGTGCTATCAATTGGCTACTGTTCGTCGCCTTGATGCATTTCTGAACGGACGCCCTGCGCGGGAAGCACGCGATGCAGATGCTGGATAATGAAGTGCCAGGCAAGGCCAGTACTACCGCCAGCGGTATGGCCGTGCCATTGCGCGAATTCAACCTGCTGCGCTGGTTCTCGGTCATCAGCCTGCTGATCATCGCCTCGGTGGCAGGCGGGCTGGGTTATGTGTCGACGCGTTTCGTGGTGCGCGACAGCGTCGAGCGCGATGCCATGCTCACCGCACAGTTCATCCAGGCCATGGCCCAGGCCGAAGTGCGCCATTCGCAGTTGCCGCCGGGCACCACCATGGGCGAGTTGCTTGACCCGCGCCTGGATCAGCAGCACCTGCAGTTCACCCCGGACCTGGCTGAATCTACCCGGGTCGAGTTCCTCGACCATGTCGAGCACCTGCCGGACACCTTGCTGGCCAATGTCTATGCACGCGACCGTACCATCGTCTGGTCGACCAACCGGGAGCTGATCGGCAAGCGCATCGAGGCCGATGGCGACCTCGACCGCGCCTTCCGCTCGCGCAAGGCGGTGTCGGCCAGCTACCACCAGGCCGACGATGACCGCGAAGAGCAGAAGTTCCAGCGTGAGCCGCGTTACCTGTTCATCGAGAACTACATCCCGCTGTTCGACAGCCAGGGCGAGCAGGTGCTGGCGATGGTGGAGATCTACAAGGAGCCGCAAGACCTGGTCCGGCGCATCCAGCGCGGCTATGTGCTGATCTGGGCCTCGACCCTGGTGGGCGGGGCGCTGGTCTACTTCGGCCTGTTCTGGATCGTGCGCCGCGCGGCGCAGCTATTGCATTTGCAGCAGGACCGGCTGGTGGCCAGTGAAACCTATGTGGCCCTGGGCGAGATGTCCTCGGCGGTGGCGCATAGCTTGCGCAACCCGCTGGCCAACATCCGCTCCAGCGCCGAACTGGCCCAGGAAATCGCCAACCCCGCGGCGCAGAAGAACATCACCGACATCATCAGCCAGGTCGACCGCATGTCGCGCTGGGTGCGTGACTTGCTGGTGTCGCTGCGCCCGACCAGTGACGACGCCGAGGCCGTGGACCTGGTCACGGCCATCGAGGACACCCACCTGGCCTTCGCCCAGCAGATCGAACGCAACGGTGTGCACTTCTGCTACGAAGGCCCCCGGTCACAATGGGTGGCCAGCCAGCCGCTACAGCTTACGCAAATTCTCAACACCCTGTTCTCCAATGCCCTGGAAGCCATGCCCGAAGGCGGCATGCTGCGTGCCCAGGTCAATGTGCAGGATGGGCAGCGTGCCGAGTTCGTCCTCAGCGATACCGGCAAGGGCATGAGCCAACAGCAGGAACGGATGGTGTTCAAGCCGTTCTACACGACCAAGCAGGGCGGCCTCGGCGTAGGCCTGGCCCTGGTCAAACGCATCATGGAACGTTTTGGCGGCTCGGTCAGCCTGAGCAGCCGCGAAGAGGAAGGAACCCGCGTCAGCCTCACATTCAATATCGCAGCGGGAGGGGACCATGGAGCACAGCATCCTGGTAGTCGAGGATGATGAAATTCTCGCCGACAATATTCGCACCTACCTCAGCCTCAAGGGCTTCGAGGTCACCGTGTGCCACAGCGCGGAACTGGCGCTGGAGCAGATCAAGCGGGGCCAGCCCGATGCGGTGCTGACCGACAACTCGCTGCCGGGCATGAGCGGGCACGACCTGCTGCGTACCTTGGTGGCGCAGGTGCCGGACCTGAAAGTGATCATGATGACCGGCTACGGCAATGTCGAAGATGCCGTGCAGGCAATGAAGGAGGGCGCCTTCCATTACCTGACCAAGCCGGTGGTGCTGGCCGAGCTCAAGCTGACCCTGGACAAGGCGCTGGCTGCCGAACGCATGGAGCGCACGTTGTCGTTCTACCAGGAGCGCGAGGCGCAGAAGTCCGGGTTGCAGGCGTTGATCGGCGAATCACCGACGATGCTCACCCTCAAGCACACCCTGCGCCAGGTGCTGGATGCCGAGCGGCGCATGGCCAGCGACGACTTGCCACCGGTGCTGATCGAAGGCGAGACCGGTACCGGCAAGGAGCTGGTGGCCCGCGCCCTGCATTTCGATGGTTCGCGCAGCAAGGGGCCGTTCATCGAGTTCAACTGTGCCTCGATCCCGGCCAACCTGCTGGAGGCCGAGCTGTTCGGCCACGAGAAGGGCGCCTTTACCGATGCCAAGGAGCGCCGGGTGGGCCTGGTGGAGGCTGCCGATGGCGGCACCTTGTTCCTCGATGAGATTGGCGAGATGGACCTGGTGCTGCAGGCCAAGCTGCTCAAGTTGCTGGAAGACCGCAGTATCCGCCGGATCGGCGCGGTGAAGGAGCGCAAGGTCGACCTGCGGGTGATCAGCGCTACCAACTGCAACCTGGAGCAGATGGTGCAGCAGGGCAAGTTCCGCCGCGACCTGTTCTTCCGCCTGCGCATCATCGCCCTGAAGGTACCGCGCCTGTATGCCCGCGGGCAGGACGTGCTGCTGCTGGCGCGGCATTTCCTGGCCCATCATGGCCGGCGTTATGGCAAGTCGAACCTGCGTTTTTCCGCCGAGGCGGAAAACCTGATGCTCGGTTACAGCTGGCCAGGCAATGTGCGCGAACTGCGCAACATGCTGGAGCAGACCGTGCTGCTGGCACCGAACGAGGTGGTGCAGGCGCATCAGCTCAACCTGTGCATGACCCTGATCGACGAGCCGCTGGTGCAACAGGCGGCGCCTGCGGTGTTCGAAATGCCCCGGCACGAACCCGAGCCCGGCACCAGCCTGCCGGACATGGAGCGCGACCTGGTGTGCAAGACCCTGGACCGCACGGACTGGAACGTGACCAAGTCGGCGCGCATGCTCGGGTTGTCGCGGGACATGCTGCGTTACCGGATCGAGAAACTGGGGCTGACCAGGCCGGACAAGCGCCAGTGGTGAGCATCGGGCAAAGGGCCGTACGGGGACCTGCGGGAGCGGCATTGAGGTTGTCGCTGTACCTGTGGGAGCGGCCTTGTGTCGCGAAAGGGCCGCAAGGCGGCCCCAGCAATTTCAACTGTTGTGCATCAATCCTGGGGCCGCTTTGCGGCCCTTTCGCGACACAAGGCCGCTCCCACAGGGGGGCGCGGCAACTTTTAGTAGTTGAGCAAGACAGTTGCATTCAGGGGCATTGATCAACGCTGATTATCGGCTGCTCCCTGCCGCCCGGTACCTTCCGAGCCACTGCCATCCATCCCCGGCAAATCCCGGTTGTCATTCTGTTCAGCGGGCGGGCTGTCCGGGTCGTTGCCTTTTATGCGTGGGTCGGTGTCCCGCGGCATGGGCTTTTCGATCGGGTTGAGGGTGCTGTCCGCGCCCGGCTTGGGCGCCGGGTTGTGCGGGTCGTCGGGGTAGGTGGGGCCGGTGCCGGCAGCTATGGCCAATGGCGCGGCGAGCAGGGCAATCAGCAGGATGCTTGAGCGGGGCATGGCAGGCTCCTTTGCTTCGGGTAGGGCTGATACTTCCGTTCGGCCCTACCCGAAGCTTCAAGGTGCCATTACCCCGATCAACGGTTACACCACCAGCGACAGCAACATGATGAAGATGATGCCGACGATCGACAGGATGGTCTCCATCATGCTCCAGGTCTTGAAGGTTTCCGCCACGGTCATGTTGAAGTACTGCTTCACCAGCCAGAAACCGGCGTCGTTGACATGGGACAGGATCAGCGAGCCGGCGCCGGTGGCCAGCACCAGCAGCTCACGGTTGACCCCAGGCACCAGGTCGATCACCGGTGCGACGATGCCCGCGCCGGTGATGGTGGCGACCGTCGCGGAACCGGTGGCAATGCGGATTACCGCCGCTACCAGCCAGGCCAGCATGATCGGCGAAATCTCCGCCTGCACGGCCATCTGCCCGATCACGTTGCCCACGCCGGTGTCTACCAGCATCTGCTTGAAGCCGCCGCCGGCACCCACGATCAGCACGATCGCCGCGGTTGGTGCCAGGCTCTGGTCGAGCATCTTCATGATCTGCTGGCGGTTGAAGCCACGGGCCGAGCCGAAGGTGTAGAAGGCCAGCAGCAGGGCAGCGAGCAGGGCGGTGATGGGGTGGCCGATCAGGTCCATCCACTGACGCACGATGTGCTCGGCGGGCAGCACCACGTCGGCGAAGGTCTTCAGCAGCATCAGCACCACCGGCAGCAGCACGGTGACCAGGGTGATGGTGAAGCTTGGCAGGTTGCCCTGGTCGGACTCCTTGGCGATCTGGTCCATCAGCTCCTGGGACGGGGTGCCCGGGATGTAGCGGGAAATGAAGTTACCGAACAGCGGGCCGGCGATGATGGCGGTAGGCAGCGCCACGATCAGGCCATAGAAGATGGTCTTGCCGATGTCGGCATGGAAGATGCCGATTGCCAGCAGCGGGCCCGGGTGCGGGGGCACCAGGCCGTGCACCACCGACAGGCCGGCCAGCAGTGGAATGCCGATCTTGATCAGCGACACGCCGGAACGCCGGGCGACGATGAACACCAGCGGAATCAGCAGCACGAAGCCGATTTCGAAGAACAGCGGAATGCCCACCAGGAAGGCGGCGAACATCATCGCCCAGTGCACGTTCTTCTTGCCGAAGGCACGTATGAGGGTTTGCGCGATCTGGTCGGCCCCCCCGGAGTCGGCCATCAGCTTGCCAAGCATGGTGCCCAGGGCAAGCACGATGCCGACGAAGCCCAGCACGCCGCCAAAACCGTCCTGGAACGATTTCATGACCTTGGCCACCGGCATGCCGGAGGTCAGGCCAAGGAAGCCGGCCGCGATGGTCAGGGCGACGAAGGGGTGGACTTTGAAGTGGGTGATCAGCAGGATCAGCCCGACGATGGTAACCAGCGCGTCGAGCAGCAGGAAGGTATCAGTAGCCAGTCCGAACATGGTTTGAAGGCCTCGGTCTTATCGTTGTTTTGGCGTAGCTTTTTTGTAACTTTGCTTGCGCTTATGGGGCAGGGTAGCGCTGTCTTGGGTGGGCCGGGAAAGCCGCCACGGTCAGGCGGTTTGTGCCAGGCCCGGCTCACCGCGGCCCTTTAGCCAGCTGTCCACCGCTTCGGCAAGCGCTTCGATGGGCTGGGTGGCGTCAAGTGCCAGGGTCAGGGGTTCGCCGTGTGGCGCCTCGAGGGCAGCGAACTGGCTGTTGATGAGGCTCGCCGGCATGAAATGCCCGGGGCGGGCCAGCACGCGTTTTTCCGCCTCGGCGGGTGACAGTTCGAGGAACACGAACACCAGCCCGGGCATGGCATCGCGCAGGGAGTCGCGATAGCGGCGCTTGAGGGCCGAACAGGTCAGGATCGGACGTTCCCCGGCCTGGGTCGTGGCTTGCAGCTCCTGACCGAGACGCACCAGCCAGCCGGCACGGTCGCTGTCGTCCAGGGGGATGCCAGCGCTCATCTTGCGGATGTTTTCGGCAGGGTGGAAAGCGTCGCCTTCGATCAGGCGGCCGCCGCTTCGGGCGGCGATTGCAGCGCCGATGCAGCTTTTGCCGCAACCGGCCACGCCCATCACCACGATGGCGGACAGGGGAGAATTCATCAGTACCTCCTGCGGGTGAGATAGCGCTGTCTCGTCGTCGACGAACAGTCACCTCCCCCGGTGTTATTGATCTTGTCCTTACGCAGTATGGACGCTTGGCGGCGAGCGCGCGGTGGCTGCTACCAAAGATTACATTGCCTGCGTCCTGAGACAGCGCTACCTTAGTGGCCGTTCCCTTTCCTTGCAAGTAGTAAAATTACAACATCCATGTCCCGCACCGGCTCCCGCACCACAGGTCGTCCCACCCTGGCAGAAGTTGCCAGGCTTTCCGGGGTTTCCCCGATTACCGCCTCCCGCGCCCTGCGTGGGGTCAGCACGGTTGCGCCGGAGCTGGTGGAAAAGGTCGTTGCTGCCGCAGCGAGCCTTGGCTACGTGGCCAACCCGGCGGCCCGTGCCCTGGCATCGGCGCGCAGCCAGTCGGTGGTGGTGTTGATCCCGTCGCTGTCCAACCAGCTGTTCATCGATACGCTGGAAGCCATTCATGAGGTCATGCGCCCGCGTGGGCTCGAGGTGCTGATCGGCAACTATCACTACGATCTTGCCGAAGAAGAGAACCTGATCCGCAACTACCTGGCCTACCAGCCCTGCGGCATGCTGCTGACCGGTTTCGAGCGCAGCGAGGCATCGCGGCAGATGCTGGCGGCCAGTGGCGTGCCCTGTGTGCACATGATGGAACTGAATGGCGAGGCCGGGGCGTTGTCGGTCGGCTTCTCGCAGCAGCAGGCCGGGCGCGCCGCGGCCCGCCACCTGATCGAGCGCGGGCGCAAGCGCCTGGCGTTTATTGCCGCGCAGCTCGACCCGCGGGTGATGCAGCGTGCCGAAGGGTTCCGCCAGGCATTGGCCGAGGCCGGCTTGCAGGCGGCCGAGCTGGAAGTGCTGGCGCCGGAGCCTTCTTCCATTGCCCTGGGCAGCGCGTTGTTCAGCCAGTTGCTGCAGCAGGCGCCGGATGTCGACGGTATCTTCTTCTGCAACGACGACCTGGCCCAGGGCGCGGTGCTGCAGGCATTGCGCCAAGGGGTGGAGGTGCCGCGGCAGGTGGCGATGGTCGGTTTCAACGACCTGCCGGCTTCGGCGCACATGGTGCCGCGGCTGACCTCGATTCGCACGCCTCGGGCCGCCGTGGGGCGCGGTGCTGCGCAGGCGCTGCTGGCGTTGCTCGATGGCAAGCGGGTGCCGAATGCGCAGCAGGACCTGGGCTTCGAGTTGATGGTGCGGGAGAGTTCCTGAGCCCGGACGCTTGCCCATCCTGGTCAAGAAGCGCGCTCCGTACTATGAATGCATTAATTACAAGGTGATAGCACTGTGCTTGCATGGCGCTAACGGCGATCTATGCTCAGGACACCGCGCATACAGGAGCCCGGCGTCATGTTCGATTTCCACCGCAAGTCCGATCTGGTCGAGATCCAGCGCAGTCATGAGGCCTTGGCCAGCTTGCAGGCCAAGCTGGCGGCGATCAGCCGCTCCATGGCAATGATCGAGTTCACCCCCGACGGCACGATCCTCGATGCCAATGAGCGCTTCTGCCAGGCCATGGGCTACAGCGCCGAGGAGTTGCGCGGCAAGCATCACCGGCTGTTCTGCGACCCTGGCTACGCGAAAAGCGCCGAATACCAGCAACTGTGGCGTGAACTGGGGCAGGGCAAGGCCATCAGCGGTACCTTCGAGCGCATCGACAAGGCCGGCCGCGAAGTCTGGCTGGAAGCCAGCTACATGCCGGTGCTGGACGAGCAGCGCCAGGTCACCAGCGTGATCAAGGTGGCATCCGACATCAGCCAGCGGGTGATGGAGGAGCACGAGAGCGAAAGCCTGCTCAAGGCCATCGGCCGCTCCATGGCGGTGATCGAATTCACCCCGCAAGGCCGGGTGATCAAGGCCAACCAGAACTTCCTCGACACCATGGGCTATCGCCTGGACGAAGTGGTCGGCCGCCATCACGGGCTGTTCTGCCTGGCGCATGAGCGCGAATCGGCCGAGTACCGCGAGTTCTGGGCTTCGCTCAACCGCGGCGAATACCATTCGCACCGTTTTGAACGCGTCGACAAACATGGCCGGACGGTCTACCTGGAGGCGTCCTACAACCCGATCTTCGACAGCAAGGGCCGCTTGTACAAGGTGGTGAAGTTCGCCAGCGACATCACCCGCCAGATCAGCACCCAGCAAAGCGCCGCCGATGCTGCCCATGCCAGTTCGGTGCAGACCGATGCCTGCGCGCGCAAGGGCACCGAGGTGGTACAGCAGGCGGTACAGGTGATCGAGCAGATTTCCCATGAACTCAACGACGCGGCCCGCAGCATCGATGCGGTGAGCAAGCAGTCGGATGTGATCGGGCAGATCGTGCTGACCATCCGTGGCATTGCCGACCAGACCAACCTGCTGGCTTTGAACGCGGCCATCGAGGCGGCCCGCGCCGGCGAGCACGGGCGCGGTTTTGCCGTGGTGGCCGACGAGGTGCGCAACCTGGCGGCGCGAACCAGCAAGGCCACCCTGGAAATTGTCGACGTGGTGCGGCAGAACCACGACCTGTCGCTGTTGGCCGTGGCCAGCATGCAGTCGAGCCTGAAACGCACCGATCATGGCGTGGCGCTGGCCAACGAGGCCGGCACGGTGATCATGGAAATCCAGCAGGGTTCACGGCACGTGGTAAACGCCATCAGCCAGATCAGTTCGACGCTGCAATTGCATTGAGCGCATCGCCCAACTCGTCCAGCAGGGTCTCCAGGCTGGCCTGCAATTGCAGGCGCAGGTCAGTCGTCGGCAGGCCTTGGCCTTGGGCCTGTTCGATGGCTTCGCAATCGTGGACCAGCGTGCGTACCTTGAGCATTTTCGCCCCACCCTTGATCCGGTGAGCCAGGGCGCGCACAGCCTCGCCGGAGGCATCTGCTGCCAGTGCGCGCAAGGTGGCCAGGTCTTCGCTGACGCTTTGTGCCAGCTGTTCCAGCAGATTCCGCGTCAGCTGTTCGTCGTCCTGGGTCAGGTGCCGCAGTTCGCCAAGGTTGAACCCGCTGGCGCGTCGCGCTGGCGGCTGTTGCCGGGGGTGAGCGTGGGGCAGGTGGGCCTTGAGCGTACGCAGGCCAATGGGTTTGAACAGGCATTCGTCCATGCCGCTGGCCAGGCAGCGGGCACGCTCCTCGGCCTGGGCGTTGGCGGTGACGCCGAGAATGCGGCATGCCGCCAGGCCGCGTTCGCCCTCGAGGCTGCGGATGCGGCGGGTCAGTTCGTGGCCGTCCATGACCGGCATGCTGCAGTCGGTGATCACCAGGTCGAAGCACGCTGCCTGCCAGCGTGCCAGCGCGATTTCCCCGTTCTCCGCTAGCGTGACCCGATGCCCCAGGGTATGCAGTTGCCGCTCCAGCAGCAGCAGGTTGGCGGGGTAGTCGTCGACCACCAGTATGTTCAGCGGGCCGCTGCTGCTTTCCAGCTGCGGGGCGTGCTGTTCGACCTGTACCGGTGCTGCGCACGCAGGCAGCCGCACGCAGACCTGCACCTTGGTACCTACGCCTTCGACGCTCTGCAGGCTCAAGGTGCCGCCCATCAACTCGGCCAGGGTGCGGCTGATGACCAGCCCCAGGCCGGCACCCTGGCGTGCCCGGGGGCCATCGGCCTGGACGAAGGCATTGAACAGCCGGGCCTGGTCGGCTGGGCCGATGCCGATACCGGTGTCTCGCACATTCAGCTCCACTGCCAGGCTGTCATTTTCGGCGGGCGAGAGCAGCAGGCTGGCCTGGACTTCGCCGCGGTCGGTGAACTTGATGGCGTTGCTGATCAGGTTGGACAAGACCTGTTTGAGGCGCAGCGGGTCAGCCAGTACCCAGACCGGCGCAGCGGGCAGCTCGCTGTGCAAGTGCAGGCCTTTGGCCCGTGCATTGCCTTCGAACACCCGCACGGTGGCGCGTACCAGTTCGACCAGGTTGGTGGGCACCGGCTGCAGGGTGATGTGCCCGGATTCGATGCGGGAAATGTCGAGAATATCGCCAATCAGCTCAAGCAGGCCGATGGCCGAATCGTGGGCGGTCTGCAAGGTCTGGGTGTCGCAACGGCCGCCGCGGCTGTCTTCCAGGGCCAACTCCAGCAGGCCGATCACGGCATTCATCGGGGTACGGATTTCATGGCTCATGGTGGCCAGGAAGGTGCTTTTGGTCTGGCTGGCCTGTTCGGCGTCGTCCTTGGCCTGGCGCAGCTGCTCGAGCAGGCCGCGGCTGAGCGCCAGCTGCGCTTGCAGGGCATGCTGGGCCTCGGTGCGCTGGTTGATCACCTTGCGCAGGTAGCTGTTCCAGAACACCACCCCGGCCAGCAGCAAGGCCGACAGCACCAGCACCTGTAAGGCCAGGGTGCGGTAGTCGCGCCAAGGGCTGTCACTGACCAGGGTGGTGGTGCGCCAGCGGTTGATCAACTGGTCCAGCTCTTCGGGTGGAATGCTCAGCAGCGCCTTGTCGAGGATTGCCTGCAACTGCGGCTGGTCGGCGGCCACGGCGAAGGCGGCGATGGCCGGGTCGTCGTCGAGCACGCTGGCAATGCGCAGGCGGTCCTTGAACACATGGCTGATGTAGTAGGCGGCATTGATATGGCTGCTCAAGGCGACGTCGGCGGCACCGTTGGCCACGGCTTCCATCAGGCCGAGCGGGTTGTCCACTTCGACCATCCTGGCCTGCGGGTAGCGTTGTTGCAGCACGGCCCGTTGCGGCGAGCCGCGCACCAGAGCGATGCGCTGGCCATCCAGCGCCATGGTCTGCGCCGGTAATGCATTGTCGCCACGGGTGACCAGCACCCGCGGGCTGACCAGGTAGGGGCGGGTATAGCGCAGTTGTTTAGAACGGTCTGCGCTATAGCCCAATGCGCCGATCATCTGCGCATCGCCGCGCGCCAGGCGCTCGACCATTGCCTGCGCCGACGGGCTTTCGACCGGCTTGAAATTCAGCCCCGTGCGCAGCGAGATCTGCTTGAGCAGGTCGAGGGTAATGCCGCTGGGGCGGTGCTGGGCGTCGTTGAAGGTCAGCGGCGCCAGCGATGTGTTGACCAGCACGCTGATGCTGGGGTTGGCGGCGATCCAGGCGTCTTCTTCGGCGGTCAGGGCGGTGAGGTGGCGTTGCAGCAGCAGGCTGGTGTTGCCACTGCTCCAGCGGCGCAGGATGTTCAGGCGTTCGCTTTCGCTGATGCGCGCCAGCGCCTTGTCGACCAACTGGCGCAGGCGCGGGTTGTCATTGGCCAGGGCAAAGGCAAACGCCCCGGGGGCAACCTGGCAGAAGTGGTCGATCTTCAGTGTGCCCTGGTAACTCTTGCCAATCGCGAAGTCGGTACTGATGGCATCGCCCAGGTAGGCGTCGGCCTCGCCCAGTTCGACGGCGGCCAGCCCGGCCAGCGTAGAGCGATACAGGCTCAGTTGCGCCTTGGGGTACAGGCTACGGACGCTGCTGGCCGGCAGGTAATGATCGACCATGGCCAGGCGCAGGCCGGCGAGGTCGGGGGTGTTCTTCAGGCTGTGCCCCTCGCGGGTGACGATGACCGGCAGGTCGTCGGCGTAGCTCGCACTGAGGCTGAGCTGGGCATCCGCTGCCTCGAAGGCGTTGGAGCTGCCCAGCAGGTCGATACGGCCGTCGCGTAGCGCAGCGATGGCTTCGTGGCGGCTGTCGTAGCGTCGTACTTCGATGGTGGTGCCCAGCTGTTCAGCGATGATGCCTGCGTAATCGGCGCTGAGGCCTTCATAGTCGCGCTGGCTGACATTGATTTCCAGCGGTGGGTAGTCGGGCCGCGAACTGCCAAGCACCAGATGCTGGCGTTGCTGGAGCCATTGCCGCTCTTCGCTGGACAGCGCGAGCGGGGCGGCGGCGCTGACCGAGCGCGCCAGCAACTGGCGGGGTTCGCTGTTGGCCAGCAGCGCGCCGGAACTGGCCAGGCCGATGACCAGAAGGGCGCTTGCCAGCAGGCGCTTCATTGCCACCGAGCGCTCAGTAGACGCTGTTGCGCTTGGCCAGGTCGACCATCTCAACCAGCGATTCGGTCTTGAGCTTTTCCATGATGCGGCCCCTGTAGGTGCTGATGGTCTTGGCACTGAGGTTCATGCAGGTGCCGATATTCTTGTTGTTCTCGCCGCGTGACAGGCGCCTGAGCACTTCCATTTCCCGGTTGGACAGGCTCGCCAGGCGCATGGGCTCGCTTTCCAGCGAGTTGCTGTTGACCGACATCTGCGGGAAGGTCGAGTAGCCCTTGACCAGGGCCTTAAGGGCGAACAGCAAGGCCTCATGGTCTTCATCCTTGGTGACGAAGGCTCCAATGCCGGCATCCAGGCAGCGCCGCACGTACAGATCGGTGGCCTGGCCGGTCAGTACCATGATCTTGGGGGCCGGTTCCAGGCATTGGAGGCGCTTGATGACTTCCATGCCGTCCAGGCCCGGAAGGCCGATATCGAGGATGACCACGTTCGGGCGCAGTCTGCGGACCTCCTGCGTGACTTCACTGCCATCGCCGACTTCGCCGACGACCTGGAAGCGCTCGCGTTCGAGCAACATTTTCAAGGACAGTCGCACTATGGGGTGGTCGTCGACGATCAGCACGGTAGTCATGAAGAAAACTCCTGTCAGGATGTGGTCCGCTTCCTGGATCACTCAGGAATACGTCTGCAAGTAGGGTTATCGGAAGCGCTGCACGATACGACCATTCCCGAAATTTGGTAATGCCGAGTATAGAAGTGTTGAAAGTCCCCGGGCTAGTTGTTGAAAAGTCCTACAAAACGTGGGAAAGACATCACCCTGACAAAGCGGCGATGTCTGTTTTTTTGAATGTTTTGAAGTAGATCACGCGCAGGCGGAGTGTACTTTGCTCACGCGCTGGGTCGAGGCGGGGTTGTTGGCCAGCGCCTGGCCGACCCGTGTAGGGCGTGCCACCAACTGGCCGGTGCAGTTCGGGCAGCGGCCCTGGAAACGGGTTTCGGCGCAGGTACGGCAGAAGGTGCATTCGAAGGAGCAGATCAGCGCATCGGGGCTGTCACCCGGCAGGTCGGTATCGCAGCACTCGCAGTTTGGGCGTAGGTCCAGCATGGGCATGACTCCTGTTTGCAGGCGGGAAACCGGAGTCTGCTACGCCCGTGGCGAACCTGGCAATGCTCAGTCGCCAGGGCGATACAGGTGGGCATGCCCGGCGCGATACAAGGCCGATTCGGCAAACGGTGTGTCGCCCAGCACATGGCCGACCAGGATCAGCGCCGTGCGCCGGAAGCCCTTGGCCGCGACGCGTTCGACGATATCGCCCAAGGTGCCGCGCACCCAGTCCTGATCCGGCCAGGTGGCGCGATGCACCACCGCCACCGGGCAGTGCGCGCCGTAATGCGGCAGCAGTTCTTCGACGATACGCGACAGGTGCTTGACCCCCAGGTGGATCGCCAGGGTGCTGCCGTGGCGCGCCAGGTCGCCAAGTTGCTCGCCGGGCGGCATCGGCGAACTGTCGCCATAGCGGGTAAGGATAACGGTCTGCGCTACCTGGGGCAGGGTCAGTTCGCAGCCGAGCAGGGCGGCGCTGGCCGCCGTGGCGGTGACCCCGGGAATGATCTGGTAATCGATGCCCAGCGCCTGCAGATGGCGGATCTGCTCGCCGATGGCGCCGTACAGGCTGGGGTCGCCACTGTGTACCCGGGCCACATCCAGGCCTTGCTCATGCGCACTGCGCATGGCGGCGATGATTTGTTCCAGGTGCAGTTCGGCGCTGTTGATCACGGTCTCGGCCTGATGGCCCTCGAGCACGGCGGCCGGCACCAGCGAACCGGCATAGATGATCACCGGGCACTGGCGGATCAGCCGTTGGCCCTTGATTGTGATCAGTTCCGGGTCGCCGGGGCCGGCGCCGATGAAGTAGACCGTCATGGAAAGTCCTTGCAGGAAAGAGGGGAAACGTTCAACAGGCCAGGGCGAGGGTAGCCGGGCCCAGTACCTGGCGCGTCAGCAGCAACCTGGCCGTGCCGAGCCGCTGGCTGGCCAGGGCCAAAGCCGCGCTCTCCGCCACGCCCCAGCAGCCGCAGTGGGCATGGGCAGCGGCGGAGCGGTGGCTGAGCTGGAGTTCGTAGGGTTGCAACTGCGCGGTATCGTACAACACCAAGGGCACGCCGAGGCGTTCGGCCAGTTGCTGCAAGCCGGGTTCGTCGGCCTTCAGGCTGATGCTGGCGATACCGTGCAGGCCGGCCAACGCCAGGCCCTGGTTGGCCAGGGCCTGGCGTAGCAAGGTTTCCAGCGTGTCCGCCGGGCAACCCCGGCGGCAGCCGAAGCCGGCGTAAAAGGCAGGCATCAGGCCTGGCTGGAGCGCCGGAACAGCCAGGCGCTGAGCAGGCCCAGGGCCAGCCAGAAGGCGGCGTTGGTCAGCCAGGAGGCCACTTTGAACTGGGTTTCCAGTGCGGCGGGGGCCAGGCTCTCGTGCACCTCGGGTTGCGGCGCACCGATCACATGGGGAATGACCAGCAGCACGGCGCCCAGCGCCTTCAGCAACCAGTGGCGGGCGAATACCAGCAGGGCAAGGCCCAGCGCGGTGGCGCTGGCGGTGCCGATCCACCAGGCCTGGCGTTGCCCCAGGTCGGCGGCTGCAGTACCTGGCAGTTCCGGCGGCAGGCCCAGGGTCGGGGCCAGGCAGAACACGGCGAAGCCGGCCAGCCCCCACAGTGCGCCGGTGCCGGCACGCTTGGGTTCGCGCAGGCTGTACAGCGCGGTGAGGATCAGGGCGAAGCCGACCGCGACCACCAGGTTGCCGCCAGTGGTGGACAGCACCCGCTGCCAGCCATCTTCCGGTGACCAGGCTTCGGCGCTGTGTTCATGGGCCGCCACTTCGCCGGCATGCTCGTGCTGGGCGACCGGGGCCGAGGATTCGTAGGTTTCTGCCTCGAGGATCAGCGGGGCGACCCAGAAGCTTTGCAGCAAGGTCAGCAGCAAGGCCGCCAGCAACCCGCTGAAGCCCGCAGTACGGGCAATGCGTGTGATCATCGGGCGTACTCAGTGGCAGGGGAAGGCGGCGCTGTGGCGGGTGTCGTGGGCGGCGTTGTGCACGGCCTCGATGTGCGAGAAGCCGGCGAAGTACACCAGGCACAGGCCCAGCAGGCTGGCGCCGACGGCGATGACGACACGCTGACTGAGGGTGACGGGGGTGGTGATGCTGTGTTGCTTGGCGCTGGTGACGGGCATGACGCGTTCCTCTGCTTTTTGTGGGCAACGGGCAAGCGCGGCAGCCCCGAGCGTGGCAGCCCAGGGGAATGCAACAGCGCCCGCCCACCGCGGGGTGTTCATGAACGCCAGGCCGGTCTCCGGGCTTGCGAGGAGGAGACAGGCTCCTGGAAGGCGTCACCTTCCCATGCCGGGTGATCGGGCACAGTGGTACAGACGCTTCGCTCGCTTACCGTTGCGGGGGCAGCACCGGCCTTGTCCGGCCCTGCTGGAGGGCCTGTGACGCACCGGTTTCCCGTTTCACCCCCATCGGGGGCACCTGAACGCGAGGCATAAGGAGACCATGGGGCGGGGCTGCCGTCAATTGCCAGAATCGAGTTTGCGGGCGCTGCGGGTACTCTGTGCATGGCACCGGCTGCGTCGGTGTTCGCGGCTAAAGCCTACACAGGTACAGCGCTGCTCTCGAGGTTGTCGCTGTACTTGTGGGAGCGGCCTTGTGTCGCGAAAGGGCCGCAAAGCGGCCCCAGGATTGATGCGTGACAGTTGAAATTGCTGGGGCTGCTTTGCAGCCCTTTCGCGACACAAGGCCGCTCCCACAGGGATTGCGAAGCGCTCCCGGTCAGCCCCGGGCAAACGCCGCCAGCTTCTCCCCGTCCAGCCGGTAGCGCACCCACTCATCCTGTGCTTCGGCCCCCAGCTTCTGATAGAAGCCGATCGCGGGCTCGTTCCAGTCCAGCACGCTCCATTCCAGCCGCCCGCAATCATTCGCCACCGCTTCGCGGGCAATATGCTGCAGCAATTGCCGCCCGGCACCGTCGCCGCGCTGCTCGGGCGTTATGTACAGGTCTTCCAGGTAGATGCCGTTGCGCCCGAGCCAGGTCGAGTAGCTGTAAAAATACACGGCAAAGCCGATTGCCCGGCCATCGCGCTCGCAAATCAGGCTGTGCACGGTGCTGCCCTCGTCAAAAAGGCTGTGCTCGATATCGGCAACGCTCGCGGTCACCTCGTGGCGAGCGCGTTCGTACTCGGCCAGTTCGGTGATGAAGGCCAGGATCTGCTCGGCATCGGCGCGAACGGCAGGGCGAATGGTAAGGCTCATGGTGACGGCTTCCTTGGTCTGATGGTAGCGGTACAGCGATGTGTATCTACACAATTTAGTGAAACTGTATCGGTCGCAGAGGAGGGCGACTCCGTTAGTGTGACAGCACCCATAAAGAATGTGGAATGCCTGCCATGCTTGCCTCTGCCGACCTGCTCACCGCCTTCGTGCTGTTTGCCTTCGTGTCCTCCATCACTCCTGGCCCCAACAACACCATGCTGCTGGCCTCGGGCGTCAACTTCGGTGTGCGCCGCTCCATCCCCCACGCCATGGGGATCAGCGTCGGTTTCATGGTAATGGTGCTGGCCGTTGGCCTGGGCCTGGGCGAGGTGTTCAAGGCCTGGCCTCCGCTGTACACGATACTGCGCTACACCGGCGCCGCCTACCTGCTTTACCTCGCCTGGAAGATCGCCACCTCCGGGCCGGTCGGCACAGCCTCGTCCAGTGCCCGCAAACCGCTGGGCTTCTGGGGGGCGGCGGCGTTCCAGTGGGTCAACCCCAAGGCCTGGGTGATGGCAGTCGGAGCAATCACCACCTACACGCCGGCGCAAGGCTATGTGACCAACGTCATTGTCATTGCCGCCTTGTTTGCCCTGGTCAACCTGCCCAGCGTGGGGGTGTGGGTGATGTTCGGCAGCGCCCTGCGCAACCTGTTGCAGAACCCGCGCTGGCTGATGCTGTTCAATGTCCTGATGGCCTTGTTGCTGGTGATTTCACTGTACCCGCTGCTGTTTGTAGAATCGGCGTTTTCCTGACCCCGCGAGTACAGCAAGCCGATGCAGTTGATCCCCTGGTCCCACGAATGCGCCGAAGGCTTCACCCTGCGTGGCTGGCGAACCCCGGCCAGTGGCAAGCCGCTGTTGCATTTCCTGCACGGCAACGGCTTCTGCTGCCTGACCTACCAGCCATTGCTGATGCGCCTGGGCGAACATTTCGACCTGTGGCTCAGCGATGTCCAGGGCCATGGTGACAGTGACCATGGCGGGGTGTTTCGTGGCTGGAACCGCACCGCTGCGCTGGCGGTGGAGGCTTTCGCAGCCGGGCGGGGCGAGTATGGCGACGTACCGCGCTTTGCCGTCGGGCACAGCTTCGGTGGCGTGCTCACCGGCCTGATCCTGGCCAGTGAACCGCAGCTGTTCACCCGTGCCGTGCTGCTTGACCCGGTACTGTTCAGCCGGCGCATGCTGGGTGTGATGGGGGTGGCAGCCCTGGTCGGCTTGCATCAGCGTCACGCCCTGGCGCGCAAGGCCGCCAGCCGTCGCAGCCACTGGCCCGACCGCGAGGCAGCCCTGGCGTCGCTGCATGGGCGGGGTATCTTCAAGGGGTGGACCGATGCGGCGCTGCGGGCCTACGTCGAGCATGCCATCGGCGAGTGTGGCGAAGCGGTAGTGCTCAAGTGCCGGCCCAGCCGCGAAGTGGAAATCTTCAGTTCCTTCCCCAAGCGCATGTGGGCAAGCCTGACGGCGATCCGCACGCCCACGCGGGTGCTGTTCGGCGAGCACACCTACCCCTTCGTGCCCCATTCGGTGAGCCGCCTGGCGGCGCTCAACCCTCAGGTGACCGCCAGGCAGGTTGCAGGTGGGCACTGCTTCATGCAGGAACATCCTGAGGCGTGTGCCGAAGAAGTGCAGGCGTTCCTGCTGCAGGGGCCGGCGGGATAGTTTTTCCAGACAGCACCGGGTGCAAAGGCGTGAGTAACCTTGGGCTTTGCCCGAGCGTACGAACATGACCAGCAAGACCTTGCTACAGCCATCGTATCTGCAAGAACGCTACAACTACTCCTGCAAGACAATCGAGTCACTCAGGCAGGCCATATACAGCACGCTTGCACCGCTGGTGGGGCGGTCACCACTGGCTGTGGTCAGCGTGGGCTCCTATGGTCGATGCGAGGTTTCCCCTGTTTCGGACATCGACTTTTTCATCGTGCATGACAGCAGTTTGCCGGCGGGTCGTCTGGACGACATATTGCGCCAGGTCAGCGACCTTGTCCGGCCCATCAGCCATCCGGGAGAAAGCGACGAGGCTAAATTCGGCCGTGGGGCGTTGGCGCTGTACTCGGACTTGAGCGAACACATCGGCTGGAAGTGCGAAGACAATACTGCGCTGACCAGGCGAATGCTGATGTTGCTCGAAGGCCGATCCCTCTTCGGGCATGAGGCCTTTGCCTGGTGGCAGCATGACCTGCTGTGCCGTTATGTACCTGACGATCATGGAAGCGGGCTTGCCAGGTTCCTGCTTAACGACCTGATCCGCTACTACCGCACCCTCATGGCGAACTTCGAGGAAAAGAGGGCCGAAGGCAAGGCGTGGGGTGTACGCAACATCAAACTGCAATTTTCGCGAAAACTGCTTTTTGCAGGCGGCATCGTGGCGATTGCCGAGGCCCACGGCCTCCCTGCGCCGTCGAAGGTCTTGCGCCTTCAACAGTTGCTGGCCCTCACCCCTTTGCAACGCCTGGCAAAGCTCGGTCATTCCAACCCCTATAGCGTGGCTCTGTTCGAAGACTACGCAGTCTTTCTCGAGTTGATATCCTCGGTGGAAAATCGCCGCCATCTGGACAGACTGACCCCGGGCCAGGCAATGGCGGATCCGGTCTATCGGGAACTCAGGGTGCGGGGGCAAGCCTTTTCGTTGAAGCTGGAGCATTGGTTGAGATCGCAGTACACGGGGCATCCGATACTTCACGCCGTGTTTTTCTGATTGTCCTTTAAATGAGACGATGCATGCCATTTTAGCCAGCTATTGCCTGATTGGTATCACTGGTAAGGTTATCTCAACCAAGAGAGGAGCCTTCTCATGAAAACGATTCTGGGTATTCACCGCAGCCCCCACGCCCACTGGGTAGGTGATGGTTTCCCGGTGCGCAGCCTGTTCACCTACGACAACCTGGCCAGCAAGATCAGCCCGTTCCTGCTGCTGGACTTTGCCGGCCCTCATGACTTCACCCCGACCAGTGCGCGGCGCGGCGTTGGCCAGCACCCGCACCGCGGCTTCGAGACCGTGACCATCGTTTACCAGGGCGAGCTGGAGCACCGCGACTCTACCGGCGCTGGCGGCTTGATCGGCCCCGGTGACGTGCAGTGGATGACTGCTGCCAACGGCATCATCCATGAAGAGTTCCACTCCCCAGGCTTCGCCCGCACTGGCGGTACGCTGGAGATGGTACAGCTGTGGGTCAACCTGCCGGCACGGGACAAGCGCGCAGCGGCTGGCTACCAGACGCTGCTGGCCGAGGACATCCCGGTGGTGGCGCTGGACGGCGAGGGCGGTAGCCTGCGGGTAATTGCAGGTGAATATCGTGGGCATTCGGGGCCGGCGCGAACCTTTACCGCCATGGATGTCTGGGACATGCGCCTGAATGCCGGTGCAACCTTGCAGCTGCCGGTTGCCGCCGGCCGCAATGCGGCGCTGGTGGTGTTGCGCGGCAATGTGCGGATCAACGGCGAGCGCGAAGCCGGCCCATCCAGCCTGGTGCTGCTTGACCGCGGCGGTGAGGATGTTGCCGTCGAAGCGCTGGAAGGTGCCAGCCTGCTGCTGCTCAGCGGTGAACCGATCGACGAGCCGATCGTGGGCTATGGCCCGTTCGTGATGAACAGCCAGGCAGAAATTGCCGAGTCGTTCGACGACTTCCATGCCGGGCGGTTCGGGCAGATGCAGGATGCACGGGACGGTGCTGCGCATTGATCCTGGTTGATTGAATGGCTTGTCCGGCCCTATCGCCGGCAAGCCAGCTCCCGCAGGTACAGCGACAATCTCGAGAGCATCGCTGTACCTGTGGGAGCTGGCTTGCCGGCGATAGGGCCGGTACAGGTATTACATTTGCTGGCATGATGCAGCCATGCCCAAGCTCACCCCCCTGCACGCCGTGCGCCGATCATTGCCCACCCCCGGCCACCACACCTTGTGGCTGCGCTACCGCGCCCCTTACCACTGGCCCTCGACCCTGGCCTTCCTCGTTGCCCGCTGCATCCCCGGCATCGAGACCTGCCTCGACGGCACCTACCGCCGTACCCTGGCAATTGCCGGCCGCCACGCCGTCTTGCACGCCACACCTTCGGGCAGCCAGTACCTGCGGGTCCGCCTTGAAGGCGTCCCGGCCCACGCGCTACCCGGCCTGACCGCCAGGCTGAGGCGGGTCTTCGACCTCGATGCCGACCCCGCGCGCATCAATGCCGAACTGTCCCGCGATCCGCTGATGGCCCGCCTGCTACAGGAGCGCCCGGGCCTGCGCGTGCCACAAGGCTGGGACGCCTGCGAGCAGGCCATGCGCACTGTGCTGGGCCAGCAGGTCAGTGTGGCCGGTGCCATGACCCTGGCCGGCCGCCTGGTGCAACGCCACGGCGTGCCCTTGCGCTGGCCCGCACCAGGCCTGAGCCACGTGTTTCCGGCGCTGCCGGTATTGGCGGCTGCGCAGTTCGAGGATATGGGCATGCCGCGGGCGCGCGCCGCCACCTTGGGCACGCTGGCCAGTGCCTTGCTGGCCGAGCCCGGGCTGCTACGCCGCGGGCAGGTGCTGGATGAACTGCTGCGCAACCTGTGCCAGCTCAAGGGGATCGGCCCCTGGAGCGCGCACTACCTGGCGTTGCGCCAGGCCGGCGCGGCCGATGCCTTGCCGCTGGGCGACGTGGCGCTGATCAAGGCGTTGCGCCTGCTCGAAGGCGACGACGCCCAACTGGCGCAACGAGCTTTGGCCTGGCGACCGTGGCGAGCCTATGCGGCGCAGCATCTGTGGGCATCGCTGGGGCCTGTCGGCACCGCTCGTCGCTAAGTCTGCCATCGCGTTCGAACACTCGAACTGCGCAGGCGATCTTCCACTAAGGTGCTAGAGGATTCCCCGCATGATCATTGCCCAGGCGCATGGACGCCTGCCCCGGCATGCGCAATATCAATTGGCGCCTCGCCCGACAAAGGCGTACTCACACAACAGGCCATCCCAAAGAGAGGGTCGTACCATGTCGTTGATAGGAGTTTCGATGCTAGAAATGCGGCAGATGATCGAGCAGGCCTGCCTGCCCGACCGTTGCGAAGTCAGCTGCACGGACGGCGCCAACCTGACCATCCGCCTGGGTCAGGGCCAGAGTCTCGACGAGGGCGTGACCCTGAGCGGGGTCCCCTTGCATAGCCTCAACAGTTGCCGCGACCTGGTCAACCTGGTGGGGCAGCTGCACGCGTTGCGTGACAGCCACCCGGCGCCACTCAAGGCGATTGCCTGAGGCGCCTGCCGCGCCCCGGTCAGCCCAGGCTGGCCGGGCGCACATATTCCGGCATCAGGCCGTTGAACCAGAACAGGATCATCGCCACCAGGATGGTCACCAGCAGCAGCAACCCCACCCCCCACACGCAGGTCGCGAACAGCATGGCCTGTTCCTTCTTCAGGCGCAGGAAGGTCTGCAACCCGCCATACAGCAACACACTGGCATAGGCCGAGGCAGCCAGCAGCGCCGCCAGCGCCAGCCAGCGGATCGGCAGCAGGCCGACCACCCCGGCAAAGAACCATGGCGTGGCGCAGTAGGCGGCAAAGCCTATGCACTGGTTGAGGCTGGGCTGCGCATCGAAACCGCGCGACATCCAGCGGATCATCGTGCCCATCAACATCACCCCGACGACCGTGGTGGCATAGAGCAGGCCAGCCAGTTGCGCGGCGCTGGCCAGGCTCAGGCGCACCCGTTCCTCGGCCGCCAGGCTCCAGCCGAAGGTGGTGGTGCCGACGAACAGGCACACCGCGGGGATCAATGCCAGGGCCAGCAGGCGCGGCAGATATTGCTGCGGGTGGTCTTCCTCGGCCTGGCGAATATCCAGCCAGGCGTCGGCGGGGTGAGTGAAAAGCTTGAGCAACGGACTGTTCATTGGCGTTCTCCGCGTTCTCCGGCGGGCGTGGGCCCTTTTGCTATGGAGATGTGACGCGCCCCGTGGGTTCAGCCGGGTTGATCGCCGTTGATCGTCTTACAGCAGTTCCAGCAGCAGGTTCAGGCCGCCATCACCGCACTTGCCCTGGTCGCGGACCACACCGTGGTAGCTGCGCCCGTCCCAGACGAAGGCCACGCTGTGAGCGCGGTCGACCTTGTCGGGCAGCGGCGGGCAGATGTGCAGGCGCAGGCCCGGGCGGCCTTGCAGGTTGAGGGCGGCGAGTTGGCACTGGCATTCCACGCTTTGTGCCACCGGGCCGAACAGGGTGTCGCGTACGTAATCGAGTTGCAGTGAGGCGTTGGGCGCGCGGCAGGGCATTTTCATGGGCGCGCGGCTCCGCTGTGAGGGGTTGGGGAACAGGGCTGGCAGGGCATGGCGGGCTCCAGGCTGAAGAGGGCATGGCATATCGTTTGAAGCTTGCCTGGCCAAGATGTTCAACGTGTTTCATGCGCGTTCATCCTGTTTGCGCCGGGTGGCGGGCCGTTGGTCCGATTCAGCCACCGGCCTTGCGCAAGGTCAGGTTGATCCGCCGTTCACCCAGGCGCGGATGCACGCCAGGCTTGATCGGGAGCACGCCGTGAAAGCGCAATCGGTCCTCGCCACCCCAGACCAGCACATCGCCATGGCTCAGTGGAATGCGCTGGGTCTTGTCGGCGCGCTGCAGGCCACCGAATAGGAACACCGCCGGTAAACCCAGCGACACCGACACGATCGGCTGGCCGAAGTCCTGCTCGTCGCGGTCCTGGTGCAGGCTCAGGCGGGTGCCCGGCAGGTAATGGTTGACCAGGCAGGCATCCGGCACGAAGCCGTCGAACCCGGCCATGGCTGCGGCGCGGTTGGCCAGTTCGAGCAACACGGGGGGCAGGGCGGGCCAGGGTTTACCGCTGAGCGGGTCGCAGGGGCTGTAGCGGTAGCCGTGTTTGTCACTGACCCAACCTAGCGTGCCGCAGTTGGTCAACCCTACCGCCATGCGCAGGCCGCCCGGGGTTTGCATGTGCCGGAACGGCGCGGCACGCAGCACCGGGCGCAGGGCATCGAGCAGAGGCTCGATCTCGGCCAGGGCGAAGCCGGGCAGCAGCACGGTGTGGCTGGCCAGGCGTTGCGGCTGGGGGCCGAACAGGTCGAGGTCGGACTGGATCATGGGGCAGGCATCGGTTGGGGTGTGGACCATTGTAATGCGCTTGGCAGGCTTGGCCTATTCGCGGGCATGCCCGCTCCCACAGGGTTGGCGCAGGCTTTGACGGCGGTTGAGTACCTGTGTGTGGGCGTGCCCGCGAACAGGTCGGCAAGAAAAAGAGGTTCTGACAGGAATAAAAAGGAACCGCGGCACCAGGGAGAGGAGCACCGCGGTTCAAGGGGGGGAGCGATCTACTGCTGGGTCACGGTGGCAACGTTCGCGCTGCCCAGCTGGCTGATGGTCGCGGTCTGGGTGACACCGCTCTGGTCGACGTACGCCTTGTTGCCCTGGCCCCCCTGGGTCACGTAGGCGACGTTGTAACTGTCAACCTGCTTGATGGTGGCTTCGTTGCCGCCACCGTACAGCTGATTGGTGTAGCTCTGGTTGCTGTAGCCGGACTGGTCCAGGTTGATGACGTTGCCGTTGCCCTGGCTGTTGCCGTAGGCATAGTTTTCGGTGCCACGCTGGTCGGCGATCAGGATGTTGTCAGTGCCGTTCTGTTCGAAGTACAGCTCGTTGTTCATGTCGGCCTGCTTGGTCTCCATCTGGTTGCCGGTACCTTTCTGGGTCAGCGTGGCCAGCTGGTTGTCACCGTTCTGGGTCAGGTTGGCGCCGTTGCCATTGCCGTTCTGGTTGATGGTGGCGTTCTGGTTGGTACCGAACTGGCCGCCCATCTTGGCGCCTTTCCAGTTGCTGGCAGTGACGCTGTTGCCATTGCCCTTGGTGTTGATGGTCAGGTTGAGGTTTTCACCGTTCTGGTAGGTGAAATGCAGGTTGTTGCTACCGGTCTGGGTGATGGTGGTGTTCGAGTTGTTGGTCTCGAACTGGTCCGACCAGCTGGCGTTGGCCGTGCCCTGTTGCGACAGGCTGACCTTGTTGTTCATGCCGAAGCTCTGGTCGATATAGCCTTCGTTCAGCTGGCCGGACTGGGTTACCGATGCCTGGCTGGCAGTCTGGTTGTCCTGCCACACTTCCACCGAGTTGCCGCCACCGTACTGGCCTATGCCGATGGTGCCGCCGGTGCCGTCGCGCTGGTCGCCATACGCCCAGTTGCCTTTGCCATCCTGGTAGACCTGGATATCGCCATCGACGTAGCTCAGGTGCTCGGCGGCGGCGTAGTTGTCCTGGCCGGCCTGGTTGATGATGCTGCTGTTGTTGCTGCCACCAAAGGTCTGCTCGATGAAGGCCTCGTTGCGCTGGCCGAATTGCCAGGTGGTGGCCTTGCTGCCTTCCTGGCTGTCCTGCCACACGGTCGAGGTGTTTTCGGCGCCTTGCTGGGTTTGCAGCGACTGGTTGCCCAGGCCCAGCGACTGGCTGACGAAGGCATCGTTGTAGCTGCCGCTGGCGTGCTGGGTGACCTGGCTGCCGTTCTCGAACAGTTGGTCGGCGTAGCCGGCGTTGTACTGGCCGTTGGCGCTCTGCTGGATATCGCTGGTGCTCTCGGATTGCACCGCCAGGTGGTTGTTGCCCTTGCCGGTCTGGGTCTGGGTGGCCGAGGCGAATGGCGCCAGGGACTGGCTGACTTCGGCGATGTTTTCCTTGCCGTCCTGGGTCTGGGACGAGGTGCTGTCAGCAGCCATGGCCTGACCTGCAAGGGCCAGGACTATAGCGGCACTTAACGGAGCGAGCTTGTACATGGGGTGCCTCCAGGGCTATCGGTATTGGGTGATCTGAACGTGCTGGCCATTGCCGGCCTGGGTCACGGAGCTGTTGAGGCCAGTGCCGGACTGCACGATGCTGGCGCTGTTGTCGTTGCCGATCTGCTCGATGGCCGCGCTGTTGCTGCTGCCGCTTTGGCGGATCGACGCGCTGTTGCCATTTCCCTGTTGGCTGATGATGGCCATCAGGTCACTACCTTCCTGCAAGATGTACGCTTCCTGCGCGCCTCCGGCCTGGACGATGCGGCCCAGCAGGGCCTGGCCGTTCTGGTCGAGGGCGGCGCGGTTGCCCGCGCCTTGCTGCTCGATCACTGCAGCCTGGCCGGCGCCGGCCGGCAGCAGGCGGATGATCACCGGGTCGCCGAGGTCGTTGCCGGGCGCGAGGTCGGCATTGTCCAGCAGGTCGTCGGCCCAGCAGGCCTGGCCCACCAGGGCCAGGCCGAGCAGCAGGGGGTACAGGCGTTTCATTGCAACCTCCGGCCTTTACTGCACGGTTACGTTGACGGTGCGTGTGGTGCCCTGGCTGGTGGTGATCGTCGCCGTCGGTGCCGCAGTCGGGATGATCGTGGTGCTATTGCTCACCGCCAGGCGCCAGCGGCCGGTCAGCGCTACCGTGGCGGTGCCAAGGGTCTGCACGCCGGTAGTCGTGGTAACCCGCACGGTGACGGTGTTGCCGGTGGTGACCGACGAGGTACCGCTGAGGTCCCAGTTGTAACGGTTGTTGGAGCGTGCCGTAACCGTGGCTGCCGTGACCGCGAAGGTTTCGGCGGCGGGCCGTGGCGACACGTTGACGGTGACGGTAGTGGGGTTGGACAGCGCCCCCAGCGAGTCACGAGCCTGGTAGGTGAAGGTGGTGGTGAAGGCGGTGGTCACCGTGGCCGGTGGGGTGTAGGTCACCGTGGTGCCGTCGGTGCTGACCGTGCCCCGACCGGTAGCCGGCTGGGTGAGGGAGGTAGCGGGGACAGTCAGCGGCACGTTGCCTTCCGGATCGGTGTCGTTGGCCAGCACGTTGATGGTCAATGGCACGCCCAGGGTGGCGACGGTTTCCGGGTTGGCGGTTGGTGCCCGGTTGGGCGCTACGTTGATGGTGACAGTAGCCGGTTCCGACTTCAGGCCCTTGGCGTCCACCGCCCGGTAGCTGAAGGTGGCCACCACGGGTTGCGTGGCCCCGGCTGGCGGGGTGTAGGTGACCGAGGTGGTGCCGTTCATCACCACGCCGCCAAGGCCGGTACCGGGCTGGGTCAGGTCGCTGATGGTCAGCGGTACGTTGCCGTCCGGGTCGCTGTCGTTCTGCAGCAGGTTGAGGGTGATCGGGATGCCGACGCTGGTGCTGCCGATATCGGCCTGGGCCAGCGGTGGCTGGTTGGCCGCCTCGACCGGTGCGTTGCCGACCACGACCACCGGTTCGACATCGCTGCCGCCACGTGCCGACTTGACCGTGATGGTGGCCGGCGGCTGCGGTACGTCGTTGACGGTCAGGCTCTGCAGCGTGCCTGCCTTGGACAGGCGACCGTAGCCCTGGGCGAGCAGGTCGGGGATCGCCACCTCATCACTGGAACTGGCCTCGATCAGCAGGCGCTTGTTGGCCCAGTCGTAGCGTGCGGTGCTGACCTTGACCACGTCGGTGAGCTTGCTCGACAGCGCGGTCGGCTGAGTGCCGCCGGCGCTGTTGCTAGCGGTGACCACCACCACTGCAGGCGGTGCTTCCTGGCCGAACTGCTGGTGGAAGAACAGCCCGTTGTTGTCGGCGGTGAGGGTGTACTGGCACGGCGAAGGCGGGGTGCCGACCAGGGCAATGCCATTGCGCATGCACAGGCTGGCTGCGCTGGGCGCCTTGGCGAACACTTCCGTGCGGGTGCCGGTGGCATTGCGCGAGTAGGTGGCGCGTTCCAGGCTGACCGGGGTCTGGGCACGCTGGTCCAGTACCTTGCCTGAAACAGTGAAGGTGTTGGTCTGGATGGTGCCAGCGGGGCCTTGAATGCGCACGAAGTTGGTATTGAAGGGGCTGCCGGTCACCGCTTCGGTGATATTGGGGTCGCCGATGTAGGTTTCGATGGCGCCGGTATCGGGGTTGACCGCGGTGTAAGGCCCGCCAACACCCTTCAGCCAAGGGCCGATCGCCCCCGCCAGCGCTCCCCGGAAGTTGCCAGGAGCACCAATGCCTATGTCCCGGGTGATGTTGATCGCCCGGCGCCCAGCCGTGGTGACATTGACCGTCTCCACCCCGTAAGGGTGGGTGATGGTGTAGGTACCGGTACTTGGGACCGAAGCACGGATGCGGATGCGGGCGAAGCTCTGCTGGTCACCATCGACCGGGTTTTCGGCGGCGAAGGCTGCCTCCACCCCGGCTACATAGACCTCCAGCTCGTAGCCGCTGTTGCCGACCTGCGGAATGGCGGTTTCAGCCAGGAACCAGAACATCTCTGGCGGCCAGTTGTCCGGGAACACCAGCGGCAGGGCATCGTCATAGATGCCGGGCTCGGGCAACAAGGTACACATGTAGGCGGGTGCCCCTGGCGCGCCGGGTGCTCGTGTACTGGTGGCACGGGACTGGCACAGCTCCAGGGACTGGTCGAGGCTGTCCTTGTACCACATCGGATAGCCACCGGTGGCGAAGGTGTAGGGCCCCGGGTCGACATCGGACAGCGCGGCAAACGCGGCGCTGGTAACGGTAAGAGAAAAACCGGCGGCCAACAGCGCACGGCGCGACCAAGTGTTCATGCTGCCTCCTTGAAGGCTGAGCCTTTGTCTGTTCATGGCACCAGCACCACGTCTTCGGTGTCGCTACCGCCATTGGCACTGGTGACCTGCACCTTGGCCGGCGGGATCGGCGACAGGCTGGTGCTCAGCGTCTTCACGGCGCCAGTTCCGCTCAGGTTGCCGATCAGCGCGCCGTTGCCGGTATGTGCGGTGAGCACTGGCGGCGTGGTTTCGTCGCTGGTGCTGGCCACCAGGGTCAGCTCGCCGGTGGACAGGCGGTACTGGGCCTGGGTGATGGTGACCAGGTCGGTCAGCGGCACGTTGGCGGTGGTCAGGCTGCTGGTGGGGATCGCCACGCTGTTGTCGGCGGTCAGCGTGAGGATCGTCCCGGCGGCCGGGTCGAGCACCGACTGGGCGTACCAGGCGCCGGTACCGTTGGCCTCGGTGAGGTTCAGGTTGGGGGTCTGGCTGGTCAGGGTGACGCTGGCCGGTGGTGGCGGGGCCATCACGAAGATGTCCTGCTGGGCGCGCAGGTCGCCGTTCTCGGTATGCCGCGAGTAGGTAGTGCGTTGCGGCATCAGCGGGGTTGGCAGGGCCACTGCGGAAAGCTTGCCCGAAACCGCGAACAGCTCGGTGCGCAGGTCGATGCCACCGGGGCCTTCGATGCGCACGTAATTGGTGTTGAACGGGCTGCCGGTCACCCGTTCTTCCAGGTTCGGGTCGCCGATGAAACGCTCGCTGCCTTCGGTGTAGGGGCCGTTGACACTGCGCAGGAACGGCCCGACATCGCCTTTCAGGGCACCGGTGAAATCACCTGCGCCGGCAATGCCGATGTCGCGGGTCATGTTGATCGCCCGGCGCCCGGCCGCAGGTACGTCGAACACTTCAACGCCGTAGGGGTGAGTGACCACGTAGGTGCCGGCGGTTGGCACGTCGACCCGGATACGCACCCGGGCGAAGCTGACCTGGTCGCCGTCGACCGGTTCTTCGGCGGCAAATGCCGCTTCGATCGCGGTGCCGTAGCTGAGATCGATGCCGCGGGTGGCGTCAACGATGGCGGCGTCGGCGGTGAACCAGAACGCCTCGTCAGGGAAGTTGGTGGGGAAGACGATGGGCTGGGTATCGTCGAACACGCCGGGGGTAGGCAGCAGCGTGCACATGTACGACGGTGCGCCGGGCGCGCCAGGCACCCGCGAGCTGACTGCCTTGGTCAGGCACAGGTCGAGGGTACGACCGTGGCTGTCCTGATACCAGGCGGGGAAGCCGCCGTTGGCGGGCACATAGGCGCCTGGATCGACAGCGTTCAAGGCAGCCTGCGCCGGGAGCTGGAGCATGCCGGCGAAAATCGCCACTGCCAGCGGGTGGGGTATCGGTCGGTGCATGAGTCATTTCCTCCTGCAAACGGGCCCATGGACTTGGGGCGTCTGGCAGGAGATCGGCAATAGGCGTGCCAAGCCGGAAAAAATGCGCTGTAGCCCTTGCAGGGCAAGGGATCCAATTCATTTTCAACGGTATTGGTAGGCGTTTGTCGTTGGGTACCGTGCCCCCAAGGTTGGGGAGTGGGGCAGGTCGTGCCGACCCATTCGTAGCATCAGCTCCTCGGTCGCTGCACCTTCGATCTCGAAGTACGTAATTTGCGTGGCTTTTTCTCTGGACGCTTGCCGGGTTTGAGATGCCAGCGATCGGCATTGGCGAGCAGGCGCTCCTGGATCTCAGATGGGTAGTCGCTCAGCGTTGTCACCGCTGGAACGGGCTTACCGGGCATGCCAGCTTCGCGGATCACCTTCGGCCAGCGCGGTCGCCAGCACAACAGCAGGCTCAGCCAATGGCCGGTGCCGATGATGACGAAGGCGGGACAGACCAAGAGCAGGACGACTTTGAACAGCCAGCTGCTTTTCCGGAAGAAACGACCCAATCCTTCGAACTGGGCACTGAATGCCTGGACGGGCGAGGGGAGTTGGGTGCTCAGACGGGGACGGGGGACGGCATGTGGGCCATCTTCCATATAGCGGCGAATGAATTCCCACTCGTCCCGAAGTTCACTACCGCCTTGGCCTTGCTTGCCGAGTAGGGCCATTTCCATGTGAGGGAGGCCGGTGCGGTTGGGGTGCCAGATTAGGCACAGCCTCATGCCCGCGCTGAGGGAGTCGTCTTCGGGGTTGACGCCTGTGCTTCCGGTAGTTCTCCAGGGGAATGTTGCTATACCGCCGCAGCAGCTTGGTCTATGGAGGTGAACTTGCTGGGTTTTTCGATTGAAGCGAATGAGCAAGTGGCGGCTGGTAAGCATTTCCAGTCGCGTAAAACGAAATCCATATTTGGCATAAAAATAATAAACGGCTCCGCCTATTGATAGCATGTATGTGCTGAATAGGACCGAGAACACAGAAAAGAAGTCGGGTTGAGTTATGTTGGTGTAGATGGAGCTCAATGTTATATTCAGCCATGCGTAAGTCATCGGAACTAAACTGCCAAGCGTCATTATAGTGATGATTCCGCGTTTTTCCTCTGATCCGCCACAGCGCATTTCCATATAGGTATCGTTAAAAGAAAATATCGGGCCGCGTGCATTGGGGTTTTCGCTGACACTGTTGAAGTGTATGTGTTTGCTCATGTCATTTTCATTGAAATCCTTGTCAGCGCGCTTTTCAATCAAGCTTCTCTGCGCGTCAAATACCTTGCGCTTCGCTTTTGACTCAATTGCCATCTCCCACAGCCCCCGCTCGATAAGATACATCAAAGGACCTCGCTGAAAGCTGAGTGCAGGGCTGCTAACTCTTCTAGTTCATCGTAAGGTTTAGAGCTTTTATCCAAACGATAGCTGCTTCGCTTGCACCACTTTTCCAGCGCATCGTCCTCAAGCAAGAAAATAATGGCAGTGAGGATCAGGCCTACCCAAAACGCTCCTAAAATTAATTTGGTTAACAGCAAGCGAGCCGCCTGCGTACCCAGTCTGGTAGCCAGGCTGCCTAATGATCGCCCTACAAGACGTATGAGTTTGCTCTGGTTATTGATCGTGAGACGATCGAAGAGGGGTTTAGCTATTCCTATGGCCGTTCCCAATTCTCCGACAGATAAAGCGAGCGTAGCCAGTGCGCGCGTAAAATAGGCCCCACTCAATGCCCAGGATTTCGTTGAGGCACTATGTTGAGTGTGATTTTTTACCCCGTCGGCGAAGTCCCACCAAGCTAGTACGAACCCACCCATCCCCGCTAATCCGGCGCCCCAGAGTTTCAACCTTCCCAAGGTCGCAACTGCACCTCTACCGGTCACGCTATTTGCGCCGTAACGCGTCACCACCTGCTCCACATAGCTGGCCCCAATCTCGAAACCCGCCGCAGCCGTGGTCATGGCGGCCGCAATGAGTTCGGTCTTAATCCGTACATCACTGTCGGGCAGTTCGCGGGCCTTGAACGCCATCAGCATCCCTTCCAGCAGGCATACAAGACCGGAGACACGTACTTTGTAGAAGTCGCTCTTATGGGCTTGCATCAATCCTTCGGCCCAGGCCTGGTCCAAGTAACGTCCTGCCTGGCCAGCGCTGCGCTGCGGATTCAATGGCTGCCCGCTACGAGCCGCTTCACTCAGGCGTATGTCGACAGCTGTCTCATGTACCGAAGCAAACAGCGTCAGGCGCAGGCCATGGTGCAGGGCACGGTCCATACTGTTGGGGGCTCCGGTACGCAGAACCTGTCGGCCCAGCGCCACGTACCAGGCGTATAGACCGATGCTGGCGTGGCTGTTTCTGTTTTGCAGTTCTTCATATAAAGCGTTGGCACGCCCGAATGCATTCGCCGCAATGTGTGCTTGCCGGACAAGTGACTCACGCTGCACGAACCATGATACCGACGGCGGTTTGGCCATGGCCGCTTCCCGTAGCTCCGCGAGAGCATCACGAATGTCATCCTGGTTGTACGTGATACCGCGCATCGCCAGGTTGCTCCGATCAGCCACATCACTGCGCCACCAGTGATCCAGCACAGTCGTTCCCCATTCACTGAACTCCATGCCGATCACGCACTGGCCGGTCTGTTCGGCAAAGGCCAGGCCATTGATCAGGTCGGCATTGTCGTAACGGTCCAAGGCCTGTAGCAGGCGTTCACTGATCAACCAGCGGGCATGATCCTTGGCCCGATCCTCTGTCTCCTGTTGGGCCTGTTGCATGGCCTGCTCGAAACTTTCCAGCTGATCGTGCATCGCCTGACGGTCGACCAGATGGCCGTATTTCTGGTCGAACTTCTTGCTGAATTCACCGGTATCCTGGCGGGCCTGGACCTTGGCGCGCACGTCGCGCTCGAATTTCTCGAGGTGTGGTCTCATCCTCTCATCATGCGCATCGGCTTGTTGCCTGGCCCGATCGGAAAATGCATAGAACTCCACCGGCGTGGCCGGCTGGTTGCGAATCGTCTCGGCCATGACTTCGCGCTTGACGATCTGGTCGGCCATCATCTGCGGGTAGAGCTTTTCGATCTCCAGGAACGATTGCGCGACCAGCAGTCTGCGCTCGTTGTCCACGCCTGGTTCTACGGAGCGCCGCAGCCACTTGGTCTTTACGTCGTCGACGGCAGCATTGCGCCAGGCATTGAGCCCCTGGGTGATACCGATGGCGTCTTCGATGACGATTGCGGCGCCGCGGGGTCTGGTTTGGTTAACCAACGGTGCCAGGGCTTGTCGTGACGCGTGTGGCGAGACGATCTGATCGTTGTTGAACGGCTGCATGTCCAGCAGCGCTTTCAGGTCCGAATCCTCCTGCGCTTTGAAGTCGGCGACCCAGCCAAGTTGATCGTGCTTGAGTACATGGGCTTGCGGCGGCGCATCGGAGGGCTGGATGAATCGGGCGATATCGATGGCCGGTAGACTACTGCGATACTCGTCCTCAAGTAGGCGATAGTTGTCGAGCATGCGTGGGGTCAGTGGGGAAGGGCTGAACAAAGGGCGCAGTTCCTGAATGTCATCCAGATCGTAAAGAGTGATAGTCCAGCCAAAGCCGCGAATGATCTCCTCCAGGTTGGCGGCGTTGGGGGCGGATTCCCAAGGTGCGTCGGCGCTGATGTACAGTAGTGAGCCGTTGGGTGCAACGCGGTACTGGCTGTGCCATTGGTAGGCCGGTTCGCTGTGACGCTTGATCAGCAGGTAGAGAAAGCCCTCGCGCAAAGGGCGGATGGCATAGCCAGAATGGGTCAGCTCGCCGACATCCTGAAAGGGGCTGAGGTAGCCCGGCAATTTGGGCAGGCGGGCGCGTTGTGCCGGGTTGCCACCGACGGCGGCGTAGCGCAGGGGCAGCAGTTCGAAACGGCGGGTGCAGTCGGCGACAGGGCTGTTGCGCAGTGCAGGGCGGTAGCCGGTGGTGATGCGTCTGCACAGTTCGAGGGTTTCGGTGACCGAGTCCATGGCTGTGTACCTCAACTCTTGGCGCGCAGGCGTTGCTGCACGTTGTCCATCAGGGATGTCTGCTGTTCGCGCGTTGCGACAATCGCGTCCTGCCAGGCTTGTGAGCTACTGAGTTGCTCGCCGTGGCGAGCCAGTATGAGCACATAGCTGATGAGGTCTTCCTCACGGTCCAAGCCTTGCTCGCGCGCCTGATCCAGGTAGTGCTGGATCAGACCAACCCGTGTTCCGTGGCAAGCAGTGGCCAAGGCTGCACAGGACGGCTCGTCCTTGATCAACTCGGCAAGTTGATAGCTCAGCGGGTCTCCCGCCAATTCAGCCCAACAGTCTTCGTTTAGCGTGATTTGTGGGAGGCGCAGGGACGGAGGCTGATCTGCACCGGATACTTGTAGCCACAACCGCTTGTTCGGGTGCGCTACAGGTGACCACCAATGATGGATGGGAGCCAGCCATTCGCTTATCCCTGGCAGCTCACGATATGTATCCAGCACTCGTAAAGCTGCAGCGTTGTGGAAGCGCAGGAGGTACAAATGGCCGTCAGCTCCCGTGACGATGTTGGCGTGGCTCAGATGCCGGGCAAGTTGGGCAGTTGGTAACGCGCTGACGATCCAGCCGCAAACCGCGCCCGAAGCAAGCTGTTCGAGTTGCCATTGAAAATCGTACTGGGCCGACACATCAGAGCCTGGCCGCGATCCGAATAACCAAGGGCCTGCTGTTCGCAGATTGTTGAACTGGGTTTGTTGCAGCAGTGGCCAGCAGCGGTCCTCATAGTGCCGGGTCAGCTTTTCCTGCACGCCGGGTGACAGGCTGGCCATTTCCACGATCGCGCTCAGACGATAGCGGTCGGAGGTGCGCAGCACCTCCACCATAGTTCTGATAAATGGGCTTGGCATCAGCTTGTTCCTTCCATGCGAATCATGTTGTGGCCGTCCGCGATCGCTTTCAGCAAGCAGCTCAGGCAAATGGGCTCGCCGGGCTCTGGTACGCCGAAGGTCGATGTCATACGCTGGCTGCAGTTGGCCTGCTGACTGACAGGACCTTTGAAAGCCAGTGCCAGTCCGTCCAACGTGATACCGGCACCATCTATGCGCAGCAACCCGGCCGGACTCCTGATAGTCAGGCTTTCGCTGACCTGGATGTCATAGATCTTGGTTGTGTGGCGGATGGCTTCCCCGGCCTGCAAGGTGTTGTGACCGGCCACGCTCTGTTCCAGGTGACCACCGATTTCTACCGTGTGATTGGCTTTGGTGACGTCCTGGCGGTGGTTGCCGACCTGTTCTATGCGGTCCTGGCCAGTGATAATGGTATGGGTCCGGCCAATGGTCAGGGTATCGTCTTTGCCGATTTCGTGGGCCCGGTCCTGGCCGATATTGACGAACTCGTCCCGGGCAATCTCTTCCCGGCGGTCCTGGCCAATCGAAAGGGTCTCATCCTTTTCGACACGCTCGGTGCGGTCGTTCCCGACTTGCGTGGTTTCATCGTGTTTGACGATGTTGTTCTGGTCTCTTTCTGCGTGGATGAAGACTTCCTGTCGTCCCAGTTCGTCCTCGAAACGCAGCTCGTTGAAGCCATCGCCCTTGTGGGTCTGGCTCTTGATGGTCATGCG
>NZ_JAWJYQ010000045.1:0-71935 GCF_032971465.1 Pseudomonas sp. LSJ-87 | reverse complement strand
CGGTGGGCTGATCGAAAACGTCATGCTGTCGGTCCGCAACCCGGAAACCAACGAAGTCATCGACCGTGTGTTCTTCACCTATGACCTCTACAAAGGCGAAGCCTACTGGGCCATCGCCCGACTATTCATGCAGCAAGGCCCCGAAGCCCTGCCGAAGTTCGTACACCCACCCCGTGACTGGAACGATGACGATGGCCTGAGCCACATGCATTGCCTGGCACCTAAGGTTCTTTGGCCGGAGGATATTGACCGCGAATCCCGTACTGCCCCATCTGAATGAGAGGGCCGATGCCCCCCCCCGGGGGCCTAGAAGATAAGGCTCACCACAGTCTTCAATTCAGCTGTAGTACCTGTGGGGGCGGGCAAGCCCGCTCCCACAGTTTGGTTCAATGCCTCAAGCGCTGGCCGACACATGACGTGGCGCACGCATACCCCACAACCAGTAACCCAGGGATAGCAGCACCAACCAGCCAACCCCGACATACATGGCTGTGCGGCTGGCCGGGAACCAACCGAGCACGCCAAAAATGAACACCATGAAAGCAATCGCGCAAGCTGGCCCTACCGGCCACAGCGGCACACGATAATCCAGTGCTGCCACCTCCTCCTTGCTCATGCCGCGCCGCATGGCCACTTGAGAAAGCAGGATCATCAACCAGACCCAGACAATGGAGAACGTGACCACCGCCGCAAGAACCAGGAACAAGTCTTCCGGCACCAGGTAGTTCAATACCACGCCCAGAAGCAGCGCGACGCCCATCACTGCAACCGTCATCCACGGCACACCGAAACGTGACAACGATGCAAAACCGGCTGGCGCCTGGCCGTCCTGAGCCATTCCGTACATCATCCGCCCAGCACTGAAGATATCGCTATTGATCGCCGAAACAGCAGCTGAAATCACCACGATGTTCAACACGGTAGCCGCTGAACTGATGCCAAGACCACTGAAGATCTGCACGAACGGGCTACCGTGGCTGCCGATGCTGGTCCAAGGGTAAATGGCCATGAGTACGAACAGGGTAAGAATGTAGAACAGCAGGATGCGCAGAGGCACCGAGTTGATAGCCTTGGGCAGCACGCGCTTCGGGTCCCTTGCCTCGCCTGCGGTGATGCCGATCATTTCGACCCCGCCAAAGGCGAACATCACGACAGTGAACGAAGCGATCATCCCACTGACGCCATTAGGGAAGAACCCGCCGTGGCTCCACAGATTCGAGACTCCGGCAACCGTGCCTGCATCGTCATTCAACTGTATACCCAACAGCAGCACAGCCGCGCCTGCCACAATCATGGCAACGATCGCGGTCACTTTCAGCAACGACAGCCAGAACTCCATTTCCCCGAACACTTTCACGCTGCACAGGTTCAGCGCCCCGATAAAGAACACTATCCCAAGCACCCAGATCCAGGCAGGTGTTTCAGGGAACCACAGCCCCATGTAAACGCCAAAGGCCGTCACGTCTGCCAGGCAAACCACCAACATCGAGAACGCGTAGCTCCAACCTGTCAGAAAGCCAAAGTAACGCCCCAGATACTGGCTGGCATAATGCCCGAACGAGCCTGACACCGGGTTATGAACCGCCATTTCGCCAAGGGCACGCATCATCATGTAAATGGCTGCGCCACCTATCAGATAGGCCAGCAAAACTGAAGGCCCTGCCAACTTTATTGCCGATGCCGAGCCATAGAACAGCCCCGTACCGATAGCAGAACCTAACGCCATGAAACGAATATGCCGGGTAGAGAGACCCCGCTTCAACTGGTGTGAAGATTGAGCGCTCATAGATACCTTCTTGGTTTTATTATCAGGTCCGCACAACGCTAATGCCGTGCGGTTTTATCAGGCACGCAGCATTCCAATCATCAAGCCCTTGGCCACAGCACCGGAAACAGTTCGTGGTTCATTTGGGCACCGCTGGCGAGTTGCGTTTCGAGGCCGGGAAACTGTGGCGAGGTTTTCCACTGGCGCGGTGCGTGAGTAATGTCATCGCCCAGGAAACGTACCGAGAAGGCACGACGCCGACGATTGCCCCCGACACCGCCCGAGGCGTGCAAGGTGAGCATGTGGAAGAACACCGCATCGCCTGGGGAGAGGTCCCAGCCGAGGATGTTCCAGGCGCTGCGATCGGCCTCGATATCCGGCAAGTCCGCAAGGCTGCCTTCCGGGAACCATTGCGCCTGGCTGTCAAGGAAGCTGCGCGGCATCAGCCACGGCCCAAGGTGCGAGCCCCCTACGAATTCAAGGGTGGATTCTCTCGAGACCGGGTCGACTGGCATCCACATGCTGCAGTTCTGCCGCCCGTCGATGTTGTAGTACGGCTGGTCCTGATGCCAGGGCGTTCGCTGGCGCGTGTTCGGCTCCTTGACCAGCAGGTGATCGTGATAAAGCCGGGCTGTCTCACTGTTCATGAGTTGCGCTGCAACACTACCTACCCTGCTTTCGAAGATGAACTGGCGATAGGCCGAAATATCCCCCCAATTACAGAAGTCTTCGAAGAACCAACCCGGGTCATCGGGGCGGCTTGCCACTTTAGCGCGCTCGCTTGGGGCTTTCAGGTTCTGTTCGATGCCGGTTTCGAGCAGTGCAACTTCTTCCGGCGTGAACAAATTACGTACGCAGACAGCACCATCACGCTGGAACGCCTCGATGGTTTCGTCAGTCAGTTGAAATTCGGCGGACTGTTTCATAAGCACCCTTTGGTCTTTTTATTGGGCAACAGCACCACTGCCAGTTTTCAAGCGGAATAAGCAAGGTGCACCGCGAGTATTGCTTTTCAGCCACAATAGGAAAAGAATATATTTCCTAATCCCGAGTATAGGAAAAGATGATAGGGTTCTCGTTCAGGCAGCTCGAGTACTTCGTCGCCGTGGCCGAACACGGCAGCATCAGCGCTGCGGCCAGAGCCCGGCACGTTTCACAGCCATCGGTTTCGGTAGCGATCGCCCAGCTGGAAGAGGCGCTGAACGAGCGGCTGTTCCGGCGCCAGGTGAGCCGCGGGCTGGAGCTGACGTCAGCGGGCACGCGTTTACTGGCCCAGGCACGCGATATCATCGGCATGGCCATTGCCATGAATCAGAACGCGGATACCACGCGCGGCTCGCTTCGCGGCAACCTGTCGCTCATCTGCTTTCAAGACCTGGGCCCCTATTACGCGCCGCGGCTGCTTTCGAGTTTTCGCAGGCAGTATCCCGATGTCGACGTAACGCTTTTCGAGACTGACCTGGCAGGCGTACACCGCCACTTGAGCGCCGGTAAAGCCGAGCTCGCGCTGACTTATGACATTGGCCTTGATCCCTTGCTGCCCCGCCAGGTACTGGCTGAGTTGAAGCCCTACGCACTGATCGCCACTGACCACCGCCTGGCCCACCTGGCCGAGATACCGCTGCATGAGCTGGCGCAAGAGTGTTTGATTCTTGAGGACATCGCACAAACGCGTGAGTATTTTCTTTCACTGTTTTGGGCGCACAACCTGCAACCGCGCACTCAGCAATACACCCAGACCTTCGAGATGCAACGGGGCCTCGTCGCGCATGGCTACGGGGTTGCCCTGTCATGCACCCGGCCCGCGGGGGACCACTGCTATGACGGTACACCGCTGCTATGCCGGCCATTATTGGAAGAGGTATCACCGCAAAAAGTGGTGCTGGCCCAATCAGGCGCGATGCACCCATCGCCGGTGGCGGAGGCGTTCAAGGGCTGGGTTGCTCGGGAGATAGCTGGTGGGGGGGCCTGAGTTCGTTCACTCAGGAAAGCTCCACTGTAGGAGCGGGTTCACCCGCGAACACCGGCACAGCCGGTGCCATGCACCGCGTTGGATTCTTCGCGGGCACGCCCGCTCCCACAAGATCACCACAACCTTCAACGCAGCCACAGTACCTGTGGGAGCGGGTTCACCCGCGAACACCGGCGCAGCCGGTGCCATACACCGCGTTGCATTCTTCGCGGGTGAACCCGCTCCCACAGGCTCACCACAGCCTTCAACGCAGCCACAGTACCTGTGGGCGCGGGCATGCCCGCTCCCACAGGCTCACCACAGCCATCACCGCAGCCACAGTACCTGTGGGCGCGGGCATGCCCGCTCCGACAGGTACTGTGGCTGCGTGGAAGGCTGTGGTGATCTTGTGGGAGCGGGCGCGCCCGCGAAGAATGCAACGGGGTGTATGGGACCGGTTGCGCCGGTGTTCGCGGGCGAACCCGCTCCCACAGGCTCACCACAACCTTCAACGCAACCACAGTACCTGTGGGAGCGGGCATGCCCGCGAACACCGGCACAGCCGGTGCCATGCACCGCGTCGCATTCTTCGCGGGCTCGCCCGCTCCCACAAGATCACCACAGCCTTCAACGCAGCCACAGTACCTGTGGGAGCGGGTTCACCCGCGAACACCGGCGAAGCCGGTGCCATACACCGCGTTGGATTCTTCACAGGTAAGTCAAACCGCCACACCGCCGCGTCGCACAACAAGCGAGCCCGCCAATCAGAACACCGACCACCCAATCCGCGAGCTCAGCAACTCAAGCGCCGCCATCCCCGCCAGAGAGTTACCCGCCGCATTCAACTCCGGCGACCACACGCACACGGTGAATTGCCCCGGCACGATGGCCACAATCCCGCCCCCCACGCCACTCTTACCTGGCAACCCCACCCGATAGGCGAAATTCCCTGCTTCGTCATACAACCCGCTAGTGGCCATGATCGAGTTCACCTGCTGGGTCTGGCGCCGGGTCAGAATCTGCTCACCGCTGTGCTTGCAGAACCCATCGTTAGCCAGGAAACAGAACGCCCGAGCCAGATCAAGGCAGTTCATTTGCAGCGCGCAGTAACTGAAATAACTGCGCAGCACCGTCTCCACCTCGTTATGGAAGTTGCCGAACGACTGCATCAGGTAAGCCATGGCCGCGTTGCGCGCGCGGAATTGATACTCCGAATCGGCAACGCGAGCATCGATCGAGATGTGCGGATTGCCCGATAGCCGTCGCACAAAATCGCGCATCGACAAAGTGGGTGCAGCAAAGCGCGACTGGTTGATATCGCAGATCACCAACGCACCCGCATTGATAAAAGGATTACGCGGCCGACCACGCTCGAACTCCAGCTGCACCAGCGAGTTGAATGGCTGCCCGGAAGGCTCATGGCCAAGCCGCTCCCAAATGGCCTCCCCCGAGTGCCCAATCGCCTGCACCAGGCTGAACACCTTGGAAATACTCTGCACCGAGAACGGCACCAGGGCGTCGCCTGCGCAGTAATAGCTGCCATCGTTGCCATAGACCGCGATGCCCAGCTGGTTCGCCGGCACATTGGCCAGCGCGGGAATGTAGTCAGCCACTTTGCCCTTGCCGATCAAGGGACGTACTTCTTCGAGAATCTCGTTCAACAGCGTTTGCATGAAAGGCCCTGTATCAGTCCCCAGACGACGGCGAAGGGGTAGCAATCTTGACGAAGATCGAGCGAAAGAAATCACACTCTCGGCAAGAAATGGCCAGCCGCACCTGCAGTCCAAGGCTCCACGCTATAACCTATGCTGTGCTTGTTTCGACGGTATAGAGAACGCGCCCCCGCCAGGTGCAACAGCAGCCAACCAGGGAATGGAGGACCAACGATGCCAGCTTGCCCTTTACCCGCAGACGAAGCGCTTCGCCAGCGCACGCTCGATGACATGAACCTGGTCGATACACCAGCCGAGCACTACCTCGATACCCTGGTGCGGCTTACCCAGGACCTGGCCCATGTGGATACTGTGCTTATCAGCCTGATCGACCAGGACCGACAGTGGTTCAAGGCCCGCATAGGGCTTGAGGCAAGCGAGACGACGCGCAGTATTTCCTTTTGCGGCTACGCCATTCTCGGCGAGGGTACCCTGATGGTGCCCGACGCCAAGTGCGACGGGCGATTCATCGACAACCCGCTGGTGCTCAACCCGCCCTACATCCGCTTTTACGCCGGCCACCCCTTGCGCGCCGGCAACGGCAAAGCCATCGGCACGCTGTGCATGTTCGATCCTCACCCGCGCGTGCTCAGCGAGGCTCAACAAGCGAACTTCAGGGACCTGGCCACGCTCGCCGAGGGGTATCTGCAGCTGCGCACCTTGGCGCAGGTGAACCGCGATCTGCGGCTTGAAATGGATCGCGAGCAGCGCAAAGCCCTGCTCGACCCTTTGACGCAACTGTGGAACCGCGGCGCGCTGTCGGCGTTTGAAGACCATGAACGGCGATTGGCAGAGGTGAACGGCTTACAACTGGGCGCGGTTTATGCCGACCTGGATCACTTCAAATCCATCAACGACAAGTACGGCCATGGCGGCGGTGACAAAGTGCTTTGCGAATCTGCCCGTCGCCTGCGCGCAGCACTTCGCCCCGATGACCTGCTGGTGCGCCATGGGGGTGAGGAGTTCGTCGCTATTTTGCATGTTAAAGACAGCGAAGAACTGACGCGGATTGCTGAGCGGATTCGCGAACAGGTGGGTGCCAGCCCGATGCAGTTGCCCTGTGGCCCGTTGAAGGTGAGCGTGAGCGTAGGGTGCACCCTGTTTGCCAAGGGTGAAACGCTGGACGACGCACTGGAACGCGCTGACAGGGGACTTTATGACGCCAAACAGAATGGACGAAACCGGGTTGTATATGTAGCACCACCATTCTGAGACGGGCATGGTCCGAGCTTTAAACCTATTACCCGGCACCCTGTGAGAGCAGGTGTGCCCGCGAAGCGTTCAACCAGGCCTGAGTCAATTGGTCATGCGCAACCCAGTGGCTCTACGTAGCGCCCCTGGTAGGCATTGCCCCACAGTGTAAGAACACACCTACCAGAGCAACCCACCCCACCATGATATTTTTCTTGAGGAATTCAGGCTGATATCCCAAAAACAAAAACTGCTGAAACTCCAATATCCTCATGTATGTAACAACAAAGAAGATATTGTATAGCAAGCACAGACAGAATAGCCCATAACCGAGATGAGGCCCCGAGCACTTGGTACGCAAAATGAATGCACCGCACACACTGAACACGGTGCACAAAATGAATAACCATGCCATCACCTATTCCTCAGCTGGACTCTTACTTGATCACCTATCAACATGTTTAAAATTTCGGAGACAATAGGCCACTTCGCCAGCTCCTTGTAAGGGAAAGGCTTGGAGGCTATAGAAAAAATATCGCCTAGTATGTAGGACCGTTCCGAAAGCCACGCCTTGCTTTGTTAGAGACTATTGCGTTAGCGCCAGCTTCGGTACCAGCCACAGTGCGCCTGTTCTAACTCATCACCAAACCGTTTAGGCCTACTACTGGAAGCCAGAGGAAGACACCCGAGAGGAAAGTCTGGACAAGTACATGGCCACACAGACACACGACAAACAGCCAAGCCAATTATCTACCCCTAGGCATCGCACTTGAAGCGCGTGACAACTTTGCGCCCCCCGCTGCATCCCTCTAGTAAATTGTCTGGTTGCGCCCGAGATACCGACCACCTGGCCAGCGTCGTTTTCGAGACAAGTACACGATTTGTAAGAGATCGCCCGGCCCTTGGGTTGCGCTATCGCGCAGAGAGCTCAACTCGCAAGCGCGACGCGGCGCCTGTGGGAGCGGGCATGCCCGCGAAGAACTCAACGCGGTGGTTGGCACCGGCTGCGCCGGTGTTCGCGGGCGCGCCCGCTCCCACAGAGCCCCTGCTAGCTCAATCAGTCATATGCTATTCCATGAGACCGATTTAGCGCATTCAAACTGCCGAAGATCTCGGAACCTACCCACTTGCCCCTGCCCCGCCAGCCCCGATCTCATCCATGAAATCCGCAAGAAACACTTCAAGCCGAGCATGGCGCTCAGCAGCCAGCCGAGCCCCTTCAGCAGTTTTAAACCCTGACGCAAGCTTGAGCAGCTTGGTATGAAAGTGCTCGACCGCATACGCCTTGTCCTGATACTCCCTCCCCCACGCCGCGGGGTTCTCGAAATCGTACAGCGCCGACCCCATTCGCCCGGAAACGTAAAAACACCGGGCGATACCCACTGCACCTATGGCGTCCAGGCGATCGCTGTCCTGAAGAATCCTGGCCTCAAGGGTGAGTGGTTCAAAGCCAGCCGAGTAGCTGTGGGTTTTGACTGCATGCGCCACCTGTTCGATGCGCTGCAAGGGCCAGCCCATATCAGCCAGGATTGACGCCGCCCTTTGTGCGGACAGCGTTGACGCCTGCCCACGCAAGGGCGAGTTCTTTTCTACTGCGACACAATCATGCAGCACAGTCGCTGCAAGCAGCACTTCCAGGTCGCCGCCTTCTACGCGCTGTATCCGTTGCGCGTTGACCCACACGCGATGGATATGGGACAGGTCGTGGGAGCCATCTGGCTGGTCAGCCGGTAGATGCTTCAGCAGGTCAGCGGCAAAGCGCTGGAAAGGGGTAAAAGCTTCGATAGTCATCTTCGGTGCATTCCATGAGCTGTGACTTGGCGTCCGTTGTCAGGGGCAAGCCCGTGACCTGCCTTGGTCCAGATGCGAGCGGGTCAGCTTCAAGGCTTGAGTGGCGAAAGTCCATGCTGGACCGTTGGTTGGCATCGCGACATAACTGGATACAGGGATTTGCTTGTGGAAAGCTTTTTGAGAGCCACGAACCGTTAACAGAGCAGCCGGCGTTGCAGGCTCTGAAGGTGAATGGGCAAAAAAAGTCAGAATTAACCCCTTCCTTGTAGGCCATTTCCCAAAGATACTCCCTGCGCCTGTTTTTCGTTGCGGTCGTTTTTTCAGCGTTCTAGTCTCGGTCCGTCGTTGCATATCAACGACCGGCTTTGACAGGCCGCGACGATACACAGTGCATACCCGTTTATGGCGGTTGTGCATGGGGCACGCTCGCGTGCGCCGGTTTCTGTGTTCGCCGGTCTGTCAACCCATGCACAGCTGCCACCTTTCCGTTTGACAGCGGGCTGGCGGTGGCCCCACCGAGAACACAGTACGATGCTAAAAATAGTTCCTGATCCACCCCACACTCTCCAATCCCTCGAAGATACCCTGATCCAGGCCACGGATTATGCGCTCTGTGCTGCGACCGTCGTGCATCAGGCAATGTTGCTGCAGCCCAAATCGCCCGCGTCGATTCTGATGATGGCCTCGATGCATGAGCTGGAGACCCTGCGAGCTTTGCTTGAGTCCGCCATAGTCCAAGTGCAGATGCCTACTGAGCCTCGGACTCTGCACTAAGGCTCCATTGATGTATCGCTTGGTCCGGCCCTATCGCCGGCAAGCCGGGCTCCCACATAGATCTGAGCTGCGCCACAGATCTCGAGGCCTATGCAGCACCTGTGGGAGTTGGCCTGCCAGCGATGAGGCCAGCCCAGGCACGAGAGATTTCGGGGAGAATGAACAATGACCACAGAAGAAACCAAATTCACCGTCGGCAAAACCACCTTCTACCAAGGTGAAAACCAGACCCATCCGCTGTTCCGCATCGAAGCAGGCATCCCCTGCCAGAGCGCCCGCGAACAAGCCTCGGAGCTGATGGGCTATGCACGGGATATGACCCTGGACGGCTTGATGGAAGACAAACCCCAGCTGATCTGGGCTTCGCATTACCTCTGCGCATTGGCTAAGGCGCTGATGGATGATGCCGAGCTGGGCATGATGCGCTGAACCGCCTACTCCTTACTCAGGGCCGCCTTCAGAAATCTCTGAAGGCGTTTCTTCCGCTGGAGCCATGCGACTAAAAATTCCCGCTTCACAGGCCAACACCACAACTCAGCCGCAGCAGCTATTGAGCAGGGCTATCAGTACCAGAGCCTAAACCTAGATTCAGTTCCATCGACTGAGAGCTCAAAGAAGAACCTAGGCGCAAAGGTTCCGGCAAGCCGATGTCACAAAATCCATTTGTCCGATACAGGCGCATCGCCGGCGAATCTGCGATCGTCACGCCCAAGCGTATACGTTGCGCCCCTCGACTTTCAGCCCAAGCAATAGCTCTTACCAGCAGAGCCCGACCGGCCCCAACACCACGTGAGACGGGGTCTACCCACATCTGAAAAACCTCGACGACACCTGACTCAGCTTCTGATGATTTGCACCACACCAAGCCACAAGGGCCGGCGTGCTGAAAAGCAAAAAAAGCCTGTGCACTGCTGGAGGTTGCTACAGCTGAGACACGAGCTTCCCAATCATCGTCGCTTCGAGTTGCCTCACGCTCGTAGGTACTTGCGAATGCGTCCGGTGACTATCGCAGTGCCCGCAAACGCAGACTCCGATAAAGCCGCCATTCATGTGCGGCTATGGGGCGAACAAACACGATGGTACCTCCAATTGCTTTCCTTTCGTCAGCCAGAGACTGACTTGCAAGAGTTACGCGCCTTTCACTTCGTAGCAAGCCCATCTCTACCCCCATAGCTCGGCCCACTGCGGCTTAGGCCTACACACCAAACGGAATTTTCCTACGCTCTTCCGCATTTAGTCTGAAGGAAGTAAGGTGTTGGGCATCTCTAAGAGAGGCGAAAGCGGGTATCAGCCCTTCGCCTACGCCACACGCAAGGAAGCCGCCCGTGACCACTCCAATCACCCCAACGCCAAACATAAAACCGCACGGGCTTTTGGCATCGGAGCGCTTGGAGCCAGGCGCCGTTTATACACGAGACGACCTTAGGGCTCTTTTCGATATAAAAGATGCCACACTCAACACCGGCATATTTCGTCCCAAGGGATTAGATTCCGTTTGGCTGTTCATTACTGAGCATAAAACATCCGACAGAACTCAGTACGTTGATGCGCTGGAGGGCGATATTCTCCATATGCAAGGCCAGCGCATGGGGCGAACCGATGCGCTCATTTCGGATCACCGCCAGCGAGGTCTGGAGCTACTGCTTTTCTATCGGAAAGCAAAGTACGAATATCCACATGCGGGCTTTAAATACGAGGGTATCTTCACCTACCAGAGACATTCTGGCAGCGCTCCTACCTCCTTTGTATTAAGTCGCAAACAGGCTACCGCTGATGAAGCGCTGTCAGCCAAGATCGAGCAACAGTTCAGCACTGAAGGCGAGTTCAACCCCGACGATCTCAGTGATGCGCGCACACGCACCTTAGCGTCCATCGTCCGCCGACGCGGTCAACCTCAATTCAGAAAGCAATTGCTAAAGGCCTATCAAGGACGATGCGCCATCACAGCCTGCTCGTTACAGCAGGTGCTGGAAGCCGCTCATATCCATCCCTACCTGGGCGATGCAACGAATGTCGTATCCAATGGCCTGCTGCTCAGGGCAGATGTTCATACCCTATTTGACCTGGGATTGCTTTGGATTAATCCAGCCGATTTGCGAATCGAAATTTCCGAGGTACTGAGGGATAGCGAGTATGTTTCGAGTGAAGGGCGATCGCTGTATATACCGGAAAATGAGGCCGAGCGCCCTAGTCGCCCGGCGCTTGAATTTAGGTTCAACACAATTGCCAACCGTTAGGAAAACACCTAACAAGCTGCCCTGAGTGTGTGATGAGCAGCGTTTTGACGCAGCCAGACCAATTTTCAGCCATCAATCGGCTCAAAACCAGGGCTTTGCCCTGGCTCTTGCGCACTACAGGCTCACCTCTCCTGCAATGGTTAACAACTCCGGCGAAGCATCCACATATTCGACAGCGCAAAAAGCGTGGTCAGTTGCGCCGTATTCTTGTCCAGGCCCCACCTTCCCCTGCAACCCGCCGCGTCAAGCCTTCCATAAGTCAAGGTCACAACATAAATTTTCGAACAAAAACTCTACAACTTTAGCTCGCCCATCACCCAGTGCTGAAGCAATAGTAAGCACGGAAACCAACATAGAGTTAACGACATGTAAATCAGTCACATTACCAAGGCAACTCAATAGTTCTTCAAATTTCTCGAGCATAGTCGCTTGAGTAAAATTCAAATCTTGGACTACATGCGTGGAAGGCGTTAAGTAGAGAATGTTCGCACGCGTCCGCAAGCCATAAGCTTCAGTCAACATACCATAACCTTCAGAAGGGAAAGCCGCATCTTGCCCTGCCAGCCTTCTCAATGCCTCCTGAAAAGCCATGGACAAATGAAGAATTAGCTCTGAGAATTCTTTTACACTGACTTCACTGGCCAGTGCTGCAGATTTACCTGAGGACTTTAACACAGTCATAACACCTCCGAAAATTAGCAGTATCTACTCTTCAACCAGCTATTAATTCCGAACTCCGGAGCACCCTAGTCAAATGATCAGTCAGCAGATGAATGTCGCCATGTAGATTTTGGATTCCATTCCACGGCCGGTTGCCAGTTTTGAAAAACCAATCTCCCGAACCAGACGTCCAAGCAGTATAGCCTTGCAATTTTTTCAGACCCAACTTAAACACTGGAGCCAATGGCGCTCCTGTAGCACACAACTGTTCCATGACGAACCCCATAGAGATAATCCCTGCACTATGGACGAGGCGCGAACTTTTGGGAGTATGCCCATGCCAAGCATCTCCAAATACTTCTTGGACCGCCTGGAAAAATTCGCTAATAGCTAAAAAACAAAGATCTTCACCTCCCGACAACTCAATAACCTCTCGGCAGTAACCGTCGGAAAGGGAGTTCATCACCAATTTCTGAAGCGAGGTATCGCCTAATACGCCTAGAGGATTTGTATGCTGCTTTATTTGCCCTTGCAACGAAGACCTATCGTCATAATTCAGCATTTCCACGATACGAGCAGCGCGGGAGCGAGAAGTCATTCTAAGTGGAAGACCACTCACTCCTGGAAGTAGTTCGTAAACCAACGATTTTGGCAATGGACTTGTATTATTGACTAGAATAAATTGCCGACGAAGTTCTTCCTGGCTCTTACAGACAAGGGCGGAAACGAGTAACTGGAACGAACTTCCTTCGATCCCAGCCAACGCAGAAAGACGCTGCTGACCATCCACAACGAACCCAGGCGGACCGGATGAAATGTCCACCTCAATTTCTGCATAAGCCCCAGTCCCCTCAACCACCCTTACTCCACCGGTGAACGCTAGCACCACTGAATTGGGCATTACCGCATCTGGACGAGTCAGGTAATCGCGGATCTCTCGTATGTGTTTGGACACCTGAGGCCGCTGGAATCCATTAAGAATTCCGCGATCATCACGCTTGACTCGGTCGATGCTAGCGATCGCCAAAATCTGCTCAACCGTCGCCGCAAACGATACCACCTGGTGGCTTTGGCTCTGTAAAGCCTTGATTGCGCTGAACTTAAGCAATGAAACTATTCCTTCTTTGAGGGCCCTCCAACAGAGAGGCAACAGCACTTTTCAGGCCCTTATACCAACCTCAACGCACAAAAACCAGATAATTTTCATAGCCTAAGCAGTTATCCAATGCTAAATTAGCAACCCCAGATAAATGCAGAACCATCACCGCAAGGGTTTGCAATTTTTCCTATGAGAACCGTCATCATTACCAACTGCACCAATCGAAAGCGCCTTGATGGCCTGCCCTCGGTGGTGCTGAGCGACGCATGCTACCCATCGCTTGCAGCTATGGCGCACGCGTGGAAGGAGCGAGTCGACGAACGTCCTGCCACTCAGACGGCATCTTCACTTTACCTGGGTAGGAGCGTTTCCGACGCAAAGTGCGTCGCTACGAGGCTGGGAGCGAGGCTAATGTTCGCGTCGACCGGCTTAGGGTTGGTTGAGAGCGATCATAAGTGTCCGCCCTACGACCTGACTGTGTCTCAAGATCCGAATTCTATCATCCCACACCTCGAAAAATGGGGCCTCCGCGCGTCAGACTGGTGGGAAGCCGTGAATGGCACCCGTGAAAGAGCAGGCGCCCTAGCTGATCTCGTCAGCCAGCCCGACATCGATTTAACGCTGATCGCACTCACTTCAAGCTACGTTCAGTTGATAGCTGCAGACCTCGAAAAAATAGAGGATGCACACATAGACAAGGTCAGGATATTCACTTCGCGCCCAGGCATTGAGATGCTTCCCCGTCGCTTGCGAAGCGTGGCGATGCCCTATGACGAACGCCTTGAAGGCTCAAAACTACCAGGCACTCGCAATGATTTCCCTCAGAGAGCCATGCGTCACTTCGTTGAGGTTCTTGAACTGTCGAGTGCTCCTGCAGAAATCGCTCGGAAGGCCGTCTCCGACGCGATGAATGATTTGTCGCCAGCCAAAATGACTGTCCGACGGCGCGCATCGGACAGTGAAATTGCCTACATGCTCGAATGTGTGTGGGCCGATTACAAAGGCAGTTCCACCCGCTTGTTACGCTACCTAAGGGATGTGGCCCAGGTCTCGTGCGAGCAATCGCGTTTCCGGAAAATCTGGCGCGACATCAAATGCCAGGACAGCATAGAGAGCAAAGCATGACGAGCGAAAATGCGATTGTGGTGCGTGCACTACGCACCACTCAAGGCGACAACCTTGATGTGTACGCATTATTCATCAAAGGATCTGACCTGGTCCGGATTGCTGACATCACCCGCCTTTCTCGCGAAGATAGTAGCCCCCTCAAGGGCTTCCAGCGCCCCGAGATTAAAAACCATGTCAAAGGGATTACCGAGTACCTCAATCAGGGAAACGTGCTCTTCCCCAACGCAATCATCCTGGCGCTGTCACCGGACCTACGCTTCGTTGCCGCACGCGGAAGCAAGCCGACCGGCGACGCGGGGCTTTCGCAAGCGGGTACCCTGACGATCCCTATTAGAGAGGAAGGCTCGAGATCTGCCTGGATCGTGGACGGGCAACAGCGCTCGATAGCGCTAGCGAAAGCAGCCAATTCAGATCTACCAGTTCCAGTGATCGGTTTCGTATCTGACAGCCTGACCACCCAGCGCGAGCAGTTCATTCTGGTCAACAAAGCGAAGCCGTTGCCTACTCGACTGATCAATGAACTACTGCCAGAGACGGGCGGTATTCTTTTGCCCCGCGAACTGAGTGCTCGCAAAGCTCCAGCTGAGTTATGCGGGCTTCTTAGCCGTGATCCTAACTCTCCTTTCTATAAACTCATAAAGCGCTCGTCCGAGCACAATTGCAAAGCAGTTATCACTGACACTGCTGTCATCACGATGATCCGGAACAGCATTAGTAATCCGCTGGGGGCATTGGCTCCGTACACCTCTAGCAGAGACGGTGCAGCTAACGTTGAGTCCATGTACCACCTGCTGACGACTTTCTGGCGAGCAGTCCGCGATACGTTCCCAGGGGCGTGGGCACTTGAATCTAAGAACAGTCGCCTCATGCATTCAGCAGGGGTAATTGCCATGGGCGTTCTTATGGATCGGATCTACGCCAAAATCGGAGGGCAGCGCGAGACCTACGATGCCATACTAAATGAACTGAGCAGAGTAGCCCCCTACTGCGCATGGACATCAGGTCAGTGGCCGATTATTAATGCCCAGTGGAATGAAATCCAAAGCACCCCCCAAGATATCAAGGTACTGCAAGAAACCTTGATCCGCCTCTATATGACCAGCGCTCAACAATGAAATTCTTATACGCCGACACCCAAGACTATGTAGACCCGGACTACGACTTCATCAACGATCGAAATGCGCCAGGCCGTAAGAGATACTGGGATGACCGCTATGCGCACGAAATGATGTCTCCTATCCCTTATGACGGACTATTGGTTTCGATGAGCGCTGTGCGGCCCGCAAACGGGGTCGCTAACTCAAAGGTTCGGTATTCAACTTCCGAACAGCAGCGTTTCTTGAGAGAGGGTGTGCGCAAATTTCTACGACTCGATGGCGTCCAGTTCAAAGACACTATGGTTTTGGGCGACTGTGGGGCTTTCGCCTATGTAGAGCATCCGACCCCTGCGTATAGCCCAAGCGAGGTAGTAGAGTTCTACTCAGATGCAGGATTCACCCACGGTTGCTCGCCGGACCACATCATATTCGACTGCGACTCCAGCAATCCTCCAGCGGAGAGTCAGTCGGAAGATGTGCTGTTCCGGTACGAAATCACACTAAAAAATGCGCAAGAATTTCTGCGCCTGGTGAAAGAGGCAGGATGGCCCTTTGAGCCTCTAGGGGCAGTGCAGGGTTGGTCTCCACAGAGCATGGCGAGCGCTGCCAAACAACTAGAAGAGATGGGATATCGCTACTTGGCAATCGGGGGGTTAGTTCCTCTAAAGGTCGATCAAATTCACGAAGTTCTGAAAGCGCTTCGTGCGACCCTTAAGCCAGAAACAAACATTCATCTCCTGGGCTTTGCCAAAGCTGAAAACATACATGAATTCACTGGATATGGCATTACCAGCTTTGACTCAACGTCCCCCCTCATACGCGCATTCAAAGATGCAAAATGCAACTATTACATGGGCACCACAACAAGCAAACTGGATTATTACACCGCCATCCGCATCCCTCAGGCGATTGAAAACCCACGCCTTATGCAGGGAATAAAAAAAGGGACGCTGAGCGCAGAAGAACTACAAGAAAAAGAAAAATCGGCATTGTTAGCAATCCGTGAGTACGACAAGGGCCTGCTCGACTTCGACTCAACCCTAGGAGTGCTAGTCGACTATCTCCGGCTAACACTGTCGGGATCGATATCATCACCAGCGGAAATGGAAAAAGAAATAGCAAAACATATCCGACTGATCTCACCCACACTGAGAGATAAGCCGTGGCAAAAATGCCAGTGCTCGATTTGCCAGTCAACTGGCATCGAAACCATTATATTTAGAGCAAGTAACAGAAACAAAAGACGCGGGTTTCACAACCTGGGCGTTTATCACCGCCACCTTCAGAAAACTCTGGAATCTTCGAAACAATGATCTATCGATTCAAGGGTGTGCGCGCCCAACAGGCATCCGGGCATGACGTATTTTCTTTCGCGGCCACTCCAAATGACATTTTAGAATTTTCTGAAATTGAGAGAGTCGGACGCAATGAAGACGGTCATCTTAAGGGTTTTCAGCGCCATCAGGTTGCCTCGCACATTAGAGATATTCGGGACTACCTTCAACGCGATGATGCATTGCTCCCTAACGCGATCATCTTAGCCTTTCTAGATGGAGTCACGATTAAAGACCTCGGCGAAGGCATCGTAGAAATCGTAATTGAGACTACTGATTCCAAGCCAGGCTTTGTGGTTGATGGCCAACAACGACTCAGTGCCCTTGCGACGATGGAAAAGCCTGGGTTCCAGGTGTTCGTATCTGCATTGATTTGTAAAGACTACAACGAATTACGACAACAGTTTGTGCTCGTTAACAATACGCGACCGCTTCCAAAGTCACTGATTTATGAACTTCTACCAACTGTTGACGGCTTGCCCGAACGATTCACCAGTCGCAAATTTGCAGCTCACATTATTGATTTGTTGAACTTCTTACCAAACTCCTCTCTGTTCGGCGAGATCAAGCAACATACAAACCCCAAGGGAGTTTTAAGCGACATGGCGATGCAGAAATTCGTAATGAACTCTGCTAACGACGGCGCCATTCGTAGCTTTATGAAATTCGATGACTTTGAGGGACGCAGCATCGAACTCATCAACAATTTCTTTCACGCAGTGCGCGTGGTTTTCAGATCGGAGTGGGAAGGACTAGCGCCCAGAAACTCACGCTTGAAGCACGGGGCGGGCCTAGTATCGTTGAGTTTCGTTATGGAAATGCTTTACTCCGATCAAGGTTCGGCCAGCAAAGAAGAGTTCATCAAAGGCCTCAAACTTTTGAAACCTCACACCGCATGGACAAGTGGTGAATGGCATATTTCAGAAACTGACCAACGCCCCTGGAACGGTATCCAAAACACTCCTACCGATATCGGACTACTTACGAAGTACCTGACCGAAAAGCTTAAGCACGAACTGAAGCGTCGCTAAGTACACGCCCAGTTCCGAGGATGGGAATATGCATAAAAAAGCCTTAGTTTTATTTTCAGGCGGGCAAGACTCCACAACCTGCCTTGCCTGGGCGCTAGAGCGCTACGAGTACGTTGAGACTATTGGCTTTGATTATGGCCAGAGGCACGAAATAGAACTCCAGTGCCGGATAAACATCTTGCTGGAAATACGTAACAGGTTCCCAAACTGGGCTAAGCGACTTGGTGATGATCACGTAATTGATATCAAATTACTCGGCCAGATCAGCGATACAGCGATGACAGCCGAGAAGAAAATAGAATTTGAGAAGAACGGGCTTCCCAACACTTTTGTCCCTGGGCGAAATCTGCTGTTCTTCACCTTTGCTGCCGCCATCGCGTATCGACGAGGACTTAGCGTACTAGTAGGCGGAATGTGTGAAACGGACTACTCAGGGTATCCAGATTGTCGAGACAACACGCTAAAGTCGCTGCAGGTGTCTCTCGGCCTTGGCATGGATTTACCGTTGGTTATCGAGACACCCTTGATGTGGCTGGATAAGAAACAAACATGGGACTTGGCCAAAGACCTTGGCGGGCTTGGCTTTGTCGAGTTTGTTCAGGAGGAAACCCACACCTGTTACCTAGGCGATCGTCAGCGTCGACATGAGTGGGGATATGGGTGCAATGACTGCCCAGCTTGCGAATTGCGCCGAAACGGCTTCGAGGCATTCCAGCGGGATAACGACGTATGACCTACAGCGTTAAGGAAATTTTCTACACCCTGCAAGGAGAAGGACTTCGAGCGGGCCGGCCAGCAGTATTCTGTCGCTTTGCTGGGTGCAATCTCTGGAGCGGCCGGGAAGCCGACCGCTCCCAAGCGGTATGCCAGTTCTGTGACACCGATTTTGTGGGTACAAACGGAACCTTGGGAGGTAAGTACCTGAGCGCGGAGGCCTTGGTCGAGCGGATTAGCTCGCAGTGGCCAGTTGGCCAAGCGCACCGTTATGTCGTGCTCACAGGAGGTGAACCGTTGCTACAGGTCGATGAGGACCTGATCAATGCACTTCATAGCCAAGATTTCGAGGTAGCGGTTGAGACAAATGGGACCATCGCAGCGCCTGCCGGTATCGACTGGATCTGTGTGAGTCCCAAGGCTGGCACTGAATGGGTACAGCAAAGCGGTGACGAATTGAAACTCGTCTACCCACAACCGGGACTGCTGCCCGACACCATTACCGCCAATGACTTCAAGTACTACCTATTACAACCAATGGATGGTCCATTGCAACGGCAAAACACTCGATCCGCAATTGCCTATTGTCAAGCCAATACCAAGTGGCGACTGTCCGTGCAAACACACAAAATATTGGAGATCCGCTGATGTCCACGCCTCCGGTTGCTCTTCCCTCCCCTTCGCCCGCCGCTGAATCCATGCTCAACTCGAATAGCAACACGGTCTGCGAATTGTCGCAGCGGTTCTACTTTGAGGCTGCCCATACATTGAATCGCGGCATAGAGACCGAAAGTAGCCGCCGCATCCATGGGCATACCTATGAAGCGGAGGTAACCGTCGCAGGCCAACCAGATGTCAGCTCCGGCATGCTACTTGACCTAGGCTACCTAAGAAGCGAGATTGCACGTGTTCGCGAGATGCTTGATCACCGGCTACTTGACGAGGTGCAAGATCTGGGGCCGGCCACAATCGAAAACCTGTGTGCTTTTATCCGTAAGCAACTCGAAGATTCAGTACCCAGCCTCTGCGCCGTGATGGTGGAGCGCCGCCTCAGTGGTGACCGCTGCGTTTTGCGCTGGAGGAAATGATGACCTTTTTCAAAATCATTAAGTCCATAATACTCCAACATCTAAATATACTTCCGCTCCACCCCCTCTATAAACTCACGAATGATGCTTGAGGCCCCCTTACCATGCGGATAGATAATATCTCTTCTTGCACTAATCACAGGATAGAACGCCTGATGTTTTGAACTGCGAGATGAGAATACAAAATAATCTGCGGTTTTAGCTAGATGGCACAAGGCTGGCGTAGATGTATGATCGCTGTTGATCTCAACCTTGAGCCCTTTAAAAATAATTTCCAGTACATCCCTGGCGCGGCGCGCGGCCCCCTCAGTGAGGGTGTAGATAGCCAACAATTTGCCTTGTAAGTTAGGGACTGATCTTATCGCTGAGTCGGTATCTGAGTTAGAGTCTTTGTTATCGGTAAAGTCTGGAACTGACTCACCGACCTCAAGAATTTCTCGCATTAGCACAAAGGTCAACTGGCGTACCGCTGGATCCTTAATTTGCCTCCAATGTTTTGCCGCGTAATCCTGTAGCGCTTGCCAGACCTGGCGACGCAATGGCTCAACTGGGCAGGGCGCATCCAGTAGCACATCCACCGACTCCAGCATTTTGGAATACGCTTCAGGCCCTTTATTGACCTCCCATAGCATTAATATCGCGTCGATCAACCTCGTATATTCATTGACGGTGAACGGCTGCGCTAACATCAACTGTGTCAGTTGCGCGGCCAGTGACAGCAATGCTGGATTGACTATGGAATCAAGGGCTAGCAACTCTAACAGTTCTAACCAGAGAACTCCTTGGCAAGTCAAGTCCCGCTCCTCCAACCAATCCAGGAGCAGCGGCAGCGTGTTACGAAGAACCGCCTGCCCAGTAGGCGATCCGGCCTGGATACAGTGAAGCAACTTTTCCGCGCTAAAGGATTCAACTGTCCAATTTTCGCAGTACTCTTGTGCCTCACGCTCCACTCCACCATCTAGCGATTCAGCATCATCCAAGCGCTGAAACCAACTATTCCAACCGCCTAACTGTTCTTTAGAAAAGCGCTTCTGCATATCTTGCCAAATTGCAGTCATCATAGGAAATGATTGCAGCGGTTCAAACCAAGACACAGGCATGGCCTGCAACTGTTGCCACAATTGCTGCAATTCACCTAATGACACATCCAGCGATCGCTGCAGTAACGCTTGTACCGCTCCAGGCCCCTCCTCCTGAGCTTTCGACTCACCGACCACCGTCTGTATATCAACCTCAGGTTGAACTACCTGAACTGATCCTGCCCAATGTAGTAGTTTTCTTAACCAGTCCGAATCGACAAAAACGGGCGCATGCTGCTGAATCTGCACATTCCCCAACACAGCGGCACCAGCAACCCACAACTGCCAGTCTTGCTTAAAGCTTTCGTGAACCTCAAACAGCGGAACTGACATGAATAGCGGGTTTAACGGGTAGCACAAATCAGCCAACTCATCCCTGCTTTCCCCGGCTATCACATCAGTAATAAGCAGCCGATTGAGTCCCAGATGCCCCAGCGCTCGAAGCATTATGCGAACTAGCCGTAACGGTATACGACCGCCGAGTAGACTGGGCAAGCGTGGATGGTTAATAATGTCCTGCCAACGGTCTGCTGAAGCCAATGCCTGCAACTCTAACGATAGCAGGTTAGGCGGACTGAAACCTCCCGAGTTCTTAAGTTCGCCGTAAAAGCGCCAAGCATTTTCGCCATCATGTAGTCGGTAGGCCAACATGAAATCACGCAGAACTCGACCTATTGGCCGTTTAGCCAATGACATAAGTGCGGGACGTTGACGATACAACTGCAGCACATTAGCGAGCACTGTAAATATCCGGTGCCTCTGCTGCTCACCTACCCCGTCCAGCAAGTCAATACGCAACAACCCTGCGGGTGAACGCGCTAGCAATGCACTTTGTCCCTCATTATTTGGAGTGCTGATTAGACCATAACCAGGAGCGGTACCCGCCGTTCCTAAGAACGCCGAAAGTACCTGACGTAACTCCTCCAGCGCTCGGCCGTCCTCAGCCGCTGCGTAGAAACATAATTCCGGAGGTCGACTGTACGGCAACAATAGCGGCCACTGCCCGGCACAAGCACTTTTCAGCAATGGTTCCAACAAACGCTGATGCGGTTGCGGGTATTTTCCGGCAATTACTTTTTCTGGATCGATCTTATTATCGACCGAGAAAAACGGTTGCAACCAGGCCGGCACTTCGCTCATAAACACGCCTCGAAGCGGTAATAATCTTCAAACTCCAGTAGCGCTTCGGAAATTATCTGAGGGTTATTTGTCAACATGACGTGCTCGTCGTTGCGATTTGTACCGCTCCAAGTGTAGTTCATTGAACCCTTCAAAAAACAATTTTTAGTAAGCAGGCCTTTGGTATGAACCTGATCACTGTACTGGTAACAAAAATCTTGATCGGCAACCAAGCGACCGCTCAGTTGTTGGACAAACCGACGACTGTGAACGTCGTCTCTGGTTACAATCCGCAACCGGCAACCACCGTTAACTGCTCGCGCCAATACCTCATTAAAACCAACCTCTCTACTGCCCCAACCAGGTTCAAGTGCGTCCCACTGCCCGGAACAGTTGTCCAGAACAGGAAAGTCACTCAGCCAGGGTGACACTAGCCATATAGGCTCTGGACGGAGTAATAGACCCGCCATTAACCCGCCAAGTACTTCACGAAACTGTCTACGCCCCAGAGGGCCGTGTAAAAAAATTTGCCGCTGATCAGTCATGCTAAATCTCTTATTGAATGGCCTCAGCCAGTTCGATTCGCAGTACCACACTATCCTGCAACCGAGCCATAGCCCCGATGCGCGGATACAACCAAAGCCCTAAGTGATCAACCGGTTGCAACTGAATCTCAGCAATCAGTTGCGAAATATTGGTGATCTGCGTACGCGGAAGTAGCAGGTCCGCACGCCCTGCTCGGCATAACACTCCGTGCAACTCAGCCAAGTAGCCAGGGGAGAGTTGAACAAGCGGTTCTTGCTCTGCAAACAGAAAACTGCCAAGTAAGCGTTCAGTGGTGGCAACACCGTTTTGGAACGGGTTGTAGTAACTCATCTCAGACTGACGAATGGCATTGCCACGTGGCCACAACAACCCCTGATTGCGGCACAGCCCTTGGAACACCTCAACAGGGGTTGCCTGCTTACCCAGATCTTTGGACGCAAGTGCATGAGCTGCGATATTTAGGGCCCATTCAAGGCCGCTATCAGCCTCCAACGCTCGCCAGGCGCTCAGTAATTCAAACAAGGCTGCGTCAGTGGAGTCATTGCTGCCAGGTCTTAGAGCTCTCGAATACAGCACACTCAAGAAACTGTGACTCAGGGCAAAGCCTTCGCTGAGCAGAAGTCGGTGCAGTTCTGCATTGGCTTCACGGCGGTGCTGCAAATCACCGGCCCCTCGCACCGAGGCTAATGCATCAGCCAGATTACCTCCTGGGACTACTAGCTCCAGCAATTGGTACAGATCAAAATCAATCTGTTCATAGTCACTTGGCTGTAGGCTACGTGCGAGAGTATTAAGAACGCGAAGCGGATCCTCGAAATATACTTGCTCCAAGCGACTTATAATCCCGTTACCCCCAGCCTCCGACTCACTCAACCAGATCTCCAGGCAGTCCTCCAGCCATACCGCATCGGCCAATACCGCCCGCTCATCAACATCCGGCAGCAGTACGCACATTGTTCGCTGGGCTGCGGCAGCGAGAGTGTTGGCTAACAATGTGCGACTCCAGAGAGGCAATTCAGGTAGCAAATCTACATCCACCCACAGTGCACGGGCGCACTCCTGTAGGCAGATGAGCAGATCATCCCGCGCCAGTAACTCACGCAGATCCGCTTGCAACTTTTGCTCTTGCACAGATTCCAACTGTTCATCGGGCTGAAACAAACTCTGTGGAATTTTGCGCAAGCGCTCAATACCGGCAGTCGTGTGCAACCGAGTTAGCGCACTGGTTAATGGTTTAACCTCTGTAGGATCTAGATCAAACAACTCTCCGGCCAAAGCGGCTAAGTAACACTCGGCAATCCAATTTGCCTTGAATGGATCACCACCAAGAATATCTAGTTGATCAACAAGATGACGGAAGAATAACGGGCGGAGTCCACGTAAAACCTGTGGGCTTGCCAACATATCGCCAATCACTTGATCACTAATCTGAAAGCGCAAACGCATGCCATCGACCCACTGCCGCGCACCGATAGCTACAGGTTCACCGCTGCGCTGCCAGTCAAATCTCACCCGGGTATTTTCCCCGTTGGTAAACCGCAAACTGGCATTCGCTGCGGTGCTGAATCGCACCACCTCCAGAGGAGTCATTTGCTGGTGCAAACAGAAGGTCACATCGGTCAGATGTCTTCCCCAACTTCCGACTGGAGGTTCATGCACCTCAGTCAATGACGGCACACGAAACTCGGCTTGCCACACAAATCGCGCGTTGCTTTTCTCAGTTAGATTTAACTTCGGCTCGAGACGACGGGTATAGACGACGCTTGGGCGCAGTACTGTCAACGGGTGAGCAGCGCTACTGCCAACCAGGCCCTCATCACGTAACTGCTCGCCAAAAGCCTCACAAACCTCAAACTCGGACTGCTGGTCGACGCCAGGTTCAGGAACGAAACTTGCTGGAATTAGCCAGTCAGCATCAAAGTTGCTGTCAATGGCATAGCGCTTGGAAATCCGCCCAGGGGCAAACTCGCGTAGAGCTTGGAAAATCGGCAAATCTGTCCACTCGACGCTCGCATCCACACTGCGCACCAAGGCAATAAACAGACTGGGTAAACTCAACTCGGCAAACAGCGCTTCAGGGATAAACTCCGGTAGTGGTGAACTTCCTTTAGCCAAATCTTCCCAGAGTTGGCCATTGGCGCACCAGTCGGTAACCAGTTTGCGCTGCAGAGCAGGTAACAACTCAAGCATAACCGAACGCGGCGGAGTCCAAAGAATACGCAGCAGAGCATCGTTGTCGACATGCAGGGCATCTTTCAAATAAGCAGTAAACTCATCTTGCAGGCTGCCTGGTTGCAGTAGTTGCTCAACTAAAACCAATAATCTCTTGCAACCACTCTTATTAGCCTGAGGCTTTCGCAGTATCGTCCAAACGGCGCCACTGCCTATTTGCTCACTTAGCCAGTCGAGTAGCGCCATAGCTGCTTGCATTTTCTGAATATGGCTGTTGTGTAACGGCAGACCTTGCCGCTTAATTTCTGGGCTAAGCAACTCTTCGTAGCGTTGAAATGCAACTCGATCGCGACCAAACTCGGAAAGGACTACCAACATCCAAGGGCGCATGGTACGAGAGCGACCTGCTCGGCCCTTGCGCTGCAAATATGACGCAACATCACGCGGCGCCTTGTGCTGCAGTACTGCCCCCACTGCAGGGTCGTTGAAGCCCACCTCAAGTGAGGCCGTGGCAACGACAATCTCAGCGTCAGCATCGACTCCTACATCTTGGCTTGATGTACGACCGATTACCGCGCGATCATCCTCACTAAGCAAATGGCCTATGTCAGTGCCCACCCTCCAGTCTTGCCCTAGACGAACACGTTCTAGAGGATGCACCGCTTCCTGCTCATCTACACCCCGCTCATTCTTCGGACCGCGCAAGCTAGCCAGTGTGGGGTGGTGAGGTTTTAGCCCCCACTTATTCGTACGCCATCCTTCGGCATCTGCTAGTTGGTGATAAAGACGATTATTGGCGTCCAAGTCGTCGGTAAAGACGAAGGTTTTACTCCCCCACGTTCCCTTAGAACAGCCCTTGCGGGCATCCAGAATACGCCTAGTTAGCATGCTGGCCTGAATGGTGGTCGATAGCAAAGCAGTCTGTGAGACAGGATCACCACGCAGCACCATCAGGTACTCCGCCCCCTCATCAAACATTTCATCAGGCAACGGTTCAACCAGTTCAACACGCTTTTGGCGCGCCCCGACCAGTTCGGCAAAGAACCGTGCGGCATCGGTCAAGGTTGCAGATAACCCCACAAAATGAGGCCGGCATTGAGCGCGCTTCATCCAACGCCGGAGTAAATACGCCGTCTGAGCCCCACTGCTACCGCCGTAGGTGTGCACCTCATCAAGTAACACTAGCGTCGGCCCCGCTTGCGGGCCGACACCAAAAAGATGGTTACAACTATAATCCCCAAGTTTGCGATTGAGCATCTCAGTGGTGGTAAACAAAATATCCGGCGGGAAATCTGCCTGGCAACGGCGAGTCAACGCCACTTCGTCATCGGCCACTCGGTGCCCGCAGCGATTGCATTTAACCTCTTGCAGGCTGGCAATCCATTCCATCTTTCCGCCGCAACTACTGCTGGAGCAACGCAGCAAGTCAAATGCCAGCCTTGGTTTCTTCGTTTTAAAATCTACCCCAGCCCATTGCCACTCAGTAGGAGTATCACCGTAGAGCGCGCCAATGCGAATCTTGCGCCCAATTCCAGCCTGCATCAGGCCATCGAGCTTACGGCACTGGGTCCATGCCTCCATAAACTGGTCTTTGAGCAGTTCATTTCGCGGATAGATGGCTAGAATCCGCACCCTGGGTGTGTGATTGCCCAACAGGTCTTCAGCGAGCGCCGCTAGTCCTGGCAAATAGAACGACAGCGTCTTTCCACTACCTGTACCGGCACAAACAATGGTGCCGGAGGCATGGGTCTGTCCGTTGCGATGCGCACTGAAAGCCTGCAAAATTCTCGATGTGGCGCGGGTCTGAAAACCGGCCAAATCTAGTGGGTTTCTGGCCGACCCGAGTAATGACTCAATGGCTGCTTTTAAATGTTCAGGGGCATGCATCCCTGACCACTGCAACCACTCAGGCAACAGTTGCGCCGGATCCTGATTGCGTTTGGGGTAACTACGAGGTCGCCGTAAAAAGCGGAAATCCGACACTAGTGTACGAGAGCGATCTATCGGTTGCTTAAGAAACCATTGTCGAAGATTGCGATATAGGTGCGCCGCCTCGCCCATTCTCGTCCGGTAAACATTTGTTAGGCCTTCAGGATGGGGCACCTCGATGAGCATCGCATGCTTACTTAACTCAATCAGCACATCATAGGGATCGTGATCGGGCAGTACCTCCTCCAGGATTGTCAACACCTCATCTTCACTGAAGAAACCACCGGTATCACCCCAAACCAATATATTGGTTTCCAGTTCTTCTAACTTATCCAAGCAAGCGTGCAACTGCCCTAGATTAATCACCATCAGAAAGCTTTCCGACTAACTGTGAACTTTCCCAACAGATCGTGTTCTTGAAGCCACTGAAAAGCCTCCCACGTCATGATGGAAAGTGGTACCTGACCAAGGCTTCCAGGTTGATTAAGCTGGTTAAAAAAAAGACCAACATCTGCCGGAAGATCGAAATTCATCTGATCCCGCAACTCCTGCATGCGTACTGCAAGTTTATTTAACTCTTGGATATTCCACACGGTCTCAGGAATCTGTTTGGCCTCTGCCAAGAACTTCTTACGCAGAGCGACGTATTCCGTATAGAATTTATCGACACCGGGAATACCGCGCTGGGTATCAAGCATCACCTGCTCAACTCGGGATAAGCTATCAAGCTTAGAGGTCCAGGCTTTCCAACAAGATAAGACTTTTTCTTCTAACTGCGTAGTTAGTTTCTCAAGTGCTACCTGCGCGTTATCAAGAGCATCATCCTGACGAGCTGCAGATTTCTTTTGCGACCAAACGCCAATGAATTCGTTAAGACTTCCAATTGCCTTACTGCATTGTTCTTGCAGTTCAGAACTTAACTGCATAAACTCTGGAGCATCTGCCGGCAACGCTCTGAGCACTGCCGTGTTGGCCGCCATAGCTTTGAGGCTACTAGCTACATTGTGGAACCGCTCGTAAATATGCTTACAGTCCTCGATTGACTCGCGGGATTGTCCAGCAGACTGACCTAGCAGGTATTCATTGCGCAGAGTTTTGATCTGTTGTTCAAGCGCAGTCATGACTTTCCTCCCGCAACTCAGTCACGGTTTTTGCCATATCCTCGAGCAGACGGGTAACACTGTCCTGAGACTGCTTCAGAATGTCGCCCCCCCACTTATTATTTTCAGACTCCAACCTTGGCAACACGTAATTGTAAAATTTGCTCCAATCCGTTAGAGCCTTCACTACTTGCTCCAATCGCTGACCATCAAGTTTATTGACTCGCTGCAGTCGCTTAACAACATCCGTTTCCTCACGAAGCGCAAGCAAGTCTTTCACCACCCTCCAACTCTCGCTATCTTTCAAGGCAACCAGCGAAGCCCGCATTTTCTTAGAGCTAGGGAAGTCTGACTGAACTGGATAATGCTGCCCACCAACACTGATATCACGAACTAAGTCAGCCATCTCATCCAGCAACGAACAGAAGACATCTTGTCGAGTGCAACCTTCTAGCACCTCAACAATATTAACTGAAAATCTTAGAGCCTGACTAATTATGCCCCACAACTTAGAAAGTTGAGCATCCTGATTACCCTTGGCGACTTTAAAAGCATTTAGCGCCGAATCCCCGTCCATCCCATGATCATTTGCGGAAACTAGTTTCAACCAGGCTTCACGCTGAGCATCCCAACCATCAAATGCTTGGTCGCGCGCCTGCTTTAGTTCTGGAACAACTGCCGGAACCTCAACTGCACGAACCTCCTCGGCAGTTCTAAGCAATTCATTTAAGCGTTCACGATCATTATTACTATCCGCCAGCAAACCCAGCGTCATCGCCGATTGCAACTGCTTACCTATTAAATTTGGCAAGGCTTGTCGTGCCTCAATCGCTAGTGCCTGCAAAACATCCGGTACCCAACGTGCTGCAAAACTCTGGTATAGAAGATAATCATCAAAACCGCCACGATACTGCCAACCAACGGAAGAGGATTTGCGGTTAAAATACTCATAACGTAAAAATGCAAGCGCCACACCTTGCAAAAAATCTGAAACTCCTGGACTTTCGAAATCCTTTTGAGTGCAGAACTTTATTGTCCAACCCGCTAGGTTACCCATTGCATTAGGCAACTCAATAGGAATCAACCTATTTTTGAGTGCAGGCCTAACAGCAATTCCAATCCACTCACTCCTGGCGTAAAGCTGGTACATCTGCTCTAGGGATTTACGTATATCCGCTGACTCATACTGCCCTAACTTTTGCTTACCCTGAAACCATAACGTTACTGCTTCTTCCAACTGATGTAGCGCTTCATTATCTGGATCTACGTCCAAATCCGCAACTACGCTAACATCTGATTTTCCAACTATTTTTGATGGACTGTATGGTTCAACCGCACCTTGACTTGGAGCAACTATTCCATCCTTAAGAATAGTAACCAAGCCATCCAGGCCAAAAACTTTTGCAATCCGTCGATCAATCTTACTTTGCAAATCTTCAACAGAACGGCACCCGTATCCCCAGATCGCTGCCAATGTTTTGCAACGTTCTGGATTTTCAAGCTTCTGCAAAGTTCCTAACAATCTAGCATTGACCTTAATTCCCGCAAAATCCGCAGGAGGAAACGCATTTGACAAGCATGTTCCGCGATAATCGCTAAGGGTCCGCAAGAGAATCTCGTTCAACACCTGCCGGGGATTAAACTTTAGTTCTTCATCACCTTTACGACAAAAATTATCAGCCAGTGCTTCAATCGCATTACGATTGAAAGGGAAAAGAGGTATCCCACTGGACGCATAACCGAACGCTTTTAAGTCATCGCCACCATCATCGGAATCTGACCAAACTGGAGGCCACGATTCAGACTCTCGAACCAGCCATGAAGATTTCAACGCCTCGCCTCCATAACGGGCGGCATTCAGATAACGTCCGCAAAAATCGATAATCCGCTCTAAGGTCAACTCACGGTCCTGCCCCTGCTCGCGGATATGCCACTCATACTGGGCACGAGTTTTAATTGTATCCTGCCGACGTAGATAACCTTGGTAGCCGTCGGTTACCGCAATAGCCGAACGCAGCGTGCATAATTCCTGCTCACCATCACGTACCGACTCCTCCAGCAGACTATCAATCAGTACGTCCTCGATAGCAGAGATGGCCGCCATATCCTCTACCAATACCACCAGCGTACGATTTTGTTTTCTCAGTGAGCGACGAATCTCCTTGAATAGATCTTGAAAACTGCCACCATTGAATTGAAAAAGATATCCAAAGACAGTACGTGTAGACTCCCCAAGAACCTCGTTAAGTACCCGAGCAGCCCCCTCTCTGGCAACTTGATTAGTGTTCAACTGCGTAGTACTGACACACTGCCGAGCGCTTAGAGACAGATCATCAAGGTTAAAGCTAAAATCAAGATCACCGTCTTTGATCTGGTAATCGTTGCGAATCAGTTCATGATCAGTTGCCCCATGGGTAAGACGACTAGCAAACTGATAAATGCAATGTTCCGGGTTAAGCAGGTTTTTTTTGAAGTTAGAGTCGGTTATTAATTCTGAAAGCCCTCGCCCAGGCAAGGTATAGGTTTGAATATCTCGCAAGCGCCGTTTCTCTTCATCACTCAACTGCGCCCGATACTCTGGGTGCTCACGATAATACTCCATCATCTGAGTCGCATCCTGGTGCAGTTCTTTCAGTTGCTGAGACATGAATGTCAGCAGCAGATCCGCAACTATCCCCGTCTTCAATTGCTCACCAACAGTACTAATACGGTCACGCGCTTGCTCAAACTCCTCCCCCTCAAGCCCTGCCAATAATAGTTCCAGCACCTGACGCAGACTGGCATTTTTTGGAATGCGCACGACATGCCAACTCTGGTAATCAGAGTGCAATTTTAATTTTGCATCCATCCAGCGAATCAGATGGGACTTACCAACCCCTGAGCGTCCAATGATAGGCAACGGTCGCTCTATCGACAGAAAGTGATCAAGCAGATTCTGCTCGTCACAAAGTTCGTCCACCCCTGCGCCGATACGCAACAACTGCATTGGCTCATGCACTGCCAGAAGCACATGTTCTGCCAGTTCTTCAGCCTCTGTACGGATGCACTGGGTGACATATTCAGATTGAGGCCAGTAATTAATCAAACTCATGCCATCACCACTGGAACGTAAATAACATCACTCACAAATCGAGGCACTCCGCCAGGAAGTTGCAATTCCATGCTAGAGGCGTCATCGGAGGCCTTCTCAAAACGCAAACGGAAAGAACTCTCCAAACGAACTAATGCGTGGCTTAATGCTGGACTGACGTGATGATCCTCTCTTGGATGCCAACCTAACTCTTGCATGAGAGGTTCGAGCAAACAACGAAAATGACCACCGTCCAATAGTGGTATTTTCTTGGCCAAGCGTTCAATAAAAACTTTCAATGGTAATTTATTTTCAACTGCAAATAGTGACTCTAAAAACGGCTCGATCGCTCGAGTAGGATCAACAATGTAGCCCGCATCGAAAGGCTCAAGAAATCCCAAAAAATCGCCGTACTGTAAAAAAGTAGATAGCTCGTTGGTGAGATTGAGAGCTTTCTCACCAGGTAACCAGCGATTTACTGCTTCTTGCGCATTACCATTTGTACCAGGCAACACCACTTCTCCACCCATGAAGGTATAGGCCTGCTGCGCCAGCAGACAGGTCATAGCCCGAAAAAAAGGCTCAACCCGCTTGCCATCTAAAAGGGCCTGGTCAGTATTTTTCCTAGCATTACTGATTATTACCTTCAACACTCTGTGCGCTAAATTTCGGTCTGTCGCGTCTTCGGGTACAGAGATCGTGCCACCTTCATCTTGCAACCAAAGCCCTTCCCTCAGCCAAAAATCCAAATTCGACTCAAATCGTTTTCTAGCATTTTCAGACTTAGGTAAAGATTCAGGACGAAAAACCTCCAAAACGTCAATGCGAGATATAGCTTTACCTTTTCGCACCAGTGCTCGATCAATTAGGTTAAGCAACACCAAACTGCCACCTGGGTTGGCATTGTTTACCATCGACATTACTGAGACTCCTGTACAAAACTTTCCAAAAGCTTGCTACCGGGACGGCATTCCCACCACGTGCGATAGGGTGAAGACGGGTCAGCCAATTTTTCAGGCGCAACAATAACTCTTGGGGGATCATAAAAACTCGAAGGCGGTAAATGGGTTTCTCCGGGCATCAGTAGCACCAACTCAACCCATCCCCCCGCACTGTCTTGTGGTTCAAGGGCACACCAGAACGGTAACGCTTTCAAGGCGTCGTCTTGGTACATTTCATCCAGCACTACCCGACTGGCGCGCACAGCCTGAACTTGCCTAGTACGCAGTAAATTCTGCAACCAGAAACGCCAGTTGTGCAGCAACGCCTTAGAGGTAACCCTGGCGTACGACTCAGGTCGATAACGGACCCGAAGCAACTGCGAAGATGGCATCCAACTAGGCATACGTGATGGTTCTAAATCACGTAGATGAAATATATTCCCCAGTGTTGGAGTAAAACTTCCTCGTCCCTGACTGCGACAACCAGGACATCCACCACAACTGCGTTCAGGGGCAATTCCGCTCGGGCGATAAAATTCATCCAACATCCAGCATAGCGGTTGCTGAATGTCTTTTAGCCATCCGGTTAAACGATCAAAACCATCAGCCCTGGCCCTTTTTTCTTGATCACGACGCGGGGCTATCTGCTGTTGCCAAACCTCTGGCGCCAAGTGGGAATCGATAAGAATCTGAACGCCGATACGGCTAAAATAATCCTCAAAATACTCTGTTACAGCCTGCTTATTCTCGGGTGTTAACTCACCCTCGAACTGTGGCGGTTCGGGTGGAGAAAAAAACAGACGTATCACCCCCGCACGCTGCATCAACTGCAAGGTACGCAAATTCCACATTTCGTTACGCTTGCTATGCCGAGGCAGGCCGCGGTGCAGTGCAGATCTAGAAATTGTGAAATCTTCACCACTGACTTCCCTGCTCCCCAACAACATTTTCCAGCGCTCCACCCCCAATTCCGCAGAGATCAACTTCTCTCGCGATAGCCTTCCCGCAATATTCAACTGCCCTGGATGGTAGATAAGCCAAGACCAGCAGGCCTTACCGTCTCGCCCTCCCCGTCCCGCCTCCTGGTAGAACCGATCTAGACTCTCCGGTACCGTTGCATGCAACACCGTCCTCACCCCGGACTTATCCATGCCCACTCCGAACGCGGAAGTAGCAACCATGATATCCAGTTCGTCATTCCGCCACTTGCGGATTAAGTCGTCACGTTCATCTGCAGCGGTTGATCCATAGAACAGACCGACTCTATTAAACCCCTCCACAAGCAGTAAATTCTTCCAGTTTTCAGCCTCTTTTTTCTTAGTGGTATACAGAATAAGTGGCCGAGGTGAATTCCGGAGCACCTCCAGTACAGCAAGTTGATGCTCTGCAGGGTCAGCAGTTTTCAGTACATTGAAATTCGGCTCTGGACGTAAGAAGCCACCATGGATTTCAATCGCTTGCTTGCCTTCCTGGACAAACAGATCCTTAAGCAACTGCAAAGTCGAATCACTGAAGGTTGCCGACATCAGAACTGTACGTAAACCTTTCGGCGAGTGGTCCCTTAACGAGCGAAACAAAGGTGCCAGCAACTGGAATTCTGGACGGAATCCAGCCCCCCAGTGGTCAATCATATGTGCCTCATCGACAACCAGAGCCTCTAGTCGTCCTTCCTGTGCCAACCGAAAAAGCGCCGGCCGGAGTTTGCCAATAGCCAACTCCGGAGAACAAAACAAAATACGCTGATCTCCGTCTTTTAGACGCTCAAGGACTTGCTGATGCTCAGCATCCGCCTGACCTCCATACAAGGCGTAACTTCCTCCATGACCACAATCCGCGCGGTTAAGTACCTCAGCGACTCGAGCAGCCTGCTCCAGCGCTAACCCCACGGTTGGCACAATGGCTAGCACAAGTTTCTGCTTGCCCGCAAACAGGCTCAGTGCATGAATGACGAGAGTCTTCCCGCTACCAGTGGGCAGATTAATGATCAGCGTGCTGTCGGGAGGGGATGTCAAAACTGTGCGTACGGCTGCTTGCTGTCCAAGCCCTTGGTATGAAAGGAACTGCTCATTTTTGAGCCTCTGCCGCAAAGCTACGTCCATTGGCACGGCCTTCAGATAACGACGTTGTCGATGTCCATAAACAGCAAGAGCATCATCTCTCGGAACATCCATCATCCGCACGTAACCGGTCATGGCATCCCGGACTACCCCTGCGCGAGCAAGATATATATTTGCAACAGCATCAGTAGGTAGTCGTAACACAGGATCGATGATGCCGTGCGCCAATGCGCATCCCAAAGCATCCCGACACACCGTCGCGCGATCCGCCGGACCTGATTGAGAATCCTGAAATACCTTTAGTAACCGAATAAAAAACGGTTCAGACAGCACGCTGGCCTCGCCCAGCACGCCCTGGTTCAATAGTGCTGCTTGTAGCGCATTCCACTGTGCTTGCATCACGCCCCCTGCAGCATTTTTTTCGTGCACACTACTACTGCACGCATCGATAGCAGATGCAGTTGCGGCTCAAACGAAAAGATCTTCATTTGAGGCAAATCCGCCAAAGTCTGTTGGCGACTCAAAGACATGATCTCCAAGACCATTCGCTTCCAATGCTCTTCCGGTAACAAGGACTCCAGTTCAGGCCAGACGTCACTGCGTAAATTGATATCTTGAAAACCAGGACTTGATTTGTCGTAAGGCCATTCCAAAGACCTCAACATACTCTCAGAAACTACCAGACTACCATCCTCCGCCAGCCAATGGCTCCGCACTGAAGGCGGCATCATCTCATCGCCACGGAGTTGCTCCAGGCGACTAGCCCCAAGCCTCGTAGCGGCAACCAACCAATTAAGGCGGAAGAATATTTTCGGTGCGATCAAGTTGCTTTTTTTGAGCACGCGCAAAAAAGCACTGGTTGCTCCGCGCGAATCACCAGCGGCCAGTTGATATATGGAATCCACGAACGGCTGACCGTAACGGAAGGGATACACGCCCGTTTTAGCTGAAACCTGCTGCCGCGAAAAACTCATGGGAGCGGTGTATGGCGGGTTACCACTTTCCGGATCAATACCCGTGATGCAACCTTCAATAAAGGTCTTTACGTCCACCAGAGTACGACCGCCACGCTCTGCGGGGTCCAAGCCGAAGCCCAACCTGAACTGCTGCTGCAGATCCCCCTCTAGCCTGAAGTTCAAGCCGCGCGTCATCCAGGCACACATGCGACCAATCTGCTCCTCGGCTACTTCGTCCGCCTCAGAAATTGTTTCAGCGAAGTCCCGTGCCTTGGCGACATCCTCGTCCAGTGCAAGCAATTCTTCCTGTACTTTCACCCGACGACGCTCGCGGTCAAGCAGGCCGCCCTCGCCGCTTAATTGCTTGGCGCAGTCAAGCAATTCTTCATCGCCGGATCGCGCGACGGCCTGCCAAGTCGATTGGAGATACTCCTCCAGTACGTACTGCAAACTGGCCACCGTCTGATTGAACACACCTACCGATGTGTCGAGCAGATCTATCCACCGTCTGAATAAACCATCATGGTCAGACATCAAAACCAAGCTTTCCACAGGTCTGATGCCACGCAAATTAGCGCTGTAACGGTTCAATCGTCCCAGACGTTGTTCAACGCGACTGAACGATCTCGGTAGGCTGTAATGCACGGCGAGTTTCTGCCCCCCATGCAGGTTAAGACCATCTTCACCACCTTGATCGCAAACCAATACCCGTACAGAACCATCCGACAGCAAGAACTGCAAGTCGCGGTCGGAAGCATTGCGCTCGATACCTACAGCCAGAGAGTCAGCAAGCTTAGCGGCAACATGATCCGCGACTACTTCGTCACCGCAGAACACAACCACTTTGCCCTTAGGGTTGTCGGCCAACCATTCTTCCAGACTCGCGATCAAACTCCGATCTTTACACGCCTGCTCGATTGAGGCTTGCTTGGATATTTCGGCAAGAAACTCCCGCTCGGTTGCTTCAAGCGTCGCCGCCAACTCACCGTCGAGCCTATCAGCTCGCTGCTTGACCAGAATTGGGCTGCCCAACAAGTCGTCAACCCAACTCAGGTAATCTCCAGTACTCATTGCCTGGAACTCATCCGGATCCCGACAGGCCTGGCTGCGGTACTCTTCCAGCAACAGATCCAATGGCATGCTGCGTGGTTGTATCGGCCAGCGTTGACGGCGCAAACCAGCCAATCCTGGGAACAACTGCGCGAGATGCCCCATTTCACGGCGATTACGGAGCATGCGCTGATGCAGGCGGTAGTGTTCTCCGAGGTAATGCCGCAAGCCTATGATTTGTTGCTCGCGTTGCTCGCCGCTCTCCTCAGCGAAGAGATCCACCAACGGCATCAAACTGCCGATTCGCTCATGCAACTCCTGATCCTCAGGGAATTTCCCCCGCAGGTCCTGTAGTGCTTGTTCCAATGCGGCGTTCGAGTTACCCGGGGTCAGTGCGCTATACAACCCGCCAAGCCACTCACGCTCCTTGACTCGAGCGATGAAACGCTGAACCCCCGCTTCCGAGATCTCATAAGCTTCGGGACTCAAGCAGTGCAGCAGCGCCAGGAAATTTCTTTCGTTCCCATTCAATGGGGTTCCCGACAACAACAGAGTCACCTCAGCTGCCTGGCAGGCCTCCGCGAGCGCCAAAAATCGGTCATTTGAGTGTTGCTCAGAGGACCAAGCCAACGGCGCCAATTGATGCATCTCGTCTACGACCAACAAGCTAGGCTGGCCACCCTCCCGCAAAGCCGTCACCAACTGTTCATGACTACATACTCGAATCAGCTGTGCCGATCGATGCTTTGTAGACATCAACTCGCCAAGATGAAATCGGCCCTTTAACTCCTCATGCCACTGAGTGACAAGAGAGGCCGGCGCCGCAATTAAAACGTTGGCGTCGAACTTCTTCTGAAGCACGTGCTCACGGATGATCAGTCCAGCCTCGATCGTCTTGCCCAAGCCCACTTCATCCGCTAGCAAGTACTTAGGACATGGGTCCTTAAGGATGCGTCTAACTACGGCAATTTGATGCGGCTCCAACTCTACGCTGCTGCTGGTAATCGCACCGATGGAACGGCAAGCCGCCCGCTGCTCAATATAGGCCTCGAGGAAATTCTGGCGCAGCGGGAAGAAAAAAGGCGCGTCGTTAGCCCTAGCCGCCAGGAACGCCGAAGGATCGAGCAAACCCTGCGCTCCGAGGTTCAGGCAGTAGATTTCATCGATATCGACCACCGCTTGATCGTTATCGTCAGTGCGAAAGATCACCAAGTGCCGATTGAGTGGCCGCGAACCACCGTACCGGCCACGTCGCCAGATGCCTGTCAATTGATCTCGACAATAAACGATTGCTTCCTCATAAAGTTGAGTCTTCCTAACGTCGGCTAGATCAACCTTGAGCCTCCTCGCCTCAGGGTTCAAAGGGGATTCGAAGAAGGTGACCTCGCACTCGCCTCTCTCACGATCCAACCCCGACAGTTTACCAATGCCGGGGAAAGCACTAGACAAAACCAACTCACCGACGTATAAAATCTGGTTCACTTCGTCCCTCTACCAGTATTATTCCCACTTCTATCCGTTTTCTCACCGACGACGTGAATGAGGCCTTGGCCTCTGACCCCTCAAACGTTAATAGGCGCCACTTCTGAGGCCAACTCTTCCGATGGCTCTCACCCTATCCGCTCGCCACACCTGGGTAAAGCCATGTACGGTGTTTTTTTGCCATCATAGCTAGCACACGCCTGCAACCATCACCTGAGCCCCGCAAAAAGGGACGAACAGCCACACTTCTAATCGCCGGACAGGTACACCCTGCCTTGCCTGATCCTTGAATACCGCCAATGTATTAGCAGTATATCCATGGCGCGATTCGCTGCAGGAATCAACAAAATGTAATCCTTTAGGACCTATCCGTATGCGCCTGGCCGTGCGGGTAAACTTTTCGAACAGGTCGAACCACGCTAAAGATGCGCTACTGAAAAGCGGCAGCACGATATGAAATATCTATCACGCCATGAAAGACGGCGCTCCAATGGAAGTTAGTACCGTGAGCGATACTGTGCGTGACGTCAGCGATGCATTGGCATATGGTCAACCAAGCTTTCCATGCTCACACAAAGCTCTGGTAGTGGAATTCAAAAAATCTGCCAAGCCAATCTCAGGTTTAAAATTCGGGGATAGGTATTCCAAATGGTATTCCAATTTGTTCACAGAAAAAATTTCCACTTAATTTTCAGATGGATATAGATCCATTTCAACTCTCCCCGGCAATGAGAACGGCCAGTGGCGCTGCCACCCCATCCGACCTAGACAGCACTCCGGAGTTAAGCGCCTAGGTTCTGTATGAAAAGTCTTGAGACGAAGGTCAGGCAAGGCGAAAACAGCCGAGGAAGCGGAGTTTACGGGTTGTAAATGAGCATTCCGAGGCTGTTTTCAACGCAGCATCACCGAGTATCAAGGCTTTTCGTACAGAGCCTAGTACTCAGGCCATCAGAGCCAAGCTGACTGCACCACCTCGAAGACTGCAGCTTCTACCGCGGAAACAAAAAAGCCACCCGAAGGTGGCTTAGTTGTTTAAATAATGGTCGGGACGGAGTGATTCGAACACTCGACCCCTTGCACCCCATGCAAGTGCGCTACCGGGCTGCGCTACGCCCCGACTGGGCTTTGAAGCATGCTCTCAATACTACCGAGAACGTTGAAGAATGTACCCTAACCTCCTGATAAATGAAAGCTTTTTCTCAAAAAATTTCACTCATCAAAAACCCAAGTCACTTCTTCAACACCACCAACACATCCTCCAACTCGACAATCATCTGCCGAATCAGCTGCTTGTACTGGCTAGACTCATCCTTGGCCTCATCACTGGAAAGCCTCAACCGAGCCCCACCAATAGTGAACCCCTGGTCATAAAGCAGCGCACGAATCTGGCGAATCATCAGCACATCCTGCCGCTGATAATACCGCCGGTTCCCGCGCCGCTTCACGGGATTGAGCTGATCGAACTCCTGCTCCCAATACCGCAGCACGTGTGGTTTTACCGCACATAGCTCACTCACTTCACCAATGGTGAAGTACCTTTTGCCCGGTATGGGGGGCAGTTCGTCGTTATGGCTTGGTTCCAGCATAGGCCTCAACCCGGGCCTTCAACTTCTGCCCTGGACGAAAGGTGACGACGCGCCGTGCGGTGATCGGGATTTCTTCCCCTGTCTTGGGGTTGCGGCCCGGCCGCTGGCGTTTGTCGCGAAGGTCGAAGTTGCCGAAACCGGACAGCTTGACCTGCTCGTTCTCTTCAAGTGCGTGCCGAATTTCTTCAAAAAACAGCTCGACCAGCTCCTTGGCCTCACGCTTGTTAAGCCCCAGCTCCTCGTACAGCCTTTCGGCCATCTCAGCTTTCGTCAGAGCACCCATGCCGTTATTTCCTTAACGTGGTGTTCAACCTTTGTTCGAGCGAGGTGAGGATGTTTTGCAGGGTAGTGTTCACCTCATCGTCGTTAAGAGTGCGCGATGGATGCTGCCAGGTCAAGCCGACGGCAAGGCTTTTTCTATCAGGATCAATGCCTTTACCTTGGTAGACATCAAACAGCCTGAGGTCTGTGAGCCATTCGCCTGCATTGTCACGAATTACTTCAAGCACCGAGCTAGAAGCTACATCACGTCCTGCGATCAAAGCCAGGTCACGGCGGGTTTCCGGGAACTTGGACAGCTCGCTGAATTTCGGCAGGCGGCCTTCGACCACGTCGCCCAGCACCAGCTCGAACAGGAACACCGGGCGGTCCAGGTCCAGGGCTTTTGCCAGCTCTGGGTGGATGGCGCCGAGGTAGCCGACCAGCTTGCCGTCACGCTCGATGGCGGCGGTCTGGCCTGGGTGCAGGGCTGGGTGCTTGCCGGCGCTGAAGGTGAAGTCGCTCAGGGCGCCGGAGTAGCCCAGCAGGGCTTCCACGTCGGCCTTCACGTCGAAGAAGTCGACGCCGTCGCGGCCGTTGGCCCAGCCTTCTGGCAGGCGGCTACCGGTTACAACGCCGGCGATCATCGGCTGCTGCTTCAGGTCGCCGAGCTGGCCGACGAAACGCAGGCCGCTTTCGAACAGGCGCACGCGGTCTTGCTGGCGGTTCAGGTTGTGCTGCAGCGCCTTGACCAGGCCCGGCCACAGGGACGCGCGCATGGCGGCCATGTCGCTGGAGATGGGGTTGGCCAGCAGCAGCGGCTCTACGCCCGGGCTGAACAGTTCGAACAGTTTCGGGTCGATGAAGCTGTAGGTGATGGCTTCCTGGTAGCCGCGGGCAACCAGCAGGCGGCGCAGGGTCGGCAGGTCACCGCGGGTTTCCGGCTTGCCCTGGGGGGCCAGACGGGCTTGCGGGTAGCGAACCGGCAGGTTGTTGTAGCCGTACAGGCGGGCCAGCTCTTCGATCAGGTCCACTTCCAGGCTGATGTCGAAGCGGTGGCTTGGGACATTGACGATCCACTGCCCTTCCCCGTTTTTAGTCGTGGTCAGCTCCAGAGCGTTGAGCAGTTGCTCGACCTGGGCTGGGTCCATTTGCATGCCGAGCATCTGGGTGATGCGTTCGGCGCGCAGGGTAACCGGGGCTACTTGCGGCAGGTGCTGTTCGCTGACGGCTTCGACGACCGGGCCGGCTTCGCCGCCGACGATGTCCAGCAGCAGCTGGGTGGCGCGTTCGATGGCTTCGCGGGCCAGCTGCGAGTCTACGCCGCGCTCGTAGCGGTGCGAGGCGTCGGTGTGCAGGCCGTAGGAACGGGCTTTACCGGCGACGGAGATCGGCTCGAAGAAGGCGCTTTCGAGGAACAGGTCGCGGGTTTTTTCGGTGTTCACACCGCTGTGCTCGCCACCCATGACGCCGGCGATGGCCAGGGCGCGGGTGTGGTCGGCGATTACCAGGGTGTCGGCGCGCAGGGCAACTTCCTGGCCGTCGAGCAGGACGAGCTTCTCGCCCTCTTCGGCCATGCGTACGCGGATGCCGCCGTTGATTTCTGCCAGGTCGAAGGCGTGCATCGGCTGGCCGAGTTCGAGCATCACGTAGTTGGTGATGTCGACGGCGGCGTCGATGCTGCGCACGTCGCTGCGGCGCAGGCGTTCGACCATCCACAGCGGGGTCGGCTTGCTCAGGTCGACGTTGCGGATGACGCGGCCCAGGTAACGTGGGCAGGCAGCCGGGGCGCTGACTTCGACCGGGCGCACTTCGTCGTGGGCAGCCGGTACGGCTGGCACTACCGGGCGGGTGACCGGGGTGTCGTACAGGGCGCTGACGTCGCGGGCCAGGCCTGCGATGGACAGGCAGTCGCCGCGGTTGGGGGTGAGGCCGATTTCGATGCTGGCGTCGTCCAGGCTCAGGTACTGGCGAATGTCTTCGCCAACCGGGGCGTCGGCAGCCAGTTCCAGCAGGCCGTCGTTCTCTTCGCTGATCTGCAACTCGGCAGCCGAGCACAGCATGCCGAAGGACTCGACGCCGCGCAGCTTGGCCTTCTTGATCTTGAAGTCGCCTGGCAGTTCGGCGCCGATCATGGCGAACGGGATCTTGATGCCTGGGCGGGCGTTAGGGGCGCCGCACACGACCTGGAAGGTCTCCTGGCCGTTGCTTACCTGGCACACGCGCAGCTTGTCGGCGTCCGGGTGTTGTTCGGTGGCGAGGATTTCGCCCACGACGATGCCGCTGAACTGGCCGGCAGCGGGGGTAACGCTGTCGACTTCGAGGCCGGCCATGGACAGGCGGGCGACCAGTTCGTCACGGGAGACTTGCGGGTTTACCCAACCGCGCAGCCACTGTTCACTGAATTTCATGCTGTTCTCCTAGAATGTGCGTCGATTGGGCCTAGCGGAATTGGGCAAGGAACCGCAGGTCGTTATCGAAGAACAGACGCAAATCGTTGACACCGTAGCGCAGCATGGCCAGGCGCTCGGCGCCCATGCCGAAGGCGAAGCCCTGGAACTCTTCAGGGTCGATGCCGGACATGCGCAGCACGTTCGGGTGCACCATGCCGCAGCCCATCACTTCCAGCCAGCCGGTCTGCTTGCACACGCGGCAGCCGTTGCCGGAACACATCACGCACTGGATGTCGACTTCGGCGGACGGCTCGGTGAAGGGGAAGAACGATGGGCGGAAACGTACCGCCAGTTCTTTTTCGAAGAACACGCGCAGGAATTCTTCGATGGTGCCCTTGAGGTCGGCGAAGTTGATATCGCGATCGATCAGCAGGCCTTCGACCTGGTGGAACATCGGCGAGTGGGTGATATCCGAGTCGCAGCGGTACACGCGGCCCGGGCAGACAATGCGGATTGGCGGCTGGGTGGACTCCATGGTCCGCACCTGCACCGGCGAGGTGTGGGTACGCAGCAGCATGTTGGCATTGAAGTAGAAGGTGTCGTGCATCGCCCGGGCCGGGTGGTGGCCAGGGATGTTGAGCGCTTCGAAGTTGTGGTAGTCGTCTTCCACCTCTGGGCCTTCGGCAATGCCGTAGCCGATGTGGGTGAAGAACTGCTCGATGCGCTCGAGTGTACGGGTGATCGGGTGCAGGCCACCGGTGGCCTGGCCGCGGCCTGGCAGGGTGACGTCAATGCATTCGGCAGCCAGGCGAGCGCTGAGCTCGGCTTCTTCGAAGGCGGCCTTGCGGGCATTGAGCACAACGGTGACGCGCTCTTTGGCGTCGTTGATCAGCGCGCCGACTTTCGGCCGCTCTTCGGCTGGCAGGTTGCCCAGGGTCTTCATCACCTGGGTCAGCTCGCCTTTCTTGCCGAGATAATTCACCCGGATCTGTTCCAGGGTATTGATGTCTTCAGCGCGCTCCACGGCCTCTAGGGCTTGGGAGACCAACGCATCCAGGTTTTCCATGTACAGACTCCAGATACGAAAATAGGGGAAGAGCTTTGAAGGCTCTTCCCCTATCGATGACGTTCAATGCCCGACGGCGCTAGCGCCGCCGGGTGATTGTCGCGGGTACTTAAGCCAGAACGGCTTTAGCTTTCTCGACAATCGCAGCAAACGCCGCTTTTTCGTTCACTGCCAGATCGGCCAGAACCTTACGGTCGATTTCGATCGAAGCCTTTTTCAGGCCAGCAATCAGACGGCTGTAGGACAGACCGTTGGTGCGGGCACCGGCGTTGATACGAGCGATCCACAGTGCGCGGAACTGACGCTTCTTCTGACGACGGTCACGGTAGGCATATTGACCTGCCTTGATGACAGCCTGCTTGGCAACGCGGAATACGCGCGAGCGTGCACCGTAGTAGCCTTTAGCCAGTTTCAGAATTTTCTTGTGACGCTTACGAGCGATGACGCCACGCTTAACACGAGCCATGAGTAACTTCCTCTATCTAAACCAGAATTAACGTACGCGCAGCATGCGCTCGACTTTTGCCACGTCAGACGGGTGCAGCAGGCTGGCACCGCGCAGTTGACGCTTACGCTTGGTCGACATTTTGGTCAGGATGTGGCTCTTGAAAGCGTGCTTGTGCTTGAAGCCGGAAGCGGTCTTCAGGAAGCGCTTCGCAGCACCGCTCTTGGTTTTCATTTTTGGCATGTTGGAACTCCGCATTCGATAAAATTACACAATAATCATCAGGCCTGCCGTGCCCGGGAGATTACTTCTTCTTTTTGGGGGCGATGACCATCATAAGCTGGCGTCCTTCCATCTTCGGATGCTGCTCAACGGAGCCGTATTCGGCGAGGTCGGCTTCGACCCGCTTCAACAGCTCCATGCCCAGCTCCTGGTGGGCCATCTCACGGCCACGGAATCTCAGAGAGATCTTGGCCTTGTCCCCATCGGTAAGGAAACGTACCAGGTTGCGTAGTTTTACCTGGTAATCCCCTTCTTCCGTCCCTGGACGAAACTTGATTTCTTTGATCTGGATCTGCTTCTGGTTTTTCTTGGCTTCGTTGGCCTGCTTCTTCTTCTCGAAGAGGTGCTTGCCGTAGTCCATCACCTTGCAGACGGGCGGTTGCGCGTCTGCAGAGATTTCCACCAGATCCAGCTTCGCTTCATCAGCGATACGAAGCGCTTCATCAATCGAGACGATGCCAATCTGCTCGCCGTCAGCGCCAATTAACCGAACCTCGCGTGCCGAGATATTCTCGTTGATCGGGGCTTTCGGTGCAGTTCGTTTATCGTTTCTCATTTCACGCTTAATAGTCATTACTCCGATTCTAGGCGACCGCGCTGGGCAACAGCGCTGTTGAGCAGCTGCGTGAATTCAGCCACCGGCATGGAGCCGAGGTCTTTGCCTTCACGGGTGCGTACGGCGACGGTCTGCGTTTCGACTTCGCGATCCCCTATAACCAAAAGGTACGGGACCTTGAGCAAAGTATGCTCGCGGATTTTAAAGCCGATCTTCTCATTTCTCAAGTCCGACTTGGCACGGAAACCGCTACCGTTCAGGGTATTTTCCACCTCGAGGGCGAAATCGGCCTGCTTGTCGGTGATGTTCATGATCACGGCCTGGGTGGGTGCCAGCCAGGCCGGGAACACGCCAGCGTAGTGCTCGATCAGCATGCCGATGAAGCGCTCGAACGAACCAAGGATGGCGCGGTGCAGCATGACCGGGCGAACTCGGCTGTTATCTTCGGCGATATAGCTGGCATCCAGGCGTTCCGGCAGGTTCGGGTCGTACTGCAGGGTACCGCACTGCCAGTTACGGCCGAGGCAGTCGCGCAGGGTGAACTCGATCTTCGGGCCGTAGAAGGCGCCCTCGCCCGGCTGGTATTCCCACTCCAGGCCCGATTCGTTCAAGGCGTCGGCCAGTGCGCCTTCGGCACGGTCCCACAGCTCTTCGGAACCCACGCGCTTGGCCGGGCGGGTCGACAGCTTCATGGCGATGTCGGTGAAGCCGAAGTCCTTGTACACGTCCAGGGTCAGCTTGATGAAGTCGGCGGCTTCTTTCTTCACCTGTTCTTCGGTGCAGAAGATGTGCGCGTCGTCCTGCACGAAGCCACGCACGCGCATGATGCCGTGCAGGGCGCCGGACGGCTCGTTACGGTGGCAGGCACCGAACTCGGCCAGGCGCAGCGGCAGGTCGCGGTAGCTCTTCAGGCCCTGGTTGAACACCTGCACGTGGCACGGGCAGTTCATCGGCTTGACCGCGTAGTCACGGCTTTCCGACGAAGTGGTGAACATGTTCTCGGCGTAGTTGGACCAGTGGCCGGAACGCTCCCAGAGAATGCGGTCGACAACCTGCGGGGTCTTGATTTCCTGGTAGCCGTTGACGCGCTGGACCTGGCGCATGTACTGCTCGAGTACCTGGTAAACGGTCCAGCCGTTGGCGTGCCAGAACACCATGCCCGGGGCTTCTTCCTGCAGGTGGAACAGGTCGAGCTGCTTGCCGATCTTGCGGTGGTCGCGTTTTTCGGCTTCTTCGATGCGCTGGATGTACGCAGCCAGCTGCTTCTTGTCGGCCCAGGCGGTGCCGTACACGCGTTGCAGCTGCTCGTTCTTGGCATCACCGCGCCAGTAGGCGCCGGACAGCTTGGTCAGCTTGAATGCCTTGAGGAAGCGGGTGTTCGGCACGTGCGGGCCGCGGCACATGTCGACGTATTCTTCGTGGTAGTACAGGCCCATGGCCTGCTCGTCCGGCATGTCTTCGACCAGGCGCAGCTTGTAGTCTTCGCCACGGGCCTTGAACACGTCGATGACTTCGGCGCGCGGGGTCACCTTCTTGATGACGTCGTAGTCCTTGTCGATCAGCTCCATCATGCGCTTTTCGATGGCGGCCATGTCTTCAGGGGTGAAGGGGCGCTCGTAGGCGATGTCGTAGTAGAAGCCTTCGTCGATGACCGGGCCGATCACCATCTTGGCGGTCGGGTACAGCTGTTTCACCGCGTGGCCGACCAGGTGGGCGCACGAGTGACGGATGATCTCCAGTCCCTCTTCATCTTTAGGGGTGATGATCTGCAGGGTGGCGTCGTTGCTGATCAGGTCGCAGGCGTCGACCAGTTTGCCGTCGACCTTGCCGGCCACGGTGGCCTTGGCCAGGCCGGCGCCGATGGAAGCGGCGACTTCGGCTACGGATACGGCATGATCGAACGAACGTTGACTGCCATCGGGAAGAGTAATAACGGGCATGGCGCCTCCTCTCCTAGTGGTGACCCCTACCAAAGGTCACGTGGGTTGGGATGAGCCAGTACAAGATCCGACCTGCCTTCCCGCAACGGGAAGCCTGCCTCACAGTGGCAGAAGCCTTTCGGCTTGCCAGGGACGAACCAGAGTGACTGGAAAGAAAAAAGATAGCTGCAGGCTGCAAGTTGTCAGCTGCAAGCCGGGCATGCTAGCACGCGGGTTGCATGCCAGGCAGAAATATTTGGAAATTACGCCGCAGCGGTGAACTAACGCGGAAAAATTCCTATCAGACCTTGGGAAGCAACCTACTCTTGATGAGACCTTAACCCAAGGAGTAACTGGTTATGCGAGTTCCGTCTCTTCTGGCCCTGGCGGCTGCTGGGGCCCTGCTGCTGCCCATGGCTGCGAACGCCGGCAACTTCCCGCCCGGAAAGGAGGCTGGCTACATGGCCCAGTGCACGCAGGTGGCCAGCGGCCAGGGCGTTGATGCTGCAACCGCGAAAAAACACTGCGACTGTGGCGCCCAAGCCATCAAAAAGAATTTCACCGACGCGGAGATTGCCGACCTCGACAGCAACGATGGCGTGGACGCCAAGCTGATGCAGAAGGCCCAGACAGTCGTGAAACAGGCCTGCGCACCGAAGAGCTGAAACCTTAAAGCCAGAGCAGACCAGCCATTCTTTGAGCTGGATCAATATCCTGCGAAGGTAAAAGGCGCTAGATGCGCAGAATTAGACTATGATGTGTTCCGTGCTCCGTAGCCTCGGCCGCATTGCACCACTGAAAAAACTAAATGTTCTGGAGATTCACCCATGTCCAATCGCCAACAAGGCACCGTCAAATGGTTCAATGATGAGAAAGGCTACGGCTTCATCACCCCAGCAGGCGGCGGCGACGACCTGTTCGTTCACTTCAAGGCCATCGAATCTGACGGCTTCAAGAGCCTGAAAGAAGGCCAGACTGTTTCCTTCGTCGCCGAGCGCGGCCAGAAGGGCATGCAGGCTGCACAGGTTCGTCCGGAGTAATTCGGATAGCTGTAAAAAAACCCGCCCTTGTGGCGGGTTTTTTTATGGGTGCTGCATGGGCTGAAGGGGTTGGCCCATGCGGGCGCGGCTTTTTTGTGGGAGCGGCCTTGTGTCGCGAAAGGGGCGCGTAGCGGCCCCAGGGTTTCAGCTTCGCAGCATCAATGGCCGGGGCCGCTTTGCGGCCCTTTCGCGACACAAGGCCGCTCCCACAAGGACCGCGTATCAGCCGCAGTTGACGCGAACCACCTTGCCCTGCTCGTCCACATTCAGGTTCAAGCGCTCGGAGCGGTACTCAAGGGTAACCACATCATGCGGCTTGAGAATGCGGGCCATCTGCGAGCCACTGGCCTTGCGCGCCTGCTCCAGCAGCTCGGCGCTGGCTGGCTTGCCAATGGCGAAATCGGCGCCGCTGGCTTCGCAGCGGCCATCGTTGCCTGCCGGCGTGGCTGGTGCAGCGCCACCAGCAGAATTGCCACCAGTGCTGCAACCAGCCAGGACAGCAGCCACCGCCAGGGTTGCCAGGTAAGCACGGGTACGGAACATGAAGCCTCCTAAATCGGTCCGGGAACTGTCTGATCCGACAGTTCCGCTCATCTTTTGTTGCAAAACCGGTCAAGTCTGCCTGAACTCGCCAGCCGAGGCGAAAACGCAATCGTGACCGGATTTTGCACAACCTGCTGCGTTTGCCATATGCTTAAGCCGCAAGGTCACTGACGCAAAGTCATGATTTAGTGCAAGAAGTGGAGCGCACCCCGCCTCCATCGAACACCAGGGTCAGGTGTTCGCCCCTTCGTCCCGGGCCCCAAGCGAGAGCCTTTCATGAGCAGCCACAGCATCGAAGCCGATATCAAGGTCAAATGGGCCGAAGGCCAGAGCGCGTACAGCCCTGGCACGCCGGAGGAGTTGCTGCTGATTGCCATCGACCTGCTGGTGCGCGATCGCGGCGCCGAGGCGGCACGCAGCTTCTTCGACCAGGTGTTCGAGCGCTACGCGCCGCACACGGCTATTCCAATCGCGCCAAACGGGCGCTGAGCAGGTCGAACAGGCCCTGGGCATCGCCCTCCTCCACCCACATCACGTTGGCTGGCTGCTTGAGCACGCCGTACCAGTCGGCAAGGGTCTGGCCGAAGCTGGGGCCTTCGCGGCTGTCGATGCTCATATGGATGCGCCGGCCGCTGAACAGCTCGGGCTTGAGCAGGTAGGCGATGACGCTGGCGTCGTGGACCGGGCCGCCGGGCATGCCGTACAGGTCCATGTCGTGGGTGATGTAGGCGTTGAGGATATCCACCACCCGTTTGCTGGCCTGGTTGTTCACCGCCGCCAGTTGCTTGAGGCGGGCGTCGCTGGTCAGCAGCTTGTGGGTGACGTCCAGCGGCAGGTAGGTCAGTTGCACGCCGCTGGCCAGCACCACTTCGGCGGCATGCGGGTCGGCATAGAGGTTGAATTCCGCCGCTGGGGTGATGTTGCCGCCGTTGAAATGGGCACCGCCCATGACCACCACCTGCTTGATGCCTTTGGCGATGTCCGGGCGCTGGATCAGCGCCAGGGCCAGGTTGGTTTGTGGGCCGAGCATGGCGATGGTGATGCTGTGGGGCTTGGCGGCGCCCAGGGTGTCGACTAGGTATTGCACGGCATTGCCCTTGGCCAGCGGCGCTTTCGGTTCGTGGACCTGGATGCCGGTGAGGCCTTCTTCGCCGTGCACGTCGGCGGCGTAGATCGGCTTGCGCACCAGCGGGCGAGCGGCGCCGGCGTACACGGGGATGTCTTCGCGGCCGGCCCATTCGCGGGCCAGGCGTGCGTTGCGCGAGGTTTTTTCCAGGCGCACGTTGCCGGCCACGGTGGTGATGGCGCGGATGTTGAGCTCGTCGGGCGAGGCCATGGCCAGGAACAGCGCGACCACATCGTCGGCGCCGGGGTCGGTGTCGATGATCAGGTCGATGGGGGCGGCCTGGAGGGTGGTGGCTGCGGCCATGAGGGCGATTCCTTGTAACAAGGGTTTGAGCATGGGTGGCACTCCTGTTGCCTGGGTGGTGGTTTCTGGGGCCGCTTTGCGGCCCAATCGCCGGCAAGCCAGCTCCCACAGGTACTGCACAATGCTTGAGGCCGATGCAGTACCTGTGGGAGCTGGCTTGCCGGCGATTCGGGGGCGCAGCCCCCGCCTTCAGAAAGTCACGCCGGAAATCAGCACGATGTTGCTGTAGGGCTGACACTCGCCAGTGCGCACTACCGCACGGGCACTGCGTGACAATTCCTTGAAATCTTCATGGCTCAGCCATTCGCGCTTGCCCAGCTTGCCCTTCAGCCGCTCGATCTCGACCAGCGCCGGTGGCACCACTTTCTGCATCTCTTCGGCCAGCACGTGGCGCTCTACCTGCAACTCGCTCAGCACAACCCGCAACACGCTGGCGAAATCCGGCAGGCCGGGCGTGACGGCCAGGTCGATCAGTTCGACACCCGGCGGCACCGGCAGCCCGGCATCGCCGATCACCAGGATGTCACCGTGCCCCATGCCGGCGATGGTCCGCGACAGGGCGATGTTCAGCAATGGGGTTTTCTTCATGGCGCAAGCTCCGCCAGGTAGGGAATCGACGGCTGGGCACCGGCGCGGGTAACCGACAGGGCCGCGGCGCGTTGGCCGAAGGCGATGGCTTCGCCCTCCTCCAGGCCGCGCACCAGGCCAGCGGCAAAGCCGCCGATGAAGGTATCGCCGGCGGCCGTGGTGTCCAGCGGCTGCACCAGCGGCGCGGGGAAGTGCTGGTGGCCCTGAGGGGTGACCAGCAAGGCCCCTTGCGCGCCCAGGGTGATGATCACTTTGCCCGCACCCAGTTGCAGCAAGCGCTCGCCGGCGCGCCGAGCACTGTCCAGATCAGCCACCGCCACGCCGGTCAGGGCTTCGGCCTCGCTTTCGTTGGGCGTCAGGTAGTCGATGTGGGCGAACCAGCCCGCCGGCAAGGGGCCGGTCGCCGGCGCCGGGTTCAGGATCACCCGCTTGCCCAGTTCACGCCCCCTGGCCAGGGTCCAGGCCACGGTGTCGGCCGGTACTTCCAGCTGGCAGATGATCACCTCGGCCGCCTGCAGCAGCGCATCGAACCGCTGCACCGACTGCGGCGTCAGCAGGCCGTTGCCACCGGGGATGATGACGATGCAGTTCTGGCTGGCGGCATCCACGGTGATCAGCGCCACACCGCTGGACACGCCCTGGCAGGTGCTGACGCCCTGGCAGTCGATGCCTTCCACATACAAAGCCCGGTGCAGTTGCCGGCCATAATCGTCGTCGCCGACGTTGCCGATCATCGCCACGCTGCCGCCCAGGCGCGCCACGGCCACCGCCTGGTTGGCCCCCTTGCCGCCCGGCACGGTGAAAAAGCTTTCGCCGGGGAGTGTTTCGCCGGCCCGGGGCAGGCGCTGGGCGCGGGCCACCAGGTCCATGTTGAGGCTACCGACTACCACGACCTTGGCACTCATGACATTTCCTTAGCGTTAGCGGTAATCGTTGAACAGGTCCGGGCGCGGCCCGGTGGACTCGCGCAGGACAATGCGCGGGGCGACGATGCGTTGCTCCGCCGCGCCCTGCCGGGGCGTGCCGATACGCGCCAGCAACAGCGACGCGGCGCTCTCGCCCAACTCGCGGATCGACTGGCCCACCGTGGTCAACGGCGGGTACACATAGCGGCTGAGCTCAATGTCGTCGAAGCCGATCACCGACAGCTCGCCGGGTACGTTGATATTGCGTTCGGCCGCGGCGCGCAGCACGCCGAAGCCGATCATGTCGTTGCCGGCGAAGATCGCCGTGGGCCGCTTGCCCTCCAGCAACCGGGTTGCCACCGCATGGCCCCCCGGGCTGGTGAAGTCGCAGTGCAGCACGCGGTCGCCCAGCACCGCTGCGCCGGCCTCGGCCATGGCGCGACGGAAGCCGCTCAGGCGCAGCTGGGTGACCCCGGTCTCGGCAGGGCCGCCGATGTATGCGATGTCGCGGTGGCCAAGCTCCAACAGGTGGCGGGTGGCCAGGTAGGCGCCCTGCTCGTGATCGATGCGCACCAGGTCGGCATCGACGCCATCCAGTTCGCGGTCGACGATCACCATGGGCGTACGCACGCCAGCCAGGCTTTGCAGCAGGTCGCTGTCCTGGCCTACCGAAGCCACCACCAGGCCATCGATGCGCTTTTCCAGCAGTACACGCAGATAGCTGCGCTGCTTCTGCGGGTTGTCGTCGGAGTTGCACAGGATCACGCAGTAGCCGTTGCGCTCGCAGGCGTCTTCGATGCCCCGCGCCAGTTCGGCGAAGTACGGGTTGACGCTGTTGGGCACCAGCAAGCCGATGGTGGCCGTGCTGCGCGCTTTCAGCGAGCGGGCCACGGCGCTGGGCACGTAGTCGAGCTCGGCGATGGCGGCTTCGACTTTCAGCCGCACCTGCTCGCTGACCGGCCGGGTCTTGTTCAGCACATGGGACACTGTGGTGTAGGAAATGCCCGCCAGTGCCGCGACGTCTTTGATGGTTGCCATGTTTTCAGTTCCGCCGGCCTGCACGCCGGCTACGGTAAGTGTCGAGCACCACGGCGATGACGATCACCGCCCCGGTGATGATGCGTTTGGTCGGTTCGCTGGCACCGATCTGCGCCAGCCCTGCAGCCAGCACCGAAATGATCAGCACGCCAAAGAAGGTGCTGATGACCGAGCCACGCCCGCCCATCAGGCTGGTGCCGCCAATCACCACGGCGGCGATCACCTGCAGCTCCAGGCCGGAGCCGGCATTGGGGTCTGCCGCTTCCAGGCGCGAGATCTGGAACAGCGCAGCCAGGCCGGCAAGCAAGCCCATCAGGGCGAACACCAGCACCTTGTACGGGCGCGGGTCGATACCGGCCAGGCGCACGGCCTCTTCGTTGGTGCCGATGCCGATCAGGTAGCGGCCGAACACCGTGCGGGTCAGCACCAACTGGGCCAGCACGATCACCAGCAAGGCGATGATGAACGCCGGCGAGATGCCGAATGCGATGGGGTTGGAGAACCAGGCATAAGCATCGCCGATATAGGCGGTGCGCGAGTCGGTGAACTGGTAGGCCAGGCCACGGGCCATTTCCAGCACCCCGAGCGAGACGATGAACGACGGAATGCGCCAGGCCACGGTAACCCCGCCGGTGATGCTGCCGGCCAGCGCGGCCACGGCCATGCCCAGCAAGGCCGAAGGCAACACGCCCCAACCCCAGCCGAGGATCGCCACGCTGACCGTGGAGGCCGCCAGCGCCAGCACCGAGCCCACCGACAGGTCGATGCCGCCGATGATCAGCACGAAGGTCATGCCCACCGCCAGCACCATCAGGTCGGGGATCTGGTTGGCCAGGGTACTGAAGGTGTTGTACGACCAGAAGTGGCTGCTGAGGAACGAGAACAGCACGATCATCGCCAGCAAGGCGCCGGCCAAGCCCAGGTAGGTACCCAGGCCAAGATAGGTGCCACTGCGGCGCACCGGTGCGGCGCCTTGGCTGTCGAGCGGGGTGGTTTTCATGCATCCATCCTGGGAGCTGCGTCATGCAGCAGTGCGTCACGTTTCTGATAACCGGCAAAGGCCGCGGCCAGCAGCTGGTCCTGGCTCCAATGGTCACGCTCGAAGGTGTCGATCAGGCGACCGGCCGACAGCACGGCGATGCGGTCGCAGATCAGCATCAGCTCGCGCAGGTCGCTGGACACCACCACCAAGGCCTTGCCCTGGCGCGCCAGCTCGGCCAGCAGGCCATAGATGTCGAACTTGGCGCCGACGTCGATGCCACGGGTGGGCTCGTCGAACAGCAGCACCTGGCACTCGCGTTCCAGCCAGCGGCCGATCACCACCTTCTGCTGGTTGCCGCCAGACAGCTCGCCCACCACCTGCTGCGGGCCGGCACTGCGAATGCGCATGGCCTGGATCTGGCGCTCGGCCAAGGCCGCTTCGGCTTCGCCATCGAGCACCCCGGCCCGTGATACCGCGCCGAGGTTGCCCAGGGCAATATTGGCGCTGATCGACTGCGTCAGCAGCAGGCCCTCGCCTTTGCGGTCTTCGGTGATCAGCGCGATACCGGCCTGCACCGCAGCCTTGGGCGAGTCGATGGTGACCACCTGCGGTGGCTGGCCGAGGGCAATGCTGCCGCTGTCGGCACGGTCGGCGCCGTAGATCAGGCGCAACAGTTCGGTACGGCCGGCACCGATCAGGCCGGAGATGCCGAAGATCTCCCCTGCCCTGACCTCGAACGACACTTCACGCACCTTGTCGGCACGGCTGAGCTTGTCGACCTTGAGCAGCGGCGCGCCGATCTGCCGGCGGCCCAGGTCGATATGCTCGCCGAGCTCGCGGCCGACCATCAGGTTGACCAGCTCGGCGCTGCTGTAGCGCTGTATCGGCTCGTCGCACACCAGCTTGCCGTCGCGCAGCACGACGATGCGCTGGGCCACGCGCTGCAGTTCTTCCAGGCGATGTGAGATATAGACGATGGCCACGCCACGTTGGCGCAGGCGCTCGATCTGGGTGAACAGCAGCTCCACCTCGCGCACGGTGAGCATGGCGGTGGGTTCATCGAAGATCAGCACATGGCAATCGCCGATCAGGTTGCGGGCGATCTCGACCATCTGCTGGTGGCCGATGCCCAGCTCGCCGACCGGGGTGTCCGGGTCGATGGCGTCGAGGCCGACCTGGGCCATGGCGGCCGTGGCCAGTTGGCGCAGGCGCTTTTGGCTGATCCAGCCGAAGCGCCCGGGCAGGTTGTCGAGGAACAGGTTTTCCGCCACGGTCAGCGTGGGCAGCAGGTTCAGCTCCTGCATGACCATGCGCACGCCGAGGCGCTCGGCCTCGCTGCGGCTGCCAGGCGCGTAGGCTTGGCCGCGGTAGTGCATGTGCCCGGTGGTGGGGGTTTCCAGGCCACTGATGAGCTTGGACAGGGTGCTCTTGCCGGCGCCGTTCTCACCGGTCAGCGCCAGCACTTCACCGGCACGCAGGTTCAGGCTGACCTCGCCGAGCACGGGCTGGGCGTAGGTCTTGCCCAGGCCGCTGGCGGAGAGCACCACTTCATTGGCCGATGCAGGCATGGCCGTTTCTCCTGCCAGCGATCAGGGCTTGGTGATGAGTTGGACCGGGGTCTGGATGACGTTGTCGGCATCCACGTCGGGTTTCTCGCCCTTGACCATTTTCAGTGCCGCCTGGATGCCATACACCGCCTGCTGGCTGGCCGCCTGGTCGAGGGTGGCGAGCACGCGGCCATCGGCGAGCATCGGCTTGATGGCGTTGATGTTGTCGTAGCCCACCACTTGCACCTGGCCGGCTTTGCCAGCAGCACGCACGGCCGACACGGCGCCCAGGGCCATGCTGTCGTTACCGGCCAGCAGGGCTTTCAGGTCGGGGTATTCGTTGAGCATGGAAGCGGCGACGGCGTTGCCTTTGTCGATTTCCCAATTGCCGCTCTGCACCGAGACAATCTTGATCTGCGCGGCCTCCATGGCGTCCTTGAAGCCGGCGGTACGCTGCTGGGCGTTGGTGGTGGTCGGCACGCCTTCGATGATGCCGACCTGGTCGCCGGCCTTGAGCTTCTCGTTGGCCAGGTAGTCGCCGACCAGGCGCGCGCCCTTGCGGTTGTCGGGGCCCACGAAGGGTACGCTGATGCCTTTGCTCTTGAGCAGCGCCGGGTCCAGGCGGTTGTCGATGTTGATCACCACCACGCCCTGGTCCATGGCCTTCTTCACCGCCGATACCAGCGCCTTGGAGTCGGCCGGGGCAATGACCAGAGCCTTGGCGCCCGCGTTGACCATCTGCTCGACGATGCGGATCTGCTCGCCGGTGTCGGTCTCGTTCTTGATGCCGTTGGCGATCAGCTCGAATTCGTCGGCGTGGGCTTTCTGGTAGTCCTTGGCGCCGTCTTCCATGGTGCGGAAGAACTCGTTGGCCAGCGACTTCATGACCAGGGCGACCTTGGGCTTGTCTTCGGCGTGGGCGGCCGAAAACGGCAGGGCCAGGGACAGCGAGGAAATGACCGCGAGGGCCAGCAGACGACCGGGGAACGGCAGTTTCATGGACGATGACTCCGGATCTTGTGTTTTTTGTCGGATCGCAAACGTTTGCGTTGCCTAACTATGGAAACAGGACCGGGGTTTGTCAAATCCGTTTGGCTGTGGGAGGTCAAGTCGAGCCTGGGGCAGTTTATCCGGATTTTTTCCGAAAAGCCGAACGTCTTTTCCTGCGTTTGTTCGGAATCTCGAATGGCACACCCCCGCATGTGGGAGCGGCCTCGTGTCGCGAAAGGGCCGCAAGGCGGCCCCGGCAATGTGTGCTGTCGCGCCGGGATCCGGGGCCGCTGCGCGCCCCTTTCGCGACACAAGGCCGCTCCCACAAGGCCCGTGCGCGCAACTGGTACGAAACCTGCCTTGCACCCTGTGCGACAAAAACAACCATCTCATTAGGAAGAGAGAGAACAATAACGATGAATGCCGCACTGAAAACCTTCGCCCCCAGCGCACTCGCCCTGCTGCTGGTGCTGCCAACCACCGTTTCGGCCAAAGAAGCCGAAACCCAGCAGAAGCTGGCCAACGTGGTCATTCTCGCCACCGGCGGCACCATTGCCGGTGCTGGCGCCAGCGCCGCCAACAGCGCCACCTACCAGGCCGCCAAGGTGGGCGTCGACAAGCTGATCGCCGGCGTACCGGAACTGGCCAACGTGGCCAACGTGCGCGGCGAGCAGGTCATGCAGATCGCCTCTGAGAGCATCTCCAACGACGACCTGCTCAAGTTGGGCAAACGCGTTGCCGAACTTGCCGAAAGCAAGGACGTGGACGGTATCGTCATCACCCACGGCACCGACACCCTGGAAGAAACCGCCTACTTCCTCAACCTGGTGGAAAAGACCGACAAGCCGATCGTGGTCGTCGGTTCGATGCGCCCGGGCACCGCCATGTCCGCCGACGGCATGCTCAACCTGTACAACGCCGTGGCCGTGGCCAGCGACAAGCAGTCGCGCGGCAAGGGCGTGCTGGTGACCATGAATGACGAGATCCAGTCCGGCCGCGATGTGAGCAAGGCGCTCAACATCAAGACCGAAGCCTTCAAGAGCGCCTGGGGCCCGATGGGCATGGTGGTGGAAGGCAAGTCCTACTGGTTCCGCCTGCCGGCCAAGCGCCACACGGTCAACTCCGAGTTCGACATCAAGCAGATCAGCAGCCTGCCGCAGGTGGACATCGCCTATGGCTATGGCAATGTCACCGACACCGCCTACAAGGCGCTGGCGCAGAATGGGGCCAAGGCACTGATCCATGCCGGTACCGGCAACGGTTCGGTGTCGTCGCGGGTAGTGCCGGCGCTGCAGGAACTGCGCAAGAACGGAGTGCAGATCATTCGCTCGTCGCATGTCAACCAAGGTGGTTTCGTGCTGCGCAATGCCGAACAGCCGGACGACAAGAACGACTGGGTCGTGGCTCATGACCTGAACCCGCAAAAGGCGCGGATCCTGGCGATGGTGGCGATGACCAAGACCCAGGACAGCAAGGAGCTGCAGCGGATCTTCTGGGAGTACTGATCACTAGTACCCCCTGAAATGCAAACAGCCCCGCTGCGTGGGCGGGGCCGTTTGCTGTCAGCTAGCCGAAGGCCTCAGTGGCTGGTCGGCATCGCGAACTCCGCCCCCTTGGCAATCGCCTGCGGCCAGCGCTGCATGATGCTCTTCTGCTTGGTGTAGAAGCGCACCCCTTCCTCACCGTAGGCATGCATGTCGCCGAACAGGCTCTTCTTCCAGCCACCAAAGCCATGCCAGGCCATCGGCACCGGGATCGGTACGTTGATACCGATCATGCCCACCTGGATACGGCGGCCGAACTCGCGGGCGATGTGGCCGTCGCGGGTGTACAGGCTCACGCCATTGCCAAACTCGTGGGCGTTGATCAGGTCGACCGCTTCGGCAAAGTCCTTCACCCGCAGGCAGGCCAGTACCGGGCCGAAGATCTCTTCCTTGTAGATGCGCATGTCCGGGGTGACGTTGTCGAACAGCGTGCCGCCCAGCCAGAAACCGTCACCACAACCTTCGCCAGCCGTCTGGCCGTTGAAGTTGCGGCCATCGACCAGCAGCTTCGCGCCCTCCTTCACGCCTTGCTCGATGTAGCCGGTGATGCGCTCCAGCGCCGCGCGGGTGACGATCGGGCCCATCTCGGCTTCGAGGTTGGTACCGTTCAGCACTTTCAGCTCGCGGGTACGCTCGATCAGCTTGGGCATGACCTTCTCGGCAGTATCGTCACCGACAAACACCGCCACGCTGATAGCCATGCAACGCTCGCCAGCCGAGCCATAGGCGGCACCGATCAGGGCATCGACCACCTGATCGATGTCGGCGTCGGGCATCACCACCAGGTGGTTCTTCGCCCCGCCCAGCGCCTGCACGCGCTTGCCGTGGCGGGCACCGGTTTCGTAGATGTGGTTGGCGATCGGCGTGGAGCCGACGAACGACACCGCCTGCACATCCGGGTGCTCGATCAGCGCGTTGACCGCGTCCTTGTCGCCCTGCACCACGTTGAACACGCCGTCCGGCAGGCCGGCCTGCTTCAGCAGCTCGGCGATGAACAGGCTCGGGCTCGGGTCCAGCGGGCTGGGCTTGAGCACGAAGGTGTTGCCGGTGGCCAGGGCGACCGGGAACATCCACATCGGCACCATCACCGGGAAGTTGAACGGGGTGATGCCGGTGACCACGCCCAGCGGCTGGCGCAGGGTCCAGTTGTCGATGTTGGTGCTGACCTGGTCGGTGAAGTCGGTTTTCAGCAGCTGCGGCGCGCCGCAGGCGAACTCGACGATCTCGATGCCGCGCATCACCTCGCCCTGGGCATCGGTGAACACCTTGCCGTGCTCGGCGGTGATCATGCGGGCCAGGTCGTCGCGGTGCTCGTTGAGCAACGCCAGGAACTTGTTCAGCACCCGCGAACGGCGCAGTGGCGAGAGGTTGCTCCAGGCCGGGAAAGCGGCCTTGGCCGACGCGACGGCGGTGTCCACGTCCTTTTGTGCAGACAGCTGCACCTGGCCGGTGACCACGCCGGTGGCCGGGTTGTAGACCGGCAGTTGCTGGCCGCTGGTGGTCTCGGCCTGAGCGCCGGAGATCCAGTTCATGATGGTTTGGGTCATTGTGGTTATCCGAAAATGGTTGATGGATGCGGCGGCCATGTGGGAGCGGGTTCACCCGCGAAGAAGGCAACTCGGTGCATGGCACCGGCTGCGCCAGTGTTCGCGGCTGAAGCCGCTCCCACAAGGATCGGGGCAGGCTTCCAGCTCTGGCGGAAATCAGTAGATGGCATAGACCTTGCGTACGGTTTCCAGCACGTCCCAGCGGCCAGTCCAGCCTGGTGGCAGGATGATCAGGTCGCCGCCGGTCACTTCCACCACCTCCCGGGTGCTGTCGTCGGTGAGCAGCGCCTTGCCGGAGATGATGTAGGTGAACTCGGTGTCAGGGCGGTCGACCACCGGCCAGCCGCCCGGCTGGCACTCCCACACACCGAGGTTGCCGACCGCTTCCGGGGCCTGCTTGCTGATGGCGATCTGTGGGTCCCCCTTGTCGGCGCCGGCACGCTGACCGGCAGGGTTCAGTGGCAGGGCCTTGATGTCGGCGTGCTTGATGATGGTGAACGAAGGCATGGGGTTTCTCCTTGTCAATGGGCGCCGGTGAGCTTTTCCAGCAGCATCGCGGTACGTGAAGGTTTGTGGGTGTAGCGCTCTTCCAGATCACTGAGCGACGCGGCAGCCAGGCCGCTGTTGATGCCGAACCAGCGCAGCGGTTCTGGCTCCCAGGATGGCGAGCGGTGGTTGACCAGGGGCAGCGTGTTGATGTCTTCATCACGCTCGAGAATCAGGTTGCGCAGAATGCGCCCGGCCAGGTTGCTGGTGGCCACGCCGTCACCGACGTAGTTGCCGGCCCAGGCCATGCGCTGGTTGCGGTCGATGCTGACGGTCGGGCACCAGTCGCGGGAAACACCCAGCGCGCCACCCCAGCGGTGGGTGATGCGGGCGTCGCGCAGGGCCGGGAAGAATTCGAGCAGGGTGTCGTGGATCTTGCCGTGGATGCTGTCCACCAGGTCGGCCTGTTCGGGCATGCTCGAACCCCATTTGTAGGGCGCGCCCCGGCCGCCGAACACCAGCCGGCCTTCGGCGGTGACCTGGCCGTATACGCGCAGGTGGCGCATGTCGTTGAACGCCAGGCGGTGGTCGAGGTTGAGCCGGGCCAGCAGTTCACGCGGCAACGGCTCGGTGGCCAGCACCAGCGAATACAGCGGGATGACGAAACGCGACTTGCCCGGCTGTTGCGAAGTGAATGCCTCGGTGGCCCGCACGGTCATACCGGCACGTACCGAACCATGTTCGGTGTGCACCACGCCCGGGGTCATCTGGGTGACCGCCGACTGCTCGTAGATTGTCGCGCCCAGGCTTTCGACCAGCTTGGCCAGGCCACGCACCAGCTTGCCGGGGTGGATGAGCGCGCAGTGTTCGGTGTAGAGGCCGCCAAGGGTGCCTTGGGCACCGGTCCGGGCCTGGGCTTCGGCTGCCTCCAGCACTCGCCACTGGTCGGGCAGCCCGAAGCGCGCCGAAGATTCCACGGCCGCACGCGCCCGCGCCATCTGCGGGGCGCTGCGGGCCAGAGAGAGGAAGCCCTGCTTGGCATAGTCGGCATCGACCCCTTCCAGCGCCAGCACCCGGCCGATCTCGTCGACCGTTGCGTTCATCGCAGCCTGCAGGTGCAAGGCCGCATGGTGGGAATACAGTTGCTCCACCCGGTGCAGGGAAATCGGGAAGATCGCCGAGGCCCAACCGCCGTTGCGGCCCGAGGCGCCGAAGCCGACGGCGTTCTTTTCCAGCAGTACCACGCGCAGCGACGGGTCGCTCTTGAGCAGGTAGTAGGCGGTCCATAACCCCGTGTACCCGGCACCGACGATCACCACATCGGCATCGGCCACGCCGTCCAGCCGGGCCCGTGGCGCGCTCGGGGCAAACCATAGCGGTTTGTTGGGTAACAGGGACAAATCGGATTTCGCTGACATGCTGGTGGCTTCCCGTTGGCGTTTGCGACTGGTGTAGAGGGCTTCGTCTTGTCAGTAGTGACCAGTGCGTGTTGGCCTGAGGTTATGCGGGGTTGGCGGGGGGTGGTATCGACCATTTTCAATAGACGGAGCCATCAGCCATACAAATGTATGAACGATCATCAGCATTTGCAGTTGCGCGGTACCTGTGGGAGCGGGCATGCCCGCGAACACCGGCAAAGCCGGTGCCATCCACCGCGTCGCCTGCTTCGCGGGCGCGCCCGCTCCCACAGGGACGGCGCGGGCTTCGAGTTGGCGCTGAACCTGTGGGAGCGGGTTCACCCGCGAAGAGGCCCTCGAGCTCAATCACGGCTGCCGCTTCATTTAAACAAAGCCCAGGTACCCGCCAGACACCCGGCACCGACCCATTCGCGGGTGAAACCCACACAGGGAATGTGCAACGTATGAGTATGCTGCTAACTACCTGCCCCCCCAGCCAACGCGACACATCTGCGTGCCAAAATCATGGTGGGGTCCACCAGGGCAACCGTCCTGCCACTCAGCTCATAAGCATCACAGTGGCTGAGCACCAGCGGCAGTTCCGTACAGCCCAGAATCAGCACCGTCGCCCCCACTTCCGAGAGATGCTCGGCCGCAATCAGCAACTGGTCCCGACACAGTCCTTCAGTGAAGCCAGCCTTGATGCCCCGCTCACCGTAAATGGCCTCCATGACCAGCTTCTGGTAATCCGGCGCCGGCACAACAATCTCAAGCCCGGCGCGGCTCGCTGCCTGGTGATAGACCTGGCTGGCGACGGTGCCTGACGTCGCCAGCAGGCCGACCGACTTGTCGCGGCCGTATGTTTGCCTTATCCAGTCGATCGTCTCGGTAAGCATGTTGACGATTGGCACGCGCAGGTGCTCCTGGATGCGTTCAACAAACGCGTGAGCGGTATTGCACGGGATTGCAATTGCGTTGGCACCGGCGCTTTCCAGGCGCTTGCAGGTCGCGTACATGGCCATCGTCGGGTCGGTTTCATCATTCAGCAGGCTGGCCGTGCGGTCCGGAATTTGCGGGTTCTGCTCGACCACCATCTTGATATGGTCCTGATCCCGGCCCGCAGGCGTACCGGCAACCACCTTGCCCATGAAATCCACCGTCGCTGCAGGGCCGACACCACCCACGATACCCAGCTTGAAAGGCAGTTCACGGGGCGCACTTGAGCCTTGGGTCGCAAACGTGGCGTAGAGCTCATTGATATCCAGTGCGGCAATGCCACGGCGCTGCAGGTCGGCGCACACCAGCGAAAGCTCGGTCATACCCGGCACGACCAAGGTGGCACCCTGTGCCTGCACTGACAGGCATGCCTGGTACACGGACTCCAGAGGCACGCCATTCAGGTGCCCATCCTTGATGCCGTTGACGCCATACATGGCCTCCATCAGCGCGACCTGCGCTTGCGCGTCGGGGTACACCACATCGTACTGGCGGCCCAACGCTTGTTCGAAGAGCCCGGAATGGCGCACATAATCCGAAGCAAGCACACCGAGTGTACTGCCTGGCTCCGCGACCTGACGGATGTGTCGCACCAAGGCTTCCATCATGTCCAGTACCGGAATCCCCAGCTCTTCCTGGATCTGTGCGCGGAACGTCTGGCTGGCAAAGCAAGGCAGCATGATCGCATCCACACCGCTCGCTTCGAATGACCTGCACACCTCGAAAACGTAGAACTTTCGCGAGGTCATGCTTGCGCTTGCGTCCAGAGGCAGCAGCACATCCTTGAAGGGATGTTGCTCGAGCAGGAAATGAAAACGCCCCTGGTCCTCCAGCACCGCCCGCGACTTCACAAGCTTGTAGAAAAGGTCGCCCCCCGCGAGCGAACCAAGCCCGCCGACAATCCCGATCGTGTGGGCAAAAGCTTGTGGACCGGCTGCCTTCTTCGACTTCATGAGCAAACTCCTCAGGCGGCCGATACCGGGCGGTCGAGGGTGGACGCCTCGCTTGCCGCTTCCGGCTCGGTCTGTGGCTCTGATTTGGCGATCACTGCCGTGGCAATGCTGTTGCCCACGACGTTGGTAGCGGTACGCGCCATGTCGAGGAACTGATCGATACCGATGATCAACAGCAGGCCAGCTTCAGGCAGGTTGAACATCGGCAAGGTCGCAGCGACCACCACCACCGACGCCCGCGCCACGCCCGCCATGCCCTTGCTGGTAATCATCAGTGTCAAAAGGATCAACACCTGCTGGGTGAAACTGAGGTCGATGTTGTATGCCTGGGCGATGAACATGATGGCGAACGCCTGGTACATCATCGAACCGTCGAGGTTGAACGAGTAGCCCAACGGCAGGACGAAGCTGGACACGCGTTTCGGCGCACCGAACTTCTCGAGCGCTTCCATCGTTTTCGGGTAGGCCGCCTCGCTGCTGGCCGTGGAGAACGCCAGCAGCACAGGCTCGCGAATCAGTTTGCCGAGCGTGAAAACAGACTTGCCCAGGCACAAGTAACCCGCACCGAACAGCACTGCCCACAGCAGCAGGATGCCCAGGTAGAACTCGACAATGAGCTTGCCATAGTCGACCAGCAGCCCCAGGCCTTGAGTAGTGATTGCCGAAGCGATCGCTGCAAAAACCCCGATCGGTGCAAATGCCATGACATAGTCAGTGATGCGAAACATCACTTTCGCAAGTTCATCGATGCAGTCCACAATCTTTGTATGGCCGGCTCGATTGACGCCAGCCAGAGCGAAGCCGAAGAACAAAGAGAAGACCACAATTTGAAGTATTTCATTATTAGCCATGGCCTCGGCAATACTGCGAGGGAATACATGACTGATAAATACCTTGAGGCTGAAGTCACCCGTATTCACCGGGGCTGTAACGACATCAGCGTGCTGCGCGACCTGCAAGTTGATGCCAGCGCCTGGTTCGAACAGGTTGACCAGCGCCATGCCGATCGCCAGTGAAATGGCCGAAGCGCAGACGAACCAGGCCATGGCACGAAAGCCGATGCGGCCGACCGAACGCGAATTGCCCATGCTTGCGATCCCGCCGACAAGTGTGGCGAACACCAGCGGCGCAATGATCATTTTGATCAGACGCAGAAAGATTTCCGTCACCATGGAGAAGTAGGCTGCCATCTGCCTGGCGTCCTGTTCGCTGCCTGCGAAATGATGACATGCCCAGCCGACGACTACGCCCAAGGCGATACCTATCGCAATTCGGCGCGGAAGCTTATTGTTTTTCACGATGTTTTCCTCAAGTTATTTTCTATTTTTTCTACTTGGCAGGATTGGAATAAAGACAGGAACAGCAACTCGCCAGGAGAGTGCTGGAGACAAGTTTATCGCCGCAAAAAAACAAGTTGATGAGTAATAGGGCTGACCCTATGCGTTTTCGGAATAGTTTATAGGCATCGCTGTCGAGGCTTGTGCGAACACGCTTACACTGAGCGCCTGGCGAAGGAGATCAGCAATGCAAATCAAGTGGCTGGACGACCTCATGGCGATCGCCGAGTGGAAGAATTTTTCTCGCGCCGCCGAGGTGCGATGCGTTACACAGTCCGCGCTCTCCAGGAGAATCCGCTCGCTCGAAGAGTGGGTGGGTGTCGAGCTGGTTGATCGTGCCACCTACCCGGTACAGCTCACGCCCGCCGGCCAGACCTTCTGCGCTGAAGCCCGCCAGGCGCTCGCCGCCTTGATGGCACTGCGCGCCGACCTGAGGGACGTGAAACGGATGCCAGGGCGCTCGATCCAGATCACGGCAGCCCACAGCCTGTCCATGACGTTCTTGCCGAAATGGCTCAGCCAGTTCCAGCAGCAAAACGAGCGCTTCAATGCCCGGGTAGTGGCGGCCAACATCAATGACGCCGTCATCGCCCTTGAAGAAGGCAGCTGCGACCTGATGATTGTCTACCATCATCCGCTTACCCCCATCTCCCTGGACCCTGAGCGCTTCGGTAGCCTGGCACTCGGCCATGATGCATTTATCCCCGTGTGTGCGCCCGACGCGCAGGGCAAGCCGATGTTCCGGCTTTGCGCAGGCAAGAAGCCTATTCCGCACCTGGCGTACACCGCCACGACATTCCTGGGGAAAGTGGCAGACGTCGTCATTCGCAACGCACCTGAAGTCGCCCCTCTGGAACGCTGCTATGAGGCCGATATGGCGATGCTGCTGGTTCGCATGGCTGTCGAGGGCTATGGGGTAGCCTGGCTGCCCCACAGTGCTGTGAATGACGAGCTGGAAAGAGGGTTGCTCGTGCAGGCTGGAGGCGCCGAATGGAGCACGCGCCTGGAGATCCGCTCGTACTGCTCGCTGTTGAATCAGAACCCTACGATGAGAAGCCTGTGGAATACCTTGGATAACGCTGCGCACGGATCGGCCCAGGCTTGAGCACAGTTTTCGCCTGACAAGCTGTTGCGAAATTACTTACAGTGAAATACTGTATGTGCATACAGCAAAAACAAGGAAACACTTGTGTCCAGCACCGCCTCCGCCACCCCGAGCAGCTATGAACAACTGGGTATGCGCATCCAGAAGATCATCAACAGCCCCACTGCCCAGCGCAGCCGCGCGGCGCTGATCTTTCGCCTGGAACAGGAAGCCCCGGAAGACTGGGAAACCCTGCTCGAGGAAATCGCCGAAAACGATAACGTCACCCTCGCCCACCGCGACGATGGCGGCGTGCAGATTTTCTGGACTGTGCCGAAGGAAGACTGACCGCGTATTCAACCTCAGGCCAACGCCTGCAGGTAGGCGCTGGCTTCGCGGTAACGCGCCAGCCGCGCCAGGTCGGTGGGGCCTGGGCAGGGGATGCGCGAAAGGTCGCTGTTGTCGGCCAGGTCGGCCAGCTTGACGGTGCGCGCCAGCGGGTCACCGCCCAGGCGCACCACGAAGTCCTGGTAGGCCTCGCCCTCACGGCGGCTGAGCGCCAGCAAGGCGGCAAGGATTTTCAGCGCGAAACCCTCGCGCGCCAGGTCGGACAGGGTCAGCGGGGTGTCTTCGATCACATCGTGAAGCACCGCGACAATCCGTTGTTCGGTTGTGGAAACCCGCATCATCACGCGTAGCGGGTGGAGGATATAAGCAGCCCCACCCTTGTCGTATTGCCCTTCATGCGCCCTGGCGGCCACGGCAATGGCCCGCTCCAGTGTAGACATGAGGCCCTCCCCGTTCGACTTCTTCCTGCCAAGCATAGCCAAAACTGTGCGGACAATGTCTAGCGCGCGTTTGACTGTGCCGCGCCGACCTTGCACAAGCGGACTTGTGGAAGCCGTGTGGGAGCGGCCTTGTGTCGCGAAAGGGCCGCATAGCGGCCCCGGCAATATGTGCAGGGTTCAAGATTCTGGGGCCGCTGCGCAGCCCTTTCGCGACACAAGGCCGCTCCCACAAAAGTCCGCGCCTGCAGAAACCGGGTTTAGCGCGCTGCGCCGTGCTGGATCACCACCGAATCGGTACCCAGCTTGGCCATTACCTCGGCCTTGCGTGCTTCGGCTTCCTCACGGCTGGGGAACGGCCCCATCAGCACCACCGGCTTGCCGTCGCGGTACTCCACCGAGGACGGGATGCCCTTTTCGATCAGGCGTGCGGTCATGTCGCTGAGCGCGCCCATGTTGGCGCCCTGGATCACTTCCACATCCCAGCCTTGCGGGGCCGGCTGGCCAGCCAGGGCTTCGGCGCGACGCTGCAGCTCGGCGCCGCCACACATCTCGCGGATGCGCAGGTTGTTGCCGCTGTCGTCGACGATGATTTCGTATTGGCCATCGCGCTTGATCGCCACGTAGCTGCGGTAGGCTTCGTACTGCCCGGCATCATCCTTGCCGCGGACCTGGCCGCAGATGGTGCCCTGGGTGTCGATCCGCACGTTGCCGAACTTGGCGGTCTTGGGGTTGTGCAGGTGTTCGGCCACCTGTTTGTGCACGCCTTCGACCTCGTTCTCACAGCCCGCCAGGGCGAGCACTGCCATTACCACAGCCAGTTTGCGCACGCATGTACCTCCAGATTCGAAGGCGCGGATTCTAGCACGCTCTCCCCGGGCAAGGACCGCGACCATACGTTACACCGTGCAACCAGTGGCCATGCACCTCAGGCAGTCATGGCATGCCTTGCCTTGTCATGACGGCAGCAGATCCAAGGTCCGTTGGAGCTCATCGAGGTCGATGCGGAAGCCGCTGCCATCAGGTATCCCGACCACAAAGCCGAAATGCTGTTGATCGCGATCAGTCAGGTACTTGTAGAAGCAGACAAAGCGATCAGGTGGCTGCAGCGTCAGCACCGAAGCGCCGGGCGACAGCACATTCATACCGTGGATGAGCTGGCTGCCTTCGACGCCCACCACTACCCTCGCCCCGGCACAGGTTTCCACGATGGTTGCCAGGTCGCACTTCAAAGGGGCAAGGATGCGAAAGCCGCGATGTTTTTGCAGATGTTCGGCAATCTGTAGTTCGTTGTGCAGCAGGCGCGGATCCCCATCACCGCCCCGCAAGATGAAAACCCCCGGGTGGGACTGGTAATTTACCCGCGACAACAACTTTTGGCCCATGGCGCGGTATCGCTCGGACTGGTTTGTGTTGTGGCTGAAGTCATCGAACAGCACCAACTCTCGAAAAAAGGCCGTGTGCAGCCGAAGCGGATGCATGCCAAGCCATTCTTCGTACTGCGCAGCCTGGGAAAAAAGGGGGAACCTGCCCGAAGGTGCCGTGGTGACCGGCACGCCTTCGTTACGGGCCAAAGCATATGTGACGCAATCCTCGGCCAGCCACGTTCCAAACCAGCGGTTGCCGTAACGTGAACAATAAGCGGCCCCACGCTCGATCTCTTGCTCCACGACGATTCGCGGCAACCCGTTGGGCCGATCAGACAGCCAGAAGCTGGCATTGTCCTTGTAGAGTGCGCCATCGATCAGAATGACGTCCTTGATCAGATAGCCCTTGGTAGGGGCCTGTGCGACGCTGCCCAGCCCCTCCATGGTCCGCCGCGGATGCTCGAAAGGAAAGAAACGTTTCGCTTCCCAGCCGGTCACTCGCTCCAACTGATTCGGCAGAAAGAAAGCGGGAGGCGCTGGGGTGACCTCGGCCGGGGCGATATCCCAAGTCCTGACCGCAAGGTTCTTCAGGTTCTCCGACGGCTTTCGTACCAGCCGCTTTCTTGCGAGGTACATGTATGCGGCCAAGCTCCAGCTTTTATGGTCGGATCCCTTCGTGTCTATACCCGAAATGTCGTTCATCATGCAGCGCTCTCATTGAAAGGCTATCTTTCACGCTCAGTTGCACACTACTTTTTCCAGAATGGGAGGGGACTGGAAGTGAGCATATCGATCGCGCAAGTTCTCCAGCAGCAGTTCGCCAGGCGCTTTCGCACAGTAAATGTATATCTTGAATAATCCACCGAAGACCATTTCACGATAGCGGTCGACAACTTCCTCGTCACTTGCCCCATCCGGCAAACCCAGATGCAGTGTGAGCCTGCTGTTCTCGACGGCAAATAACGGGAATTCCCAGAGAAACTTGGCGATGCCGGTCTTCGGCAGCCGGACGAACATATAAGCCTGGTTGCCCAAGGTATCCACATCACCGCCGCGCCGGCGCTTCCATTTCAAAAGCCCATCGTCCGGACGTGCCAGACATTGGCCGATATCGTAATAATCGAAACCCTGCTCGATGGCCCATTCCAGGGCCATGAAGGTAGTGATCGAGTTGACCTCGCGCAGTCGTTTTGGGTCGTTGAAGACGGCCTCCGGGTAGCCAAAGCGAAGCGTGCTCCAATAGCGCTTGCCGGCCCGGGTTATTACACAACCGAAATGACAGGCTACAACCTCGTCGCCTTTCATCACGAGGTCGAGCCGGCCAACGGTCTTGGCGATGCGCAACACTTCCTGGGAGTCGAATTGTTTGGCATGCAGGCCATGCCGCGCCTGGGCATAAGGCTGCAACATTTCCCGGTCGGCCTTGCCAATCTCCTCGTCGGTCAGCACCTGCTGCATGCGGTACAGTGGCCGACACTTGCGGATGTTGCGGCGCAGTTCACCGTCGTAGCGGGCGATGATCTCTTCCAGCGGACGCCCCAAGGGGATGATGGCACTCAGGTAATGGGGCACGTACAGGGCACCTGCACTGGGCATCTCGCTAATCAACACCCTATGGGACGCGGCGCCAGGCTGTTGCGTGCCATCGCCGGATTTGGTGTCGGCCTCGGGTTTACCGCCGATGAGCAACTTGGCCATCTCCTTGCGGCTCTTTCGACCCACATATAAGACTTCGTAGTCGTTACTTGTCTGCAGCCGAAACCTGGTAATTTCCCAGCGCCACAAACACGCGCGCCCCATTATATCCTGGGCCCAAGTCAAGAACTTTCTTATTTCGAAGCGCATCGACGGCGTTATGAGCTTTCGTATGTGCTCTCTCATTTCATGTCCTTGGAGCTTATCCAGTTAACAGGTGATAAGCGCTGCCAAATAAACACGCAATAACCTTTGGCAGTTAAACGCCTCAAGCTGCCATATACCAAAAGATTAAAGATCTGCGAAAAAGATCTGTCAAGACACGCTTAACCATTGATTATTCAATGATTAGCCAGTGGAAACTGTATGTTTTATGGCGCCATTTTTTCTACTTGTGAATATGGCGAAAGATAACAACGGCATACCTGACCGTGCGGCCTCAGGGGCCGCCTGATGCAGCCTCCCCTCCCAGGCGCTGGAACCTTTTGCAGCCCATGTGTCTACCGACCACACGCTCACCTGCCTGCGCCTTCACGGCCCAATCAGGTGAACAGGCTGGTTATCATTTCACCGAAAAAGACGCCGATCAGCAGGGCAGGCAGTACTACAACCTCGCGCTTCAGGTCCAGCAGACCCAGTTTGCGGTTGACAGGAAAAATCAGGAAAAGCGTGAAGAAGGTATGCAGCGCCACACCCCAGATGGCATAGCTCACGCCACCGATGGCCATGAGGACCGGCAGTAGGATAAACAGCGAAACGACCCGGATGATGTTGTCCATCGCCACGTATTTGGTCAGCCCCAGGGCCAACCAGAGCTGGTGTGCCAGCGTGAAGCGCAAGGTGAAAAGAGAGAGCGAGAGAATGGCCATGGTATTGCCGGCGCCGGCATAACGGTCGTCGTACAGCCAACTGATCAACAGCGGGCTGGCAGTCAGCAAAAAACCGCAAGCGAACAGCGAGGTCAGGTCAAACAGCACCCTGGAACGGTAGTAAAGGCTGCGCACCCGCTCTTTGTCGCCACTTCTCGTTGCCTCACTGAAGGCCGGCAAGGCGACTGCCCCCGCCAGCCGCAGCAGGACCGACTGAATGGCCCCGAGGATGGCGACAGCGATGGAATAGACCCCTAGTTCCGCGACCGACATACTTCCGCCGAACCAGATCCGGTCACCCTGCATCGCCAGCACCCCTACGGAGGATGACAACAAGATCCAGCGCCCGTAATCGAACACCTCGCGCAGCGCGGCGGGGTCCCATCGCAGGCGGTTGCGCGGCCCCTGGAAGACCAGGTGACTGAGTACGGTGAAAACCAGTGTGCTCAGCAGCCCCGCCGCCACCAATGACCAGATGGAGCGGGTGAGATAGCCTGCCACGAGCATCACGATCAAACCGACAAACTGTGCAATCAGTTCGGCGATCACTACCTTCTTCTGCTGGAAGACACGGATGGCCACATCGACCTTGGGCGACTGGAAGCCATAGATGATCGCGGCGAACCCAGACAACGCCAGCACCATCGGTAGCTCTGGAGCGGCGTAGGTGGAATGGGCCGGCCACAGTTCGATGTACTGCGTGAATTTTGCCCCCAGGGCCAATAGCAACGTCAGAAGGAACAGCACAAACCCACGGATGACTTGCACCGTCCACACGGTATCGAGAAACAGCGGTTCGTCGCCGCGCGAGCTCTGAATGACGTTCGGCCGCAGTCCAACATCGGAAAGCAGTTGCAGCACCACTGCAACAGTGGTGGCAATGGCCATCACGCCGAACATTTCCGGCACGAGCAAGCGGGTGATAACCAGATTGCCGCCCAGCCGCATGACCTGGGAAGCAAAGACAGCGAGAAGGTTCAACGCACTGGCCAACATGGCTCGTTTGCGCAGGCTCAACGGAAGCGACACATCAATCGAAGGCATAGCCGCATCTCTGACCCCATCGCTAGAGACTCACTATAGTCGCAATTCGCTATGCGGTTATCCGACGAGGCTGTAGCGCGCGAAGTCGCCCTTCGTTGGGCACGACAAAAACAAAAGGGCGACCCCTTGGGGTCGCCCTTTTGATGCCCGGAAACCGGGACTTTTGTTTGGTAGGCACAATTGGACTCGAACCAACGACCCCCACCATGTCAAGGTGGTGCTCTAACCAACTGAGCTATGTGCCTGTCGTGTTGTGCGCATATTAGTGATCGAATGCGTACCTGTAAAGCGTTTTTTTGAGAAAAATCAAAAACTTTCGAGTTTTCTACACATGGGGCCGCCTTGCCGGAGCACGGCACTGGTCGGATGGGCTGCGCACCAGCCCCTGGCCGCATAAAATCACAATGAAAAAAGGGGTGACCCTTTCGGATCACCCCTTCTTCGATTTGGTAGGCACAATTGGACTCGAACCAACGACCCCCACCATGTCAAGGTGGTGCTCTAACCAACTGAGCTATGTGCCTGTCGTGTTGTGCGCATATTAGTGATCGAATGCGTACCTGTAAAGCGTTTTTTTGAGAAAAATCAAAAACTTTCGAGTTTTCTACACATGGGGCCGCCTTGCCGGAGCACGGCACTGGTCGGATGGGCTGCGCACCAGCCCCTGGCCGCATAAAATCACAATGAAAAAAGGGGTGACCCTTTCGGATCACCCCTTCTTCGATTTGGTAGGCACAATTGGACTCGAACCAACGACCCCCACCATGTCAAGGTGGTGCTCTAACCAACTGAGCTATGTGCCTGTCGTGTGGTGCGCATTCTACCCATTCCAAAGACCATGTCAATACTTTTTTTCGCGCTAACCTACTGAATCTTAAACTCTTTATAGAAAGGCGCGCTGACGGGGACCGAGTAAAGGTTTTTCAACGGACGACTAGCGGGTGTTTATTATTATTGATAGCATCGGTACATTCGTTAAAAATATAAAACACGAGGTTCCTGCAGCATGGCTAACACCCCCTACCCCCAGTCCTACTACGCCGCCTCGGCCAACCCGGTGCCGCCACGTCCGGCGCTGCAGGGTGAGGTGGAAACCGATGTGTGCATCATCGGCGCCGGCTACACCGGCCTGTCCAGCGCCCTGTTCCTGCTGGAGAACGGCTTCAAGGTGAGCATCGTCGAAGCGGCCAAGGTCGGCTTCGGCGCATCGGGCCGCAACGGTGGCCAGATCGTCAACAGCTACAGCCGCGACATCGACGTCATCGAACGCACCGTCGGCCCCAAGCAGGCTCAGCTGCTGGGCCAGATGGCCTTCGAAGGCGGGCGCATCATTCGTGAGCGCGTGGCCAAGTACAACATCCAGTGCGACCTGAAGGACGGTGGCGTGTTCGCTGCCCTCACCAGCAAGCAGATGGGCCACCTTGAGTCGCAAAAGCGCCTGTGGGAACGCTTCGGTCACAACCAGCTGGAGCTGATGGACCAGAAGCGCATCCGCGAAGTGGTCGCCTGCGACAACTATGTGGGCGGCATGCTGGACATGAGCGGCGGCCACATCCACCCGCTGAACCTGGCCCTGGGCGAAGCCGCCGCGGTCGAATCGCTGGGCGGCATCATCTATGAACAAACCCCGGCCGTACGCATCGAGCGTGGCGCCAACCCGGTGGTGCATACCCCGCAGGGCAAGGTCCGCGCCAAGTTCATCATCGTCGCCGGCAACGCCTACCTGGGCAACCTGGTGCCGGAACTGGCCAGCAAGTCCATGCCATGCGGCACCCAGGTGATCACCACCGAGCCGCTGGGCGACGAACTGGCGCGCACTCTGCTGCCACAGGACTACTGCGTCGAGGACTGCAACTACCTGCTCGACTACTACCGCCTGACCAGCGACAAGCGCCTGATCTTCGGTGGCGGCGTGGTGTACGGCGCGCGTGACCCGGCCAACATCGAGGCGATCATCCGTCCGAAGATGCTCAAGGCCTTCCCGCAGCTGCAGAACGTGAAGATCGACTACGCCTGGACCGGCAACTTCCTGCTGACCCTGTCGCGCCTGCCGCAGGTTGGCCGTATCGGCGACAACATCTACTACTCCCAGGGCTGCTCGGGTCACGGCGTGACCTACACCCACCTGGCGGGCAAGGTGCTGGCCGAGGCCATGCGCGGCCAGGCCGAGCGCTTCGACGCCTTCGCCGGC